>JABDES010000001.1:0-73442 GCA_013286935.1 Candidatus Babelota bacterium
ATTTGGGTCTGCAGTGTTTGGATGCGGTGTGGGCAGTGCGGTGGCGATGGAGGGGGAGGAGTCGGAATCGGAAGAGGAGGAAGAACAACAGATGCTAGACATTGTTGCGGCACAAAAGAAGGCAAAAAAAATTACGCAAACATTGAATAGGATCGAGAAGTCTTTATCCTTTCAACTAGGTGATAAGGATGAGGTTAAGGGAAGCTATACGTGGATGCAGGAGAAACGTCAAGGCCTAGAGGAAGCTACAATCAAAGCAAACGAAACAAGGCAACAAATACAAAAATTGCAGGGGCAATATGATACATTAAGTGATTTAACAGAAAAAGAGCGTGCATTAAAAAATTTATCTAACAAAAGAAAAGAATTTTTAGATCAAAGAGAATTGCAATTGTCAATGGTGGGAAACCTGCAGAACGCTGAAGATGTGTTTATAAGTAGGACTCTTTTGGATCAAGTCAAAAACCTGAACGATATAAATCGTTTGGCTGATAGGATGCCTATTGAGTATAGCAAACCGATTAAAGAAACGGTTGCAAAGATTAGAGGTCTTGAGCAAGATTTTATCAATGATGTAAGTCAATTCCACCAGCATTATAAAAACCTTGCTCAAGCAAGCGTGAATCTGACTACTCTCAAATATAAAGGAGATGAGGATGTCAGCGTTTTTATAAAAAAAACCCAGCGAGATAGCCTTGCTGATCTCAAACAAGCAATGAAAGGTGATGCTTTAGTCGAACAAGATATACAAAACCAGCTAGAGCATGAACTAGTAAGAGAACGTGGCGTCACAACAAAGCCAATCGAAAAACAGGCTAGCTCGCCACAAGATCCAAAACAAACAAGCAACGTTCACCCGGACTACAACCGCTATGCAAAGCAAGGTGCAGATAGGAAACTTTTACGGGATTTTCACAAGGCAAAAGAAAAGATTTTGGGCAATAATAATCCCAATAAGCTTGATGAATTAGATGCTTTAAAGTCTGCTATAGCGACTGCAAAAACGGAGGCAGATGATTTTCATCTAAAAGAATTTGATACACTTATGGACGAAATAGGCTTGCTAGAACGCAATGTAGAACGTAATCAAAAAATAAAACGCACTGCTCAAATCACTGCAGCCGTTATCGGCATCGTCATCCTAACTGCAACAGCTGCCGCCGTCCTGACCATGGGAATGCCAACTCCTTATGCAAACATTGTCTACAAAATTGAATATGAAAAAAATGAACAACCTAAGCAACCCGATCTGCAGGTTAGAGCCGTACGCTCAGAACTGTAACAATCGTGGCTAAAGCAAGCTTTGCCTAAAGATTTAAGCGAAAAACTCATTTGGATTGCGTTTTGCGAAGGAGCCTTGGGCGGGCAAACAATCAAGAACTGCTTTGAGCTTGGTGCAATCTGCGCCAGAGTGGTATATTTCCCCCGGTCTTTGAGGAGCAAAATGTATAGGTTGATCAAACCCTGGAAAGATCTCTTTTAGGTGAGCTATCAGTTCTAATATTGTTATGGCTTTTCCGCTTGCTACATTAAAGACTTGAAATGGTGCGTGAGGTGAATGTGGCAGGATGCCCATGATAAGATTTGCTTGTACAATGTTAAGTACTGGAACAAAGTCACGAGTCTGTAGGCCGTCTCCAAATATAGTAAGTGGCTTATTAGATTGCATCAGGTAAGAGAAATGGGCTACAACGGCAGAATATGCAGTATCAAATCTTTGGCGTGGGCCATACACGTTAAAATATCGCAAAGCTATCGTTGAAAGATTGTGGAGATTGCTGAATTCGTTACACAGTAGTTCTCCTAAGTATTTTGAGTAGCCATACGTTGATGTCGGCTTGCAAGGTGTATCCTCTGTGCATATTCCTTCGCAAAATCCATAAACTGCTGCTGATGATGAAAAAACAAATCGGCTTATGCCATGTTTTCGTGAAGCTTCTAGCATGTTTAATGTCCCGACTGTATTACCATGATGGCATTGATACGGGTTTTCCATTGATTGCAATATGCTCGTATGTGCCGCTAAATGAAAAACTATTTTTTGATCTTTTGTGGATTTCAGGCAGACATCTATATCTGTGACATCACCGTCAATCAGAGTGATCTGGTTATGTATGGATTGTATATTTTCTCTTTTTCCCGTTGATTGGTTATCAAGAATGGTAACATGAGCTCCCAAGAGCACAAGAGCCTCTGCAAGGTGTGAACCGATAAAGCCGAGCCCTCCCGTTATCAGTACAGGCATATTATTGTACAGGTCAAACATACCTATCGCTCTGGGTATTGGGTACACGTACTCTTTTTGTTTTTGTACGTTTATTAGGGATGACCACGCTTATATGTGGTTTATCGGTTGTTGAGCAGATGATTTGTGCGATATCTTTTCCATCAAGAACTGCCTCTTGCATGCTTGAATATTTCCATGCGCCATAGCGGCCGACAGAATAAATGGCATGATTTTCAAGCTCTGACAAGAGTGTTTGTAGGTTTGCATCACGCCAGGCATTATAAATGACGTAGGCGTGTGAAATGGTAACTATTTTTTGTGTAACAATATCCTCTTGTGAGAATGAAAGTAGTTTTTTTGTGTATTCAATTGCTTTATGCAAGAGTTGTTGCTGATCTTCTGTTGGGCGTTTTAGAAATGAACATTCTCCATAGAGTGAACTATATCCGTTGGGAACGCTTGCTCGAGAAAAATTGTGTGGAAATCCAAGTCGATAAAACGGAATTTCCGTTTCTGGAAAATAGATCCAGTGTTTATCGCAAATATCAGGACGATTAAATCCAATATTAAAATTTATTACGCTATTGCATAGTAGATTCGGCTGAGATTTTTTAAAGTAGGTGGATGATTTGTCTTGTAAAAGGTCTATTAATCTGTCCAGGGGCATGGTGTTAATAAGACGATCATAGCTTTGGGTGCGACCATTAGAAAATCTGATCTGTTTGGTGTTTAAGTTAATAGCGGTGACGGTGTGATTGAATTGTATAGGGTTTATCAGATAGGAGGCAAATTTTTCTACCCAGGAGGCAATTCCGCCCTGTTTTGGATAGAAAAACTGTGCATTATAACCTACTTGTTCATTGCGGTTATCATTGACGATGCCGTCTATTATGTCAGCAAGTGTTGTTGGAGGTACAAAGCGACCTGTCCAGCTTGCAGTAAGATTGTTAATGTTGTAGGCAAATATTTTTTCCTGATAAGGGAAGAAAAAATGTTTGCCAAAACCTTCTCCAAATTGATGTAAGACCCATTCGCGAAACGTTGATACTGCATGAATGGAATGTTTCCTTTTTACAAAGCCTTCTATACATTCTGCAATAACGTTTGATGGCAGTCCTTTTAGGTTTCCTTGAAATGGGTATGCGGTGTATCTGTTGTGTGTGTAGACAAACGAGCGCCTTTGTATCTGCTCGAACATCTCAAAGCCGATTATGTTTGTAATGAGCGAACGAAAATAATGATCGTTGATGTGTAGTAGGTGGCCCGTAAAGTCAAAAGTAAAGCCGTCTTGAAACAAGGAGCGACATAATCCTCCTGGGCTATTTTCTTTTTCAAATAATAGGTAATCATAATAGCCTGCTTTTTCCAGGTGATAAGCTGCAGATATGCCCGTTAGCCCTGCTCCAAGAATGACTGTTTTGCTCATGACCCTCCTGTTTGACCTTTTTATATTGTTACCAGTCTATGTAAAAACAATGGTGGGTCAAGAGTGATTATTGTCAGGGCAAGCGTGATACATTCCGATATGCTGCAGGGTGTACATAAAAGCGTTTGCGGTAGGTCATTCGGTTGCCCAAACGGGTAGGCGCACATCAAGAAGCATTTTAAGATAGTGCGCAAGCATTATTCGAGCTTCGTTGTCTATTTTTTTTGGCTTCAGCCAAAAGCTCTCTGATGCGCCTATATTCGTCTTCTGTGCAGCCGGTTATTGCGATTTTCGTAGGCGTGATTCCCCATCTGTTTTCCAGGTTTATATCCGCCCCATTTTCTAACAGTAATGTTACTATCGCATCGTTATTTTTACACTTTTTTGCGCACCATAGTGGTGTTTCTCCATTATGGTTAGGTTTATTAACGGATGCTCCCCGCTCTAGCAATATAGGTATGATGCTTTGGTATGATTGAGTAATTGCGTCACAAAGAATACGTTGCTCACCAGATGGCTGAATCCCGACTTCAAGCAGACAGGTAAAGATTGGCGCCATTATCGCATCAGACAGTGATTTGTGAGTTTCATTATAACTGGCTATGCGTATGGCGCGATCTAATGCCAGACTGTCATAGGCGCCGTTTGCCAGTAGGAGTTTCACTATCTCTAGATGGCCGCGGGCGCTTGCAAGAGATAACGGTGTGAATATGTTCCTCCATACATCTTTGCTTTCAGCATTTACTGGAGCTCCCAGAGCGATCATTCTTTGAACGCTATACACATTACCCTCTTCTATCGCAGAGAGCAGCCCTGGTAGATGAAATAACGAACGGCTTTGTTCGTTCGCGCCACAAAGCCGTGAGCTATTAAGCGAGATTGAAAATAAAAACGCTACCAACCACATTGTTTTATTAAGAGATGTCATGCGTATTCCTTTACATACATTGTTTGTCGTTGTGTTATATGTGCTAAATGGCATTAGGCTCGTTGTAATTATTTCTATGTGGCATTTATGCATAAAAATACATCATAGTAAAATAGTTAAAAACGCTTTCTTATGCTTACAATATATGAAATATTGTTTATTTGCAACAGGTCGTCGGGTACGCTAAAAGTCTTGGTTATAAAAAATCCGGCTGAACAGACAGAAAGCGCTAACGTGGCGATGCTACCAAATGATGTGCAGTTTTTGGAATTGTTCACCCGTTTATTTTTGTTTTAAAAGGCTGGCTGATACTGGAGCGTGAAAAACGTTGAGTAGATCTTGAATGATCAAAGTGTATTGTGGCAACATAAGTTCATCCGGGATAGAGGGATATGATCCCTGAGTATCGTAAAAAATGGCAAGAGCAAACGTATCGAGGTCGGAAAAGCCAGAAGAGCGCATAAGAGCAACGTTGAGAAGTTTTCCGGATTTATCAAGCTGAACCGAAATCTCTATAGGATCACTTTTTCGAATGAGATTCATCGGCAGTGCATGACGATGAGCTCTAAAGCGAGTTTGCAGTGCCAGTATAATTTTTTGTGCATATCGTCGTAAAATAAGTTGAGCAACAGAGGCTTTTCCAGACCGTGCTCCGTGCATTGCTATGCCATCGCTGCTGCTATTAGTTGTTGATGTTTGTTTACCGTTATCTGCATGATGTAAAAATTTCTGAACAAATGATTTAAGTGAAATGGGAGATTTTTGTTTAGAGATTCTTTTTTTGTTAATTGTGTGTGTTGGCTTGGTATGAAGATTTATGTTGTTATCGACACTTTGTGTCGTCTTTTCAGAGCTATTCGGTTTTGTTTTATGTTCGTTGGTCTCGCTTGCAACGTGAGCCCATGCATCCATTGAAAGCTGAGCTGGTTGGCTGTGTGTTTGTGTAACGGTTAGATCTTCAGTTGGGGTGTATTCTTGGGTTGGCATGGCTATCCATACCGTAGGCTCAGGTCCTAGCGTATAAAATAGTATTATGAGCCCTGTAGCATGTAGTAAAAGCGATATAGCGATTGCCAAAATTAGCAACTGTATGTGCGATGATTCTTCGCGCATGATCTTCCTAATTTCGGTTCTGGCAACATCTCTTTTTTGGTTTACCGCTATGTTGAGTGGTAGTCTACTAGAAGTACTTCAAGAAAGAAAAAATTTCTGGCTAAAGCAGCATGTGCTGTGTTATTGTTGTGTTTTGTATAATGTCATCTTAAAAAAAGGAGTGATTGTATGGTTACCTATTTTTTCGCTTATTGTATCATACAGATTTTTTTCCCGTTGGGTTTATGTGCGATGGAAAAAGGTGTGAGCTGTTCTGAAGTGGAGCTTAATCCATTTGCAAAAATTCTTATCTGCTTAACAGAATGTATCGAGAAAGTTGAAATCTCATACAAGGATCAAATACATAAAGAATGCAATCAATATTATAAAGATTGCATTGCCCAGGGCATAAAGCCGTACGCACGAGATGAACGTAGGGATCCGCTGCAAAACGTATTAAATCAAAAATTGCTTGACACATACGATGAGAATAATTGGATTGTCTCAACTATTTGTGGTGGTCATTTTCGGGCCCTTGAAGAAGCGCTCACATTGGATCCTACTTTGATCGAGCAGGCCTTTAACGATAAAACCCCATTAATGCATGCCGCGGGAATTGGCCATACGCAACTGCTTGAATGGTTACTTGGGCATAAAGCCGATGTTGCTAAGGAAAATACATCTGGTCAAACGGTTCTTCATATAGCCTATGACCGTTGTTTTGGTATGATGGATGCGTTATCTAAATATTCAACCCCACGTTTTTTTATGGGAGACTTTGAAACCTGTGTCGAGGTTTTGAGGTCAAGAGTGTCAATCAGCACAGACTTAACGACTTTTAAAGATGTCTCTAGGCTTTTTTGGAAGAAGAAAAGAAAAGAAAAAAAGGCTCTTAAAAGAACGGTTGTTGGTTGCTGAGCTTTGTAAATGTAACCAATTACCACAGTGTATATCATGTCATGTGTTGTTTATACTATTACGTGAGGGTGGAATTTTTTCATGATTAACTATTTTACTGTTTGTTTTATTATGCATATTTTTTTTCCGTTGAGTTTATATGCGATGGAAGAAGATGATGGGTTACTACATTTGTTGGGTCGCTTGGGAGTGAGTGAGGGCTGTTCTCAAGCAGAGGTTAAAACGTTTTCAGATACTATTACCAGTTTGGTGAGAGATATTGAAGCAATTGAATTGATGACTAACAAAGTATTGTTGAATGCTAACAAAGAACGTACGGAGTTTCCTGTTGAGGATAGATTAACTGTTTTGTTAAGCGAAGAATCTCAGGTTATATCAACGATTTATGATGAATATATTCAGGTTCTTAGGGGACTGAGTAGCTCACATCCTGGTCTTATAAGACAAGAGCATAATGGTATTACGCCCTTAACGTATGCTGCAAATATAGGCTTTTCAGAATTGCTTGAATGGTTACTTGTCAATGGCGCAGACTCTTATAATAAAGATCAGAAAGGCTTGACTGCTATGGATGTTGCTTATGAGAATTATTTGTGCGTTAAGAAAAACAGTCCTGGTTATCTTTCAAGCACACGGTATTTGGGCAATTTTGAACAGTGTGTGATTGTTTTAATAAAGCATATGGATGTTAGTTTTGTTTTACGGCTTTTTAGTGATGTTACGGATAGGGTCTATATGAAAAGACGGTCTCGATTGTTAAAGATCGTGACGGATATGTCGACTAGCGTCCCTTACATCGACGACTAACATGATATTCTTTTGTGGATAGCCACGAGCCCGTTTAGCTTTGAGAGTAGCCAGTCGTCAGATAGTTGATGAGATCTGCTTTTATTACATTGTAAAAAATGTAAAATCTCCTGTAAAAAGCGATTTGATGGATTGAATTGCGCCTTGTTTGCAATAAGATAGTTGATTAAAATGCAATGTTGCAGATTAATTGGCTGGTCTAGAAGCGTTGAGATTGGTAGCCATGCTTGGTTGTCGATTACAACGCTTTTTTGATTTAAAAAGCGCTTTGCAACCGCAGTTATAGCTTCATCACCTTCTTGTAGTCGAGTGATAGTTTTTAAAAAATTTGTATCAAATCGGTTGTCGCACGATCTTAGGGCGGGTATGACATATTTGCGTAGGCGGTTGCGCAGAAAGCTGTCTGAATCGTTTGTTTTGTCGTGAATGAATTTTATATTATTCCTTACAAGATATTCTACGATATCGGCTTTGTGCAGTTCGAGTAGTGGGCGAATTACATGGCCTGAGCGAGCTTTCATGACCGTAAGCCCGGTCAAGGAACTTCCGCGAATTAATCGTATAAAAAAAGTTTCTTGTTGGTCCTGTAGATGGTGTCCTAATGCTACGGCGTCTGCATTAAACTTTTGATATAGGCTGTCGAAAAATAGTTTACGTGCAATCCGCCCCATATTTTCAAGAGATCCATTTTTATGGGTAAGCGTGTGTGGTAGCTCTGATAATTTTTGCGTGATAATTTTTATGCCCATCCGATTAGCGGCATCGATACAAAATTGTGCAGTTTTGTCAGAATCGAGCTGCCATTCATGGTCAAGATGCGCTGCAATTAGAGCTATCAGTCCATTTTGTGCAAGTCTGGCTAAAAAAATGAGTAAAAATAATGAATCAGGACCACCTGAAAAGCCGCATATAATTGTTGATTTTGCTTTTATCAGACAATGTTGGTCTATAAATCGTTGTGTTTTTGAAAATAATAGATTGGACTCACTGTCTTGATGGTGAGTCTGTTTGTTAATTGGCTTATACATGGCATTCAATCACCATTATGACCTGTGTGTTTGAGCGGAAATAGTGTGGGTTTATCTTGCTTGCTGGTTTGATTGAGCATCTTCAGGGTCGTAGGTAGGCTTTGGCGCGCAGCAATAGAGTCTTTTGTATATTTTTACGCCGAAGTATGCGCAGATTGCAACTGCCCAAAAATAGCCATTGGAACATAGTCGTATGAAAGGTGTTGAGTTATCTTCCGGGTTGCTTTGTTCTGATTGATCTGCTTGAAGCAGCGGTGTGCTGGTTAGTGGTGGTTCGGGTGCTTGGCTAGGTTCATTATCAATGTTGTTTTGTTTCGGTTGTTCTGGTTGCAGCAGCGATGTGCTGATTAGCGGTGATTGGGGTGATTGGTTTTTACTAGGTTCGTCAATATTTTGTTCATGCTTAGGGTCGCTTTGTTGCTCTGGGCCTTTTTTTTTCTCTCTGATTTCATTTAAGCAATCCTTAAATGGTTTATTGACACCTTTCATGCAATAAGCTTTCATCAATGTATAGACTTCGGTTTGTTCTGCAATCGTCGCATCTGAACCGGCAGGAACTTGTTCGTTCCTCTTATTTAGTGGAGACCTTTGAGTATCAAGATTTGTTTGCGAGGGTGAGAGTTCAGGCATTTCAAGCGTTTGAATATTAAGTTCATCGATATATGTATCATCATCCTGTATACCAATACCATCATCCTGATCACTCGCCAAGCAGGAACTAGAGACTACAAGGCCTAGCAGTAGTAAAAGATCTTTATATGAACTCATTGTCAATGCTCCTTTCAAGCGCGTTGGCATTATCAAGATGTTGTAAATATGCTTAATACACTATTGATAGTAGCATTTTATAGCATAACTGTCAAATTTGTTCAAATATCTAAGTTTTTTGCAAACTGTCCGTACTTTTCGATATATTCTTTGCGCCCACTGACGTCATCTCCCATTAATGAGGTAAACCAACGGTCAGCCTCCAGGGCATCCTCTATGTTTACTTTAAGCAACGAACGAACAGCAGGGTCCATTGCGGTTTCCCATAGCTGATCAGCATTCATTTCTCCCAAGCCTTTATAACGTTGGATATTCAAGTATGGCTTACTTATAGCACTTATGGCGCGTACCAGCTCTATAATGGAGTGTCCAGCAATTGAGCGTTCTTTTTCTTTGATAAAAAGTGCCCATTGCTCTTCTTCTAGACGTATAATTGGTAAAATTAGAGTTGATACCAATCGTTTTACTTCCGCAGCCTCAAAAAAGGAATAAGGCACGCTCCATTGCGTGTTTAGCAATGAAAAAGCAAAATACTCTTGTATGGCATCTTCAGCTTCAATTGCCTCTTGATTGACAGCGGTAGGAGCGGGCTCTTTAATGTGGATGGTATATTCGGGGAACTCAGCTTTAAGTGCGGACAAAATGAATTCTTTTGACGCCCCAGGCTGCCACCCAGACTTGTACAACGCCACAATGAGGTGATCACATCGTTCAGATGAAATATAGAATCTTGTTCCAATAACTGCTAAAAGCTCTTCATACTCTGCCAATGCATTTATAAGTGTGAGGCACTCTTCTGTTGTGCATTTTGTACCATCAAATGATAGTTCTGTCTGTTCACGTGCCCAATCAAATAGAAACGATTTGAACGCCTTATCATCCTTTAAATATTGTTCTTTTTTGCCGATTTTTGCTTTGTAAAGTGGCGGTTGAGCGATATACAAATATCCTGCCTCAATCAGTGGTGTCATATAGCGGAAAAAGAATGTGAGTAGCAAGGTGCGTATGTGTGAGCCATCTACGTCGGCATCTGTCATGAGGATAATTTTATGATATCGAGCTTTGGTTACGTCAAACTCAGTACCGATGCCACATCCGATTGCAGTGATGAGGGCTCGGATTTCTTCGTTGGACAAAATTTTATCAAATCGCGCCTTTTCTACGTTCAAAATTTTACCTTTGAGTGGTAAAATGGCCTGAATAAGGCGATCACGTCCTATTTTTGCAGATCCTCCTGCAGAATCACCTTCAACGATAAAAAGTTCCGTTTTGGCGGGCTCTTCACTGTTGCAATCAGCCAGCTTGCCTGGCAAGAGCGTAGATTCAAGAACGGTTTTTCTGCGCGTGAGATCTCGAGCTTTTTTTGCTGCTTCTCGAGCATGCTTTGCAAGTTCAGCTTTTTGCAAAATTTTACGGGCTATCGTTGGATTTTCTTCAAAAAATGTTTCTAGATTTGCAAAGCACCAGGAATCAACTATCCCCTTTATTTCGCTATTGCCAAGTTTTGTTTTTGTTTGTCCTTCAAATTGTGGCTCAGGTACTTTGATACTGATGACACCTACCAATCCTTCGCGAACATCCTCGCTTGAAAATCCTTCAGCGCCGCTTTTTATTAGATTGAATTCGGAAGCTTTTTTATTGCATATTTTAGTAAGCGCCGAACGAAAACCGGACACATGTGTTCCGCCTTCGACCGTATTGATATTGTTTACAAAGGAAAAAAGTTGCTCTCCGTATCCGTCATTGTATTGCAGGGCAATATCAAGCAGCAGGCTTTCCGACTCGGATTCGAAATGAATTACCTCTGTAAACAGCGGATTCTTTTTTTTGTTGATAAATTCAACAAATGAAACGATGCCGCCTTCAAAATAAAATTCATGGAAGCGGTCGGTTCGTTCATCAGAGATTGATATTTTTAGCTTTTTATTTAAAAAAGCTAGCTCTCTCAGGCGGGCGGATAAAAGTTCAAAGCTAAACTCAGTTGTTTCTGTAAAAATAGTGGAATCTGGCATAAATTGGATGAGGGTGCCGCGTTTTTCCGTATCCCCGGTGACATGAAGTGAATCTTTTGCGATTCCGCATTCAAAATATTGCTCATGAACTTTATGATGTTGAAAGACGGTTAACTTCAACCAAGATGATAATGCATTAACAACGGAGATTCCGACTCCGTGTAATCCGCCTGAAAATTTGTATGATTCTTTGTCAAATTTTCCTCCTGCGTGAAGTTTTGTAAGAACTACTTCCGCTGCAGACACACCTTCAGATGGATGAATGTCTGTTGGGATTCCTCGACCATTATCCTCAACAGAACAGGACCCATCAGTATGCAAAATAACTTTAACGTTGTCGCAATGTCCACCAAGGGCTTCGTCGACTGAATTGTCGACTACTTCATATACCAAATGGTGCAGCCCCTGCGGCCCTGTTGATCCGATGTACATGGCCGGTCTTTTACGGACAGCAGAAAGTCCTTCCATTACTCTGATTGATTGGGCGGAATATTCGTTTGTTTTTTTTCCGGGATTATTATCATTTGCCATGGCGGCGATTCCCTAACTGTTTTTATATTTTGTGGCAAAACTAGGCGACACTAAGCAATGTATTCACAGGAAAAGGATAGAGTATTTGCCAGAAAATGCAATATGAGCACGCCTGGGTCCTTTAGTTGATTTCTTCTGTTTCTTCTTCCTTTTTTGATACTTTGTAATACAAGTAGGCAGATGCAGTTATGATTAACATTGCGCCAACGACATAAACCGCAGCATAAGAGCTTTGATCGGTTGATTGTTTGCCATCTACTGCAGGTGACGGTGCCCGTTGTGAGGTGTTGCTGACCGCTGGTGTGTGATTAGGGCGCTGTTCTTCATAACATTTTGGATCCATATCGATGTTGTATTTTTTCAGCTTGAAATACCTAGCTGACTCAACGTCTGCTTCGGATATCTTTGTTGTTTTCTGAAGCGTGGTATCCCAATGGTACCATGCTTCATTATTTTTATATAAGCATGTTTCATCAGTACCATTCGGTAATATTGAAATTTCGTCCATGGATAAAGCGTTTGTTGTAATAAGCATTGTTATGAAAACGATGCTGGATAATAGTTTCTTCATAGTATGTTTTCCTTCATTGATGTTTTAGGGTTGTTTGTCTGTTCTGATTGTGTTTTTGATTGTAGAAATTTGTACATCTTTACGCCTAAATAAACCGCTAACGATGCAACGATAATTGCGCAACTAGGCGCAATGACATCTTTGGCAAAATCAGGTGCCCTGACGTAGGGGTCCAGTGGTGTTGCTGATGGGAGAGGTGGGGTTTTTTGGCCTGGATAAATCTTCCATACAAACCCATTGCGGATTATAGGTTCGACTGGGTTCAGGTCAACGACTTCCCACTTTTTGGCTTGCACAGGCTCTGTTGACATGCCACTTGTGTCAATTGAAACTAGACTAATGATTAAGATGACCGTGTATCTTAAGTTTTTCATGTTGGATCCTGCGGTTTATTGCGCATACTAGCTTTTTGTTTTCCAGAATAGAGTTGATATGCTTTGTAAGTGATGGCTAGTCCTATGATTATGCTTCCAATCAGACTGATGACAATAACCTGTTCTTTATATTCCCATAGAGATGACGTTTCAGTTTTCGACCCTAAAGGTGGCTTTTCAGGTTTTGACCTTGGCGGCTCAAGGCTTTCAAATGCTTTTTGAATGCCTTGATTGTTACGGATTCTTTCCTGCATGCATACAGAATCGGTTGCAGTGGCTAAGAAAATTAAGATTGTGCTTAATAATAATAGCTTTTTCATGATACGCGTTCTTCTGATGGTGCCTGGCTTTTGTCTGAGTCTGTAGCCAAAGTCTTGTAAATTTTGTGGGCCACAAATACAGCGAGCGCAACCACCACAACAAAGCCACTAACTCTACAAATGGGAGCGTTATACCAAGGGCTCTTCTGACCTATCGCTTGATCGCTCTCGGTGTTACTGTTTCGGCTTGGATTGTCTAAATCATTTACTGTATGCTCCTTGGTAAGGCTAATTGCATTGGGGAGCAATTTTGATCTTTCTCCAGTTGTCCAGACATAATAAAGCTGATTATTTTTTCGATAATAACCAGTTTTATTGGGAAGATATTCCGGAGTGGACTCTTCTTCTGTTTCGATTAGGTGATCTTTGCCCTCATTTTTCCATACTATTTTTTTATCAAGATGTGATGTTTCGCAGGTATTGCCCAGGTCGCTGTGTACGTCTGTTGCTTTCTCGGGATCGTCAGGATTGAAAAGATCATCTGTATCATCATCATCTGACTCATCCTGATCATCATCTGACTCATCCTGTTGGTTTTTTTCAGATTCTTCAGGACAATCATATATATGGCGTTTGACTTTATTATCAGGTCCTGTCTTGTTCATTCCGATGATATTGGTCGACATTATCCCAATGAGCAAAATGGCTACATGTATTGATTTTTTCATGCCAGATTCCCTATTTGATATTTTTATGCTAAGATTTGCCTTTATAAAGTATTTTACATTTTATTTTCAATATGTCAAACAATTATTTGTTAAAAGGAACTCAGCTTTTGGGTGAATCACGCTTTGGGGCAGCGCAAGATGCTATTTTCATGTCTCAGGCGCTGCGGTTTGCGGAGTTTGCCTACGATCAGGACGAAGTTCCTATAGGCGCCGTTGTTGTAAGCGAAGGTGGTGAGGTTATAGGGCGCGGTTACAATCAAGTTGAGTTACAACATTGTCAACTTGCTCATGCTGAAAGCATAGCCATTGAACAAGCAACGGGCCACATGGGTGACTGGCGGTTGGATCGATGTTGGGTGTTTGTAACACTTGAACCGTGCTGCATGTGCATGTCATTGATTCGTTTGAGCAGATGTGAGGGGGTTGTGTATGGTGCGACCTCACCTTTATTTGGATATCATCTTGACAACATACAACAATCTCCAGTATACAAAAGGGGTACTTTTGTGGTAGTTAATGGCATTCTACAGCAACAATCTAGCGCATTATTGCAGCGTTTTTTTCAAAAAAAAAGGAAAAACAACAGTGATTAGTCGAAATGGTGAGTTTGCTCAGATAAAAGATGATCTAACCAGAAGGAAAAATGAGCTGGAGGCTAAGCTTGTAGAGCTTACGCATGAGAAGATAACGGATGATCAGGTTCAAGATCCTGGTGATCAGGCTCTCACGTCAACTATGGAGTCTGTAAGGACCTCTCTTCAGACGGCAGAAGCTGAAGAGTACAAGCGCATAGTTCATGCCCTTGAAAAACTAGAGGAAGGCATTTTTGGCGTGTGTTCAGATTGCGCCCAACAGATTTCTGACAAGCGCCTTAGGTCGTATCCGGATGCAGCTCGTTGTCTTGTCTGTCAGGAGTTGTTTGAGGATAAGGAAAAAAAATAGAAGCATGGCCTCTATAGATTTTTCGTTGACCGGTTGGTCCTTGCGCATATTTGTCTTGTGACGGCAAAGGACAACTAAACAGTTTTATTTTACGCTTATTTTGGTACTATATATTTCTGTTCTTGTGCCGATGTAGCTCAGTTGGTAGAGCAACTGATTCGTAATCAGTAGGTCGTCGGTTCGACTCCGATCATCGGCTCCACAGAAGATCTTGTATTAGTTTTGACAATTTTTTTCTGGCCGGTATTATTGAAGATAATCGGATCCTAACAATGATGTGCGTTTGAAAGGCTTATAGAATTATATGATCCAAAAAAAGACTACTTTACCGGTTGCTAAGGCACCAAAAAAACAGCAGAAGAAAGCTTCTGCGCCCGTTTCCCATGGCGTTGGACGTCGGAAAAATGCCATTGCTCGTGTGTGGGTTTATAAAGGTTCAGGAAAGTTCACCGTAAATCACGGCGATCTGGGTGAATACTTTGACACGAATGAGACGCGTGTCGTTGCAACAACTATTTCGAAGGTATATCCTGCGAGTGCGGATTATGATGTTGCTGTTAACGTTATCGGCGGCGGAAAAGTTGGTCAGGCTGCGGCTATTATGCTTGGTACTGCCAGAGCGTTTCTGCTTCTTGATGAAACTATGCGTCCATTATTTCGTCAACACAACATGTTGACTGTTGACTCAAGAAATAAAGAACGTAAAAAATATGGTCAGCGAGGCGCACGGCGTAAATTTCAGTTTGTGAAACGTTAATTATTTTTTTAACGATTTTTTTTTCGATACCACCTACAGGACGATATAGAAAAAAATAACAAAAAACCGCTTGGATTAAAAAAGGGGCGGTTTTTTTACCTTATAAAGAAGAGTGGTAAAGAAGATGTGTAGCGTTGCTGGGTATATCGGAAAAAATTATAGCAAATCATTTATTTTGGAAGGTCTTCGTCGGCTTGAATATCGCGGGTATGATTCAGCCGGATTTGCATGCTTGAGTCCCTCTGACGGTCGGCTGTTGTACGCTAAGACGCAAGGGCGTTTAATCTGTCTGGAGGAACGTCTCAATCAGTTTCCTATCGATGGCTTCTTAGGCGTTGGTCACACGAGATGGTCTACTCATGGTTCATCCGCACGTTTGGACAATGCTCACCCTCATTTTGATTGTGAAAAAACTATTGCCATTGTCCATAATGGCATTGTTGAAAATCATCACGAACTCAAAAAACAGCTCATAGAATACGGACATGTGTTTCATTCGCAAACAGACACAGAAGTTATAGCGCATCTTTTTGAAACAATGTTGGCCACTCATGTAACGTTCAAGGGCGCAGTTATTAGCTTGGTGGCGCGGCTTGAAGGGGCATATGCCTTTGTCTGTATTGTGCAGCAATACCCGGATCAAATGTTGCTTGTGCGCAGACACTCGCCGCTGTGTATAGGGATAGGTGATGATGAAATGTTTGTTGCTTCAGATCCTATTGCCTTTGCTGATAAAACGAAAAAAATCGTTTTTATGCCTGACGAGAGTATAGTCATTGCGCATAAAGATGTTCTTGAGATGTATGATTTTTCAGGAGCATCTTCAGCGATTGTTCCCCAGACAGTCGAGTACGATTGGCGCACTGACGGGAAAAAAGACTATGAACATTATATGCTCAAGGAGATCTTTGACCAACGAACGGCAATATGCGCAACCGTTGGATTTTTAAGATCTAACATGGATCACATTTGGGACCAGTTATCGATCTGGGCAGATAGCATTACGCAATTACAATGTATTCATCTGGTTGGTTGCGGGACATCCTGGCATGCTGCTCGCATGGCTCAATTTTTTTTCGAAACGATTTGTAAAATTCCCACACGAGTTCATTTGGCGTCAGAGTTTCGATGTATGCCCTTTTTTGCAGAAAAAAATGCTATTTTTATTGCAATGTCTCAGTCGGGAGAAACAGCAGATACTTTGGCTGCTTTGCGCATTGTCAATGAGTCTGGTGGTATGCCAACTATTGGGTTGACAAATGTTGATTCTAGCACGCTTATGCGTGAGGCAGGTGGGTTTTTGCTTACCCAGGCTGGTCGAGAGATTGCGGTTGCTTCAACAAAGGCATTTTCTACACAACTGACGGTTCTGTACTGGTTGGCTCATTTTATAGCGCTGCAAAAGGGAATGATCTCTGACGGACAACTCGAGCAGGCAGAAGAGGAGTTGCGCACGTGTGCCCAAGTTCTTGAAAATGCAGTCGAGGAGTATAAATTTGAGATTATACACACACATGCACCGCACTATGCTCAATATGAAAGGGCGATTTTTTTGGGTCGCCATATCAGCTATCCATTTGCGCTTGAGGCGGCGCTCAAGCTTAAAGAGGTTGCGTATATTTTTTCGCAATGCTATCCGGCTGGTGAGATCAAGCATGGACCGCTTGCATTAATAGATAAAAATACTCCTGTGTTTGTATTTTCGCATCAAGATGAACTGATTTATCGAAAGCTACTATCAAATGCTCAAGAAGTTAAAGCACGTGATGGGAGGTTGGCTGTTTTTGCATTCGAAGGACAACAAGAGCTCATATGTTTGGCAGATGTATCTTTTGTTGTACCGCGTGTTAAACCATTATTGGGGCAACTTGCAATGACGGGTCTTATGCAGTTTTTTGTGTATGCGATTGCAAAAGAGCTTGGTAGACCAATAGATTATCCGCGCAACTTGGCAAAAGCCTTGACGGTCGAATAATAGTCTACGTTGCTACTTCTTGCGCAGTAAGAGATTGTTGGCGAGCAAAAGCCGATCCTAAGAACTCTAGGACCTTTTTTCTGCTTGTGACAAGTTCTGGAGATTTTTGTTTGATTGCATATATCATATCAATGAGTGTAATTGCTTGCTGTAATTGATTATCACGTTCAAGCATCTGCTGTGCCCGCTGGGCTAGCCGCTCTTTACTTGTTTTCTTCTGATCATTGATTGCCGGAGTCGATGGTTTTTCTTTGGTCTTTTGGTAACAAGGAGGTTTTATAAAATTTTCAAGAGTATGTTCGTGGCCGTAATTTTTAGTTATCCATTGCATGTGTTCGGTTTGTGGTAACATACGCTCGATATAAAAATCCGGCTCTATGCCCGTTCCTTGTACAGTGGTTGAGTCTGGCAAATAATACAGTTGTGTAGTGAGTTTTAGAGCGCAGTTATTGCCAATGGGTATTATCTCTTGAACGGACCCTTTTCCAAATGTTGGAGTTCCTATCAAAAATACTAACGGTGCTGCGCCAGGAGTATGTTGGGCGTTTTCAGAATATGTTTTTAAATAACCGGCTAGTATCTCTGCTGCTGAGGCGGTGTAATTATTAATCATAATAAAGATTGGTATTGATACATTCGCCACAGGTGCACGCTTTGTTAGATGGCGTTCCGTTTCGTTGTTATTGCGATCCTTAGTGATTACGACAGTACTATTTTTTGGTCCAAAAAGACCTGCAATATCTATAGCAGATGTCAAAAGACCGCCAGAATTATTTCTTAGATCTAAAATGAGTCCTCTGCATGGACGAGTATTGGCGCCAATAAGCAGTTGTTCGACCTGCCGTGCAGCATTTTCGCAAAACATGCTGAGAGCAAGATAGTAAATATCATGATCTTTGATTTGAAAGCTCAGTAGGTTATGTTCTTTTATTAAGTCTCTTGGAATGATAAATTCAATTAAATCCTGTTGGTTTTCACGAAGAATCTTAACTTTAACCGTTGAATTACGTGCTCCTTTCAAAAGAGCGGTTATTTCCTCGGTTGTTAGTCCTTCAAGTGGTTTACCGTCAACGTCAACTATTTTATCAAGTGCCTTGAGTCCTGCTTTGTCTGCGGGGCCGTCTGGAATGGTATCGGCCACCAGTAAAAATCTGTCCTTTGATTTTCTTGTGTTGTCGATAATGATTCCTACTCCGCAAAATTCCCCATTGGTCGCTTCTATCATTGATCGATATGCTTTTGGGTCCAAAAAGGATGAATGAGGATCGAGCGTGTAGCAAAATGTGTCGATAGACTTAATCATTGCTTGTTCAATGTTGGCCGGGTTGCAGTGTCTTTGACCCGAAAGTTGTAACGTTTGAGCAAAGGTCCGAGACCAGTTGAAAATAATCTTTTCAATTTCATCATAGGTTAGAGGAGTGGGGGCGGTATCGCTTGTGTCGGTGACTTTGGCAAGTAAGATGAATGTTGTAATAAATGGTATTAAGCTAAGCTTTTTTTTCATGAGATTTTCCTTACGTATACCAAATTAATTTTGCTACTTGGTGACGAGCTATCTGAAATATGTTGGTAAAAATCGGCTTTGTTCTGACAAAGATTTTCTTTCTATTCTAGTCAAGGCAAAAAGTTATGTATAAAGTCAATATTGTGACCAAAAAATAGTTTCAAGAAGTATTGGCCATGGAATATTTCTATGGTACAATATCCGCTCAATAATTATTTGACTAAAGAATTTTAAAAAGGCTATAAAGTGCGTCATTACAGAAAACAGTGGTTTAATTGGATATGGGTTAGTATAGGTGGAATTATTCTTTCAAGTAGTATCTTATTTTATTTAAAAGCGATCAAAGGAGAGTCTAGCCTTTTGGTATGCAGTGATATAAAAAATCGTTCAGAATTGATGCGTAACTCTTGCCAATAAAAAAGAAAGGTGGAAAATTATGGTGTATCCATATGTTTTACCAAAGCTTTTGTACTCATATGATGCTTTGGAGCCCTACATTGATAAGCAAACGATGGAGATTCATTATACCAAGCATCATCAAGCGTACATAGACAATCTTAATAAAGCGTTGGAGCAATATCCGGATTTGCAAAAAAAAATGTTGGTTGATTTGTTAAAAGAGATTGACCAAGTGCCTGAAGCTATTCGAACAACAGTGCGCAATAATGGTGGTGGACATTATAACCATAGTTTGTTTTGGAGGTATATAACTCCATGTATTGGTCAAGGACCGTTAACAAAGGTGAGCGCCGCTCTTGAGTCTGAATATGGTACATTTGATGCGTTCAAAGAGCTATTTATCGCTAAAGCAAAGTCTGTGTTTGGTAGTGGATGGGCATGGTTATGCGCAGATAAAAATAAAAAGATGGTAATTATCTCCAGCGCGAATCAGGATGCGCCAATTATGACCGGTTATGAACCGATTCTTGGGCTTGATGTGTGGGAACATGCTTATTATTTGAAGTATCAAAATAAACGTCCTGATTACATAGCAGCATGGTGGTCCTTAATTGATTGGGCCTATGTTGAAACAGAATTTGAGCATAAAACGCTGTAAGATAGCTCTAAAACAAAATTATTGAGCTATGGTTGACTTGTGCTATCGAGCGTGTTATTACGAAAGCTATGCTGATGTTCGTTACGTTACCGTTCGGTAATTATTTGGTGATGTAACAAAATCAGTAAATAAAGGAGAAGCTTTTGATGAGGCGATTCAATTGTACAGTGTTTTTACTATTTGTTATGTTGTTTTCCGTTTTTCATCACGGCCTAATCTGTATGGATCTGTTGGTTGGGCATCAATGCACAAAGAGCGAAGATGCGGTCGCAGCAGCATCATCAGATGAAGATCAATATGCTTTGGTTTATAATTTATTATTGTCCGTTGAAGGCCTGATAGATATTTATGAACGTGCATGCCATAAGGTCCAGGAGACGGTTACCCAAACTCGTGGTTGCTGTGATCAAGTAGATTTGTTTGGTTGCCATACAGAGATGTTGAGTATTCTTCTTATTTTGCAAAATCGTATAGATTTGGTTTTGGCTGAAATTGCAGGTCTTGGTCAGAACATAAATATAGCAGTTGTACAAACGGTACAGCAATTATTTGTCCCCCTCTGTTCAAAGCTACAAGCAATAGAAACGAGCATTCAGAATCTAGACATAGATTTAACTTCACAAGTCAGTCAATTAGAACAAGAAATAGCTTTGCAAGGTGAAGAGCTACTGTCTGCCTTATCAGGCGTTGAAACATTTATTGCTCTTGGCGATGATGCATTGTCTTCTCAGCTATCTTCCGTTCTTACCAGCCTTACACTGCAAAATAACTCTTTGATATTAGCTATATCAGCGTTGTCTGATCAATTAACTACACAAAATAATTTGCTATGTTCTAAGATAGCGACTTCTGAGAAAAATATTTCTAATCAACTAACTACTGGGTTTGCCACGCAACAGATATCGACAACATCGCAGTTAGACTCTATTAGTGGACAGATAAGCACTTCTAAATCGCAACTATCAAAACAAATTACCGCGCAAGGAGCATCGCTTAATACGGCAATTGTTAATGGTATTAATGATCTTTGCGCAAAGATCATTTGCGGCAACGAAGCATTAAGTGCTCAAATCAAAAAAAGTACTGGTCTTATTCGTACAGATATAACCCTTCTTTCTGGTGCACTTGGTTCACAAATTTCCACAGTGGATAAAGATCTTGCATTGCAGACAGATAGGGTTTGTGCAAAGATTGCAAATTCTGCGGCAGCATCGGCTATCCAGTCTGAACGATTATCTGAAAATATTTTTGACGCGAAGGTTGATTTGAGTAATCAAATGACGGTTCAGGTTGCTGGAGTTGATAATAGTGTAAATGCACAAGGAAATGCTATTTCAGCAAAATTATGTGCATTGCAATCTGGGTTACGTGGTCAGCTTGCAGTTCAAGTTGCCGAGTTTAGTTCAGATTTTAACGTACAAACTACGCAATTGTGTTCAAAGTTGTCTACAATTTATACTAATTTGACCAATCAAATAGATACTGATTTTTCTAATTTGAGTTGTGATCTGGTTGAACAGATGGCCGTTTTATGTGCGAAATTAGTTGGAATTGATACGGATATAACAACCCAGTCAAGCAGGATTAATGCTCGATTGGCGAAGGTAGAATCTGATTTGTCAAGCCAAGTATGTGTCAAAGTTTCCAATATTGAGACAAATCAGGTTATAGGTAAGAATCAGTTGAGCGCTCAGATATCTAATTGTTGTTCTTTACTTAGCAATCAGCTAACTTCACAGCTTTCCTCTGTTGAAACGGACCTTACGTTACAAAATAATTCTCTTAGTTCACAAATAGCTGCGGTGCAAACGGCTCTAGGCAACCAATTAACTGTTCAAATAGGAAGCGTTAACGGAGAAATTGTAAGCTTTGAAGGATCTGTAAACTCACAATTATCTGCAATACAAACCGATCTGACGAATTTGATTACCGCCCAAATATCTTCCTTGGGCGCGAGTTTAACTATGCAAATTAATAATGTGCTGACAGCAGTGGCTGCGGTCTCTTGTCCTTCATGTACGTGAGAGGTTAGTTTGAGAGTAATAATCTAATAAATTCTTCAAAAAAAGAGTTAGCGGGAGAGAGTATGAATGGTAAAATAGGCTTGTTATGTTCTAGCGTGATCACGATTTTTTGTACCGTTTTTGTTATGACAGTCGATGAGGTTTGCGCAAAAGCATATGATTGGACAGAGCAAAATGTTGAACGTATCCAGCAAGTGATAAAGGATCAACAAAAGACAGAGCAGGAAAATAGTAAGGGAGTTGATCAGCGGGGAGGATGTGCTGCTGGCGTGTGTCCTTCAACGGAAGGTTTATTGTTGCAGGAGATTATAACCTGCCTGAATATTATAAAGGCAAGGATAAATACTGTTATAAATGACATCACACAAGTTTCTCTACAAGATGTTGTTATTATAAGCAAAATTGAAGCGTTAAGCTCTCAGGTAGCACTATGTTGTTCGGAACTTGAAGCGGCCATTGAAACCTCTCTTGACTCGATTATTTCTGAATTAATAACGACTCAAGATTCAATAATTTCCGAGCTGATAACGGCTCAAGATTCAATAATTGCTGAAGTAAATACATGTTGTGCCGTAATCACCTCAGATCTGTCTGCCCTGGAAATCTCTCTGATCAGCGCCTTTGATTCTGGCCTTACTTCAGTAGAAAGTTCACTGGCATCAGACATCAATAGCTGTTGCGCATCTATCACCTCAGATCTGTCTGCGCTGGAAACTTCTCTGATTGGTGCTTTTGATTCTGGTCTTGCTTCAGTCGAAAGTTCATTAGCCTCAGATATTAACAGTTGCTGTGCATCTATTACTTCAGATTTATCTGCGGTAGAAACTTCTCTGATCAGCGCTTTTGACTCTGGTCTTACTTCAGTAGAAAGTTCACTAGCGGCAGACATTAATAGTTGTTGTTCAACCATTACTTCAGATTTGTCCGCCTTGGAAAGTTCAATTATAAGTACTTTTATTAGTCAACTTGCTTTAGTAGAGTCTTCAATTATAAGTACCTTTTCTAGTGAGATTGCCTCTTTGGAAAGTGCAATAGATGCAAACTCATTTACATCTTGTTGTTCTGTGTTGAGTTCTCAAATTAATGCAATTCAAGAGATCTTGCTTGGTCAGCTATGCCCTTAGTAAGATAATTCAAATGAAAAGATGGGCGCCATGATAATGAAGCGATGTAGAGTAATTTTTATATATTATAAGGAGAAAAAATGAAAAAAAAGCTGGTACATTATGTAACGCTATCTGTCGCTCTCATAAGCCTTATGTCGATACAGATGACAATGGCTACAGATACCGAACATAAGGCTGCAACTATTCAAAAGCAGCTGGAAGAGTCACTCGAGTCAGATGTTATAGTTTTGTCTCGAGAACAGGCAATGAAAATAATGCATGTGTTAGAATGCGTTGTAGAGACCTATCAGAAGGACGGCTCTCTGGATTTGCCAGGACAGGGAGCGCGTGCTGCCTTAAGTTGTTGTGCTCAGTTAGATGAGGTTGTCCAGTGCTTGTTGCTCATTAAATCCTCACTGGCTACTATTCAGGTAATAGATACTTCCATACTGGGTACAGTGGAAAGCTGCTGTAGCGTTATTGAAGGCCAAATAGCAACTAATCAATCTACACTTGTTTCACTTTTGCAGACAATTATTAGTTGTACATGTACCTAAGATTTCATGTAAAGATAGAACACAGCAAAATTTTGAATATAAGTTTTGCTGTGTTCCCGTTGTAGTACCGTTGGTATAACAGAGGGTGAGAGTGAAATCAATGTTGTTTTTTTTCTGTGCTGTGTTATTGGTCTTTGTTAATTGGGCAAGCTACATAATTTGTAATAATGTGATCGAAAATAGTTGTGTATGTCAGGAGCGCAACGAAACGATTTTACTGATAGAAAGCATACAAAAAAGCATCGATGAGCTGTGCTCTCAACTTGCCTGCCTTGCACATCCCAGTTCCTGTGCGACTTGTGACGATTTTACAAATTTTTTTATTGCTTTAGACGATCAAATTAGTGCGCTTGTCAAACTTTTGTTAGCCCAAAGCATTACGATTTGTAGTAAATTTACGACGCTTGAGCGTAGTTTATCCGAACAGGAAGAAGCGATTTGTAGACAGATCATCTCCATACAAAACCAACTTGGAATGAGCATAGATGATATTCTCACACTATTCACCAAAACAGCAAGTCATAATAACATAAAAAGACAACACATTTTAGAAGCAATTGGAAAGCTAGGCGCTACCCTTCAGATTGAATTACAATGTGCGTTTAGTGCCCTCAGATCTGCTGTGCTTGTGCAAACTAATGGTATAAGCATATTGACTAACGATACAAAAACAGCTGTGGTAAAATCCATAGGTGAAATATCTACTCAGATAGTAAAGTTTGAACATGAAGTTATTGCTCTTATTAACATACTTTTTTCTTATATAGAGTCGGCTACTGCGAGCAATCTTTGCACGTGGTGTGCTGTATTAAAAGATGCTGGAACAACAATAACAAAAACTATTTTAGAGCAGAACGATACATTTGAATTGACAATGTCTGTCTTGCACGATGAGCTTGTTTCAAAATTAAGTGGATTGGAAACGTTTCTGACGCAAAAAGATTCGCACTTATTGGCTCAGATTAATAAAGTAAAAGAGAGTGCGAAAACTGAGCAGTTACGGTTTGGCTCTGTGTTTGTTATGGCTAACAGTGAAATTAACAGCAGCATTCTTTCTACGTTTGGTAAAATGGATACAGATGTCGTATGTACGGTTGATAGCATTAGATTATGCTTAATTAGGTTGTGCACCGCTCTGCATACGGATTTGAATAATAATACATTGGCTTTTGCTACCAAATTAGTGGCCTGGTTGGATCAATTTTGTCTAAAGCTTTCCTGTCTGCAGTCAGCAATATGTGATGTGCTTGCTGCTCAATTTACGGCAACAGAATTGTTTGCTAGTAATAAATTGGATCGCATAAAAATTAGAGTGGAGGAGATGCAAGATGGGGTGCAGGTGCAACAGGCTGAAGCACTTGGGAGCATTGATTGTTTAGGTGCTCTCTTAGAACAGGAAGTATGTATAAAAATTTCAGGACTTGAAACATCGCAAGCCAAAGATACTGATCAGTTTTTACAGCAATTTGGTTATTTTCAGGCCAATTTGGTGAGTCAGCTGTGTTCAAAATTGGCCGCTATGGAGCTTGTATTGCTTGGAAAGGCTTCAGATATTATGAACAAAATTGTAAGGACGCAGGTTCAGTTAGATGAAAAAATTGATGATATTGCCGGACAGATAATCTCTGATACTATTGCTCGTGACGATCTTCTTTGTGCTCAGGTGCAAGCGGCTGCATTTGGATTAGAAAGTCAGTTGGTGGTAGCAATTTCAAATTTGGGCGTAGAATTAAAGAGCCAAGAACACAATCTGTGCGTTAAGGTTACACAAGAGTCTGCATCTCTCCAGCAGGAGACCAATGATAATGTGCAAAACAGCGAAGCCGCTTTATTGTCATACAATCAAATGTTATCCACTCAGATAATGGATATGGGATCTACGGTTGACGAAGCATATGAAAACTTTCTTTCAAATATGGACGTTGTTCAAAATGAGATTATAGGAGATATAGTTGCCACAGGTGCTATTTTAGATAGTCGCCTACAGGATATTACTGCTGCGCTAGGAGCGGCTTATCTAGAATATTTGGGTGTGCTGACCACTCTGATACTTAATGTAGCAACAAATGGTAGTGCAATATTTTAAATTAGTGGAAAGGTGGAGATGTCTGCTAGATTTTGCTCATTTTATGGTCTTGCCAACTGCTTGAGTATAGTAGCATTATGTATATGTATTTTGCGCGGCCAAGAGTCTGGCAAGATTTCTTCTTTTGCCAAGAACGATTTAGAACGGTTGTTAAGTGACATAGAGAACTTTGTTAAAGATAATCCGTACCTTTGTCAGTACAGAGGTGCGTTATGCAAGCAACCGAATGCTTGTTGCATAGACATTCAATTACTTAATGAGATTGATTCTTCTTTGTTTGTTATTAAGGCCAGGTTAATTGAATGCCTTTCTCAGATTAATTTTTGTTGTGGCGGCGCTGAACAGATTATTGACGCAGAGATTGATCCTTTCTTTGCTAGAATCAACAATCTTATATGCGTATTGAATGATCTGATTATTGTGCAGCAGAGTAACACTAATTCTTTTGTAGACCAAATTAATACTGAGTTGGATGCAAATAATAATACGACCAAACAAAAACTTTATAGCCTGAATGCTGCGGTCTTGGCAAATTATGCGGCTTTGTCTGCGCAGATTACCAATGAAAAACAGTTGATTATAGAACAACAGAGGTTGCAAAAAAATGAGTTAGCCCTCGTGCAATCGAAATTAGATGTCCAAATAGTTACGGGTTGTCTTGAACTCAAAGAACAACTGTTCACTGCTATTGGCCAGATCAGTCAACAATCGATTGCATTAAACAATACTATTGTACGGGCAGATGAACAGTTAAATAGTGCATTATATGGCGCTCGGCATGCAATTACGAATGCCTTTATTAGTGGCAGTGCTCAACTGGCTGATTTGATCGAACAGCAATCTTGCGCATTTGATACCAAGATAAAAAAATTATTTGCAAAGCTTAGTGGTCAGTTGACTGGGCAAGTTTCACGTAGCGCCGTCAATAGCTCTATTCAAACAGATATGATCTGCCAAGGTATTTCAAATATAGGACGCTCACAACAGCGTCAGTCTAATGTTCTTATTCAAAAACTAGTTGATATTATAGCGCTTCTTGGAAAATTAACCGATGTTACGGTAGAACGAATTCTTGTTGCCACATCTGCTTTGACTACTCAAGTCAATGAGCAAAGTTCCCTTTTGGCCTCCACAATGTCTAATTCCATTCCCACTCTTATTACTCAATTAGTAAGTTGTCGGTCAAGTCTATACAATGCATTATGCGAGCAAGTATTGGGGCTAGAGATTCAAATGGTTGAAAGTAGTGACAAAGCCTGTGCCAAACTACAAAATTTTGAAACGGATTTTTGCCAGTTTTTTGAAATGCAAATTTCAAAGCTAAATAACAATGCTATTGTATCGATGGCAGATATCACTGGTCAACTCGCTGTTTTGGATG
Organism: Candidatus Babelota bacterium; assembly: GCA_013286935.1. Taxonomy (GTDB): domain Bacteria; phylum Babelota; class Babeliae; order Babelales; family Vermiphilaceae; genus JABDES01. The sequence continues at coordinate 27,060 of JABDES010000001.1, forward strand.
AATCTTTGCGCACGTATAAAACATATGTTTCCAGTCGTTTTTCTTGCGTCCAGCAGGGTGTGCAGTCGCAAATATGCCAAAAGCTTTCCAATCTTTCTACCGAAGAGCTTTTTAATAAAAATTGCATTCTTGGACAGTTAGTTAATGCAGATTTACAGATTACAGGACAGCTTTCAAATAAAATATCTACAATTTCTAAAAATTTGACCGCAGAAAATGCAGCTATCCAGGTTGGCATAAGCAATGCATTGCTGGATGTGTATAACCATTTGGGGCAAAATTTTTCTACACTCAATGGAGTGCTTGTTGCCAATAGCAATGCATTATGCGCAAAGCTGGCGGCAGCACAAACGGTTCTTGCCGGAGATCTTAATAACTCATTGGCGCAGTTATATACTGATTTGACAAATCGAAATAATATAATATCTCAAAGAATTACGACGCTTGGTTTGGATTCTGGATTAGCAGTCAATGGTGGTCTATCTACCCTCTCTACGAGCATATTCGTCCAGAATCAAAGCCTATGTAACCAATTAGTTAATTTTTTAACAGAAGTTACGGCGGATAACAATGCTGTTATGACCAAATTATCAGGAATAGAATTGGCAATTACAACAACGTTGATCAATACAACCCAGGAGGTTGATAATGCTATTACTATGATTTATGCAGAGGTTCAGAACCTGCTATTAACGTTTGCGTATACCTATTCAGCCATACTGATTTATTTGTTGGTGTGATGATTGACGAAAGAAGTGGACAATGAACGTGAGTGGTTGGCATGCTATAGCTTTTCTAACGGTCTCTTTTATATATTGTTCAGTTTTGTCTGCTGATACTGTTCAGACCAGAGTTGTCAATAACGGGGTACAGGGCTCAATGGAATGTATGAATACGGTAGTAGGCGTTGCATTGTACATTAAACTATTGCTTGAAGATTTTATTGCCGTATTTGATTTATTCGAGACTACGAGTAGTCAATCCATAGGTCGCAAAGTTTTGGAGCGCTTCGCTCTTTTAAGTAGTAAGTTAAATGCCATAGAAACTATGATCTCTAAAGAAGATGAATATTTGATTGCCCAATTCAACGCCCTTTCGATTGGCGCTGTACAGGATTACGACATGCGCACGCAACAGGTAGGCCAAGTAGGTCGCACTCTTGATGAGTCTCAGATGAGCTTTGTAGAACAACTCGCTCAATTACTGGTTGTGTCCAAAGTAATGGTTGAACAACTGTCTGTTCAGATAAACAGTTTTCAAAAAAGATTTTCTATCATATTTAACGATTGCTCTGCGGATTTATACAACACATTTGTCTACGAAAATCAACAACTTATTACACAATACAATACCACTGCATCTCTATTGTCTGGATTTATTACAGATTTTTGTGAACATCTTTTTAATACTCAAGAAAATCTACAGGTACTTTTTAATATTCAGGGAAATCAGATAACACGTATGCTTCATAATCAAAATGAATATGTAATAAAACTAATCAAGGAATTTGGTAGATCACTGGAGTTGCAGGCAGCTCGTCAGATTACCCTGATAGGTACCGATTTAACCGTTAATACTAATGCCATTTGCTCAAAATTATCAGGACTTGAGTTAGCATGTACACAGCAGGGCGATACAGTTTTATTAAATGAAAAGTTTATAGAGCAGGCAGAAAGTTTTTATGAGCAATCTGTAGAGCAAGCTCTTGTTCGTTATAATACACAAATTAATAGAATTATGGTTCGTCAATTTTCACGCCTCCTGTTAGGTTTTACAGAACTTGCATCTCGATTCAACGTTGATTTATCGTTATTTGAAAACGACTTACGTGCTCGTATAGTGCAACAGCTTAGTATGAGCATGCAAACTTTAACTGGTGTTTCATCGACATTACAATCAAAGATATGTTTTATTTCTGCAGATTTGGGATGCAAGGTTCGAAAAAGTTTGTCTGATACCCGTCTTATCTTTGGAAAAACTGCATCCAAGACACTATCGCAGATAGCATTGCTCGAAGAGCATGTGCAGATATATACGGGTGATATAAAAAGACAGTTTGCCTGTGTAGATTCTCAATTACGTTCAACGGCATGCAAAAAGGTTTCTGATCTGGAATTACAGCAGGTCATGTATGCTCAAGCGATTACCGATCAGCTGGCAGCTATGTACTCAGGTATTAATCAACAGTCTAGTCTTCAATTATCCTCTTTGGAGATTGAGCTTAGCAGGCAAAATGACCAGATTTGTACACAACTTGTTAACTTTGATGCAAATCTTATAGCACTGCTTGCGCGACAATTTTCCAACGAGCAGTCATCTATTGCATCTAACAAAGCGCTTTTGTGCTCTAAAATAAATAGTATTCAGGTGAATACGCAGGCTGATATTAAAACAAAATTATCATCATTTGCTACCAATCTTGCAAAACAAGATTATTCATTATGCGCACAGTTGGAATCTGCAGAATGCGATCTTATTGCTACTTCAACTACAGAGTTTACGAGTATCTTTGCTCAAATAGCACTAGCCAATGCTGCTTATTGTTCAAAAATCGCTTCAATTGAAAATAATCTTGCCAGTCAAACTGACAATTTGTGTACTCAAATAATGATGTTTGATGCATCAATCATGGCCTCTATTCAATCAGAGAGTGACTTTCTTCAGTCGCGCATAGGAGAAGTTATTACTCTGATTAATATGAATAATAATTTATTAACCGTAGCAAACCAAGTGTTTGGAGCTGTTGCAGCTGGTCAAGTTGCGTTGCCTGCTCAAGCATAATGTGGCTATGATGAAAGGGGTTGTAAAAAAATGAAAAAAGCGACGATGCATGGCATATTGATGGGCATATTTCTTGCGCTTTATTCGACCTCTTTGGTGGCTTGCGAGTCACTAAGGCTTGAGCAACTTGCTGATAAGTTGGCTTGTATAAATTCAAAATCAGTTGAACGCGGTCACTTGAAAGAATGTTGTGAAGATCCAAGGATTTTAAATGAGATTTTTACTGATCTGTTTCGTTGTATATTTATTATCAGTAACCGTTTAAGTTACCTAACAGAGGCAATTAGCTCTTTTGACACCTCACTGACCCAAGAGATTATTAATATTATTAATGATCAATTGCATTCTCAACTTCTTGCATGTCAAATTGATACCATTGAATCTGATCTGCGCCAGCAAGAACTTCTTATTTGTGAGCTAGTGTCTGCTTTTGATAGTCTTACTAAAATGTTAAACACACAATTGAGCGAATCTTTGAGTAGTTTGTCTGACGATATAGTGGTAGATGAGAGTTTAAATGACAGTGCCGTGTTAGTTTTTGCAACTCAATCTGCACATCTTAATGATCGGGCTTTTTTTAGTGTTGAAAAGGCACAGGCAGAAACCGTTTCATTTATTGATCAATCAGAATCGTCGTTGTTAAATGTTTTTGCTACGGGTTTTAGTCAGACAGAACGGGTTATAACAGCAATTAACCAAACAGTTACAGATCAACTATCAGATGCAAAACTTTTGGTAATAAAAGCATTTGAGACGGACAGTGCATTATTGCAGGAAATTTCACTACAAGCTGCGTTAGAGCTTAAGAATGCGCATACGGTTTCAGAAATTATATCCTCTGCTGCTATTCAGGTTGATGCTGCACTCATAAAAGATTTTAATACTCTTTTGTCAATTGCGCAGGCCAATCAGGAACGATTATATGCTTCGATTGATAGGATAAAAAATAGTTGCTGTTGTCAAGATAGTAAGTTGAGTGATGCTTTAACTAAGAATCAATCAACTTTGGTCCAATCAACAGAGCGTCTTTTACAAGAATTGTCAAAAGACAAAAAAACGATTATGAGTTTTTTAGGGAAGTCGGGAGATAATTTTATCGATAAGGTTAATCAATTTGGTTGCTGTGCATGTGAGCGCACAAATAAAATAGGCAAATCGCTTATTGCCGATATTGACGAACAGTATAAGCTACTGCAAGTACAGGCCTCAGAGCAGCTGTTTTGTTTAGTAGATCAGCTTTCTTGTTTACAAAAAGTAGCAATAAAAGAAACAGCAGAACAAATAGAGCTTTTACGTCCACAAATTGCTGGTACATGTACCACCATTGGTGGAAGATTGTCTCATTTGGATAAGGAAATTTGTGCAGCAGATGCACAGGTTTTACAACAACTAAAGTGCATAGAAATGCAATTAATAGGGCAGTTATGTCTTAAATTGTCATCTCTTGAAAGCACGCGTATTGTACAGAAAAATAGTTTGCTGATAGAGTCTTCCGACTTTCAAACTCATATTATAAACGAATTATGTTCAAAAATTTCAAGTATAGAAACTGATTTAGTAGTGCAGAATGGCATGCTCCGCTCCAGAGCCTCTTGCCTGGATACATCTATCTCGCGTGCATTGCTAGAAGGTTTTGGACAGGTTCGCTCAAGTCTGAATGCGTTTAATGCAGCTATTTTTTCTAAAATTCTGACCTTTCAAAGTGGAGTGAGCACGACAATTGACAGTTCTGTTTCAGCGACTTTATCAGAGCTTTCAACTCTTAATAGCTTGCTAAAGCAAAAAGTTGACCAGCTTGATTCTGGCGCGCAGTCGTCATTAAATCAGGGCTTTATTGCTTTATCGGGGCAGTTGGCTGCACGTAATGCGCTACTGTGTCAAAAAAATGCAAGTTTAGAGGCTATGGCTATTTCAGAAGTTGATTTCTTGTGTGAAAAATTCAGTAATGCTTCGTCGGATATAAGTTTTTCTCTATTGCAGATGAGTACCACCTTATTAGAGTCAATTGCTAGTTTGGATACTGGCATAACGTTAAGTTTGCTGCTTATCAGCCAATTAAATGGCTTGGTAGATACTATGCAGCCAGGATTTTTAACCTTTAAGTATGACCCACTTGTAGGAGCAGGTTTGGTAGCGCTACTTTCAGCAGGATTTAATGCTATGGATGCTGAAGTTGCAGCAAATCCTTCGTTAGCATCGCTTCAAGCTGCGCTTTTAAATGCGGATTTTCTTGCAGCTGTAGCTATAATCACTGTTTTCTCTTTCCTTCCTCCACTCATTTAATGATATGGTGCTCTTATGAACATTGCTTTTATGCGCTATATACGTTTGTGTAAGATGCGTTTTGTATGCGTCTTCTTGGTTACTTGTATGCAGGCCAATGCATCCGAATATGTAGATCAATCTGAACAGATGGCATATGAGATTATTTCCCTGCTGGTTTCTATGGAAAATAATCTTGAGTATTTGTGTCAACGTATGCGTTCCTCTATCGTTTCAAAAACCGATAGGCAGGCAAATTTTGCTGTGCCAGACAACATTATCAGCTCAAATGTGTGCGATAGACTTTTTGACTTGATTGATACAATGGAAGGTTTTATTAATGACGATCAATATCAATCTACTTTGTCGTTGCATAAGGATGCTGAAAGCATTCTCAAGGTAAAAACCTATTTTGAAAATCTTTTTTTACATATGCAATCCAATTATAAAACCTATCAGATGGCTATTAATTCGAATGTAGAGCGATTTAAGGCAGCAGTTGATCATGATAGATTTTTGATGCAAGAGGCGCAGGAAAAAGTTGCCTTGTACCTAAATTCTGCGTGTTCGAGTTTACTTGATAGGGTGCGTTGTAATGTTGTAGAAAAAATAGGTGAACTTAGTGGTGGTTTACATATAGAGGAATGTGAACTAAAAATACGTGATGAATATCAAAAAAATATCTGTATTGGCGATAGTATGTTCGGTCTCTTTAGAGATGAAATTGATCAGATATTGAATATGTTCGAAGAAAAATTCCACAACATGATGCTTCCTGATGATACATCAATCTTTGATGCCTTAGACAAAAAAGGTGCTACGTTGCTAGAAGAGTTGCTGTCGGACTTTGAAATAAAAAATGCGCAGTTAAGAGTCATTTTCTGCGCGCAACGTTCTACATTTTATTCTACGTTTAATGATATGTGTGAATCGATGGCCGCAATCATTAATGGTGTAGTGCAAAATCGGATTTGCTTTGATACATATTCTGTGAACAAATCAACCAGCTGTGAAAGATGTAAAGAGCAGTGTGATGTGTTAACAGAGCAATGTGCTTGTCTTAAGCAATCAATTTTTTCTGCGCTAGAGAACTGTGTTGTGAGACAGTGCAGTTTTTATGAAGAACAAATTGTTTTTGTGCAGCAAGAAATGAAATCTGCGCTCCAAAAAAATGCCGTAGCAAAAAATACATTGTGTAATAATTTAAAAAGGCATACAGATCTTGTGTGCCAATTTTGTTCGTCAATCTGCGGTAACGTTGCTCAGTATTTTTCAACCGCCGCCGCAGAGAGCATTTACAGCAAAAACGAACTTGTGCGAAACATTGCCTTATTTCAGACTGATATAGTGGATCAAATGAAAATCGTCTCTGAAAGATTTAATTTCGATATGCATGAGTATTTGGCTGACTGTCACGACATAATTTGTGTTATTGATACCATTGTGGACAATGCGTTATCAAAGATGAGCGGTGCATTTGATAGAGCACTGTTTTCTGCTGAAAGCGATTGCTCTTTAGTCAGTGCGCTTGCAATCGACATTATGGATGAGATTACTGTGCAACAGTCTCAAACACAATGTGTAGTGGCTGCCAGAATAAAATCTTTCACTGATCTGTTGCATGAACAGGTTACCAACGTGGCAAATGTGCAGGCTTTGGCGGCGCAACAATGTTGTAATTTATCAATGATATTTAGCGACCTATGCCAAAAGATACTCAATGTAGAATGTGCATTGGCTCAGGAAGTTGCAGTGGTCGGTAATCAGTATAATGCCCTGACTGCTACTACTGTAAATGAAATTAAGCTGATGGAAGACAACATAAATAGCTCGATTGTCCAAGCGCTTGCAGCCTTGGGCGGTATCCTAGGTGGTCTTATTGGTCAAGCAAAGACATTGTTGATCTCAGAAGGAGCGAATGCAGACCTGCTAGCCAAGTCTGGCAAAGGAGGCAAAAAAAGCGGTGGAGGATAATTTAGATGTTTAGCCTGCTATCCAATACAATGCGTAAGTTGTTAGTTGCGTGTTGCATTATTGCGACAATCCAGGATGTTTTTGGTGGTGATGAGCAGATAGCCAATGAGATTTTTGCCAATTCTGTTCAAATTGCTCAGTTAGCTACATTATTAAAACATAGCATTGAAAATATTGAGTCCTCTGATGTAATCAACACTGAGAATCATGTTACACAACGGCTTGCAACGTTGACGTTGCAAGCCCTCGACCAGATTGTCTTGTCTGAAAGTAAAAAGGTTCAGAAATATATTGTTTTGTATGATAAGTGTGCCAAAGGGCAGGAGCTAATGGCTCGAGAATGCAGTGATGTATACAATGCTATCTTTAACCAAGTATGCAACATAAAAAAAAGGTGTAATGAATGCATTACCCAGCAAAATTCTATGATCTTACAATTAGAAGAATGGACAGAACATTGCTCTAAAGAGTTGGTTTCTTTTAATGCAAAGCGCTATGAGTCGTATGTTTCCGATTGCAATGTCCACTTAGGACAATTGTCTGAAGAGTTGCAGGCTATTTTGACCTCCAAAGTATCTGCTGGTCAAGATAACGGTTATGTGTCGGATGATTTTATTGGTGATTTACGTAATGTATCCACCATGTATGACGATGTGCGGTGTTCTGTTCGCGCTATATCGCAAGACGCTATAGGTAAAATTCGCCAATGGGATAAACAGGCAGAAGATGCCTTTTTGCAGTTTTCTCAGAATAACAAGAATGCTTTAAAAGATAGATTATCAATGGATATTAATACTCATTTGAGCAAACTTTATAACGATTATTATGAAGAATTATGCGCCAAAGAGGCTATATTTTATCAGCATAGCTCTGAAAAAATTATTACATTATTAAGTGAACTTGATATATGGATGAGTAATGATAATTTTGATTTTATAAAAGATATTTCTTTATATTCTTATGATGATTCGATACGAATGATACCCGATACAAATGTGCTTGTAGCTGAACGCCATCGTATGCAGGATCTTATCGCTAATTTTACTAAAGAATCCTATTTTTCTAACAAAGAATTATGTGCATTCAATAGTGATGAATTTACATCACCTTATCTTGTTCGTATAAAAAAAGCCTATGATGAGATATGTCCAATTGTAGGTCAGATAAAAGAATGCTGTAATCAATCTACTGCGCTTTTATATTTATCTATTGAGAATATGAATTCCATTATTGAGCTAGCTTGTTCTCAGGCAAAAAATGTTCAATCGAAAGCAATCGCTGATATTGCTACAACAGCGCAAGCTGATATAAAACGGGCGTTGTCGTGTGCGTCATATGAATTGGGATCTGAATATTGTCATGTCACAGAAAAACTTAATTGTTCAGCGGCTTGTTTGTTGTCCGAGCTACAAAATGCATTTTTACGCTCAAATTTACAAAATGATACATACAATAGCCAGAACGTAGAACAGATTAAGCGAGCAAAAGATGCATTTGTTGATAGCGCTTCAATAATTGTGGGTCGTGATTTGCCATGTGTATCATCAACAATTCTTTCATTTTGTAATCAAATTACCTCTGACAATCAAGAATCAGCGGTTATTTTTAGTCAAATGCTCGAGACTCAGGAATCTCTCTTGTGCAAAGCTCAAGCAGTATTGTGCGAAAAAATCTTTGATATTCAAAATAATATTATTAATGATATAAATATGCTGAACAATAGATTAAACTCATCAACTGAGCGTATTATTAATCAGATAAAACGTTCAGAATTTGCTATCAATCAAGATATTGCCGCAATGATGAATTCTATACGAGGTATTATCGGGGCATTTGGTAATTATTATTTTTATATTAATAGACAAACAGAGCGCAATATAGAGTTAGCTATAATACTTTTGGTCATAAAGATTTTAACGCTATAAGCAAAAGGCGGATTGTGTGTAATGTTACTTTTATATTGAGACTAGTTTTATATTTTGTGATTATACCTGCTGTCAATTGTTTAGAAATTGGCAATGTGTATGGAGCAGATCTTAAGATGCAAAAAGATTCATCTATCGATAGTGGTAAAAAATCTGGTAGACATCTTTCCTCCCTAGTTCTTGCAGAGATTGCGTATCATATCGCTAAGGTTGATGCCCAGCTGCGTGATGCATTATTTTTATGTGACTCTTTGACTAATAAAGATGCAAAAAAGCCGGAAGATATATTTGACTATCAACGCACAGCAGAACATTTAGTCGCTGCCAATCAGCTTATTGAGCGATTAAATAGTATGAGCCAGTTATGCAAAGAAGAGGATGCTCATATAGATTCAATGCAAGAGGCATCTGTTACTATTCGCTCGCTGGTTGACGATATGCAGCTTCAAATAGGCAAAGTAGATAGTAGCATTACAAAAGATCAATCTTTAATCTGTGCTGAGCATGCGCAGATTATGAAATCATTACCGTGCAAGTACTTTGTGCATCTTAATGATGACAAGTCTGAAAAGGATCAATGTTCAATGTTTACTTTGCTTAAAAATGGTCTAATGCATTCTATCGACTTGTGTAGAGCTGATGATACTTTCAACCCCTCATGCAATGTATTGAAAGAGGCCCACTGTATAGTGCCGGCACAAAAGGAGTTTGGTAATGCATTGAGCACGGTTGCTTTAAAAGATCAATTAGATGTTTTATTAAAAACGAAAAGTGTTAATATTCTTGCCCGTGAATGTCAGCACCGGGTTCTTGACAAAATTAATGTTGTCAAACAAAAGACAATGCCGATCTCTGAAGATATTGCTGTTGTTGTAGCTCGCGCACAGGAAGAGCTGAATAATTTTAAAATGAACATAGATGTAGCATATAACAATTTAGACAAGCGATTTCACAAATCTTTTCAAAAAATAGAACAGATTCGTTCAAGCCTTTGTACAGCATGTTCTAAGTGTGTCAATACGGTCAAAGAGCTGATGGAAAAAGAGATAGACACCTTATCTTGCAACGCTTGCCATCAGGCTGGAATCTGTAGGGAGCAGATCAATACCGGTTGTTTGCAGCTGGAAAATGAGCTTCACGTAATCATGAATGATATGTGCTTTAATGTTTTAAGTCACAAAAAAGCGGTAGTTTCTTGTGTTAATCAATTTGACAAAAATATGAATGTTGCTGTTCAAAACGTTATAGGCAGTATGACAGAAGGTGGTTCGAGTGTTGTTAAGACAATAAGCATTGACAAGAATGAGATTTTACGATTTCTTAGTGAGCTGTCTGTGCAATTTTATACAATGTTTTCTGGTGGATTGAATTTGGCTAAGGCTGATTTTTCCTGCAATGTCGGATCGTTAAGCAATCTTTCTGAAAAGGTTTGCTTGAATGGAGCTGCAAATATAGGAAATGCCTTGTCAGACTTTGAAAAGCTTAGCGCGTGCAATGAAGCCTGTATCAATAATGAAATTGATAAAATACAATTTTCACTAACAGATTTTTTCAAAAATACGTTTAGTCTGCTGTCTTGCCAGATTATATCTCATTTTAACGACAGTGTTAGTCAGATAAGACAGCAGCTTGCAGATGAAAACACAGCTATCCAACAGTCTGTTGTAGCGTGCTGCATACCAAGTTTAACTGATGCACTTTGTATAAAACTGTTGGGTGTACAAAAAGAGATGGCGGTTGCTATAAACCAATTAGAGATTCAGATTGCCAACAATGAGCAGCTTATTATTAACGAAATTATTGCAACGCAAGATGACATTGCCACTTCGCTTGCAAATATGATGGCCGCTATTACGGGTATATTTGGAGCTTTTGCTGCATTAACGTTTTCTATCGTTTCAGCCATTTTTGTTAATGAACAGTCATTTATAGAATTGATTATTACCCTAGGACTAGGGATTTGACATAGTTGTGCGTTTTATTGCCAAGGGATGGAAATGACAGCTGCTCTTAGACCAATATTAGGTGTTACCAGTTCATTGTTGTTATTGCACATCATCTATGCATCAGATGTTTATGATTTTCGTCTTATAGAACCGCTGGCGCATCTTCTGGGGGCCAACCAAGACGTCAGCCAAACAACCGATGTTATTGATATTCTTGTTGACCCTGTTGTGTTCTATGAAACGAATACAGACTCTCTATTGATTGAGTCTGAAGTGGATTACCTTGTCAGAAAGGTAGGTATCGACAGTGTATTATTGTCAAAGCGGCTTGATATGGCTATCGATCTTCACAATACGGTTATTGCTTGTCAAGAAAAAATGCACAATGATGCTTGCGCTGCGCAGCATTCAATTACGAGCTTGTGCCAATCGTGCGTAGAACAACTCGATGTGCGAATGCCTAGTCATTTAGAGGTGCTTGATACGAACGGTGGTGTGTACGATATTAACGATGCCATATTAGGTATAGAATCTGGACTAGCCGCCTTGGAGTGTATGCTCGATAAAGCAGTTACTATATTTGTCCAACATAGCGTACAAGATACCAAAAAGCGTCTTGATCAAGCTGACAACGTTATTACTAGATTGCAAGAACAGCTGTGTGATCAGAGCCAAGATTTTGCACAAGAATGCAGTTCGCTCAAGGATGAGATAAACCATCAAGCAGAGCTTGCTGCTCAACATATTCAAACCAATAAAAGTAATGCATATAAACAGATAGACGATGCTCTAAGGGCAGTTGAGGATGATAGAGGTGCAGCGATAACAGATGAGACTGCCTTAAAACATGCCCGTGCAATAGCTACTGTTAATAGTCACAATCAATCGGCGATTGTTGTACTCGAACAGGCGATTCACGAATCTGAAAAGGTGGTACAAAAAAAGGCGAACGCATTATTACAACATTGTTCTGATGCTCAGAAAAAAATGCTGCAGTTTGACACTTTTTATAATGCTGAGCGTGATGCTCATGCTTTATTTCACGAGCAAGTCGAATCTTGTATGAGTGAATTTATTTGTCAGATACCGCTATTCTGTCAGGGGTGGAGTAAGTCATGTGATACATCACAGGAGCATCTTCAAGCGGAAAGTGAGCACATAATAAAAAGATGGTGTGATACATTGTCAAAAATCCCGTGGAAACAATGTGACTGCCGTATGGTGGCAGAGTGGGTAGAAAAATCGGCTGCAATATTTGATAATTTTTTGTCTGGCATGGCATCAAATTTAAAGATTCATACGGTAGAATCAAAAAATGAGCTTAATCGGCAGCTAGGTCCGATGTTAGTCCTCTTGTCCGAGGTTATTCGTACTGGTTATGCACAGTTAGGCATTGATTTGACTGAACGTCAGGAGCAGCTTGGTGCTAATACTCAGCAACTTGCAGATTCGATAGCCAATGATACTGCTGCTTGGGCAGATTCATTTTCGGAAAATGTTGTATCGAATCACAATGCATTTGTTATGGCCTTAGAAGACTCTATGTCTGATATAAAACAAACGATTCAGGATACCTTTTTGTCGTTGCAATCTTTAGTGAGCTGTACATTAAAAGCATGTTCGCAGGAATTATCAGGCACGCAATCGGCGCAAGATGCCTCGGCGCAGATGGCAATTCAAAAGCAATTATGTCAGATCAGCGTGTTTGGTAACGTGTTGTGCGAGAAAATTTTCAATTTGCAAAACAATATACTATTTGCCTTCAACGAAAATCTAAAGTTGGCCTATCGAAATGAAGCGGCAATAGTAAATCAACTTATAGCATCCACCGACCAAATAAATCTTCTTATAGCTGCGATGGTTAGTGCGGTACAGAGCGATTTAGGTGGGGTGTCTGGCTTTATTGAGCAGGCAATAAAAAATTCAGAAAAAACAACAACAATTCTCGATGTTATTGTTATTTTAAGTATGTTGTAAGTCCAGCAGCAGTTGTTTAAAGTGGATTAGCATCAACTGAAAGTGTATGGTTTTTTACCTCAAAGCCTGTCGCCATTGCATGCCAAAATAGTATTAAATACTAAAAAAGTACCTGAAAAAAGAGTGGCCATTGTCATTCCCGTCCTGATAATTACACGTGTAGTCGCGTTTTCATAAGCTTTGCGCACAATATCTAGTGGATTAATTATTGCGGGTTGTTTATCAACAAGAGCTTTTTCCTCATCGCCCATCTGCACAGACTCATCGTTTTGACGAACTATTTTCTCCCAGGTATCGGCGGTAATTGTGGAAGGAAGTGCCATAAAATAATCAAGTAAAGGATAAACATTCACAAGTAATTGAGTTTTTTCAGGGTCTTTATCTGGCAGCAAAAGAACTTCTTCTAATTTTTTTTTGTTCGCCCACGAGATGGCGGTAAATGTTAAAAAGCTGACTCCACCCAGGACTGAGGCAGGAATTGGGGATGTCGATGTCCAATAGGACCAATCACAAGAAAAGGTAGTACTTGATATGCAAAATAATAACAGCAACACACTAGGCTTCATGAATATTCCTTACAAAATTATATAATTTTAACTGGTGTTGGAAAATGATATACCATAATTTTTCATGCAGAGCTAGCTAGGATGCGGGGCGAATTTAGGATCGTCTATTGCATTTTTATACCTTTTTTATAACATGTAACAGTTTTATATTGTTCAATACAAAAGGAGAGTATGTTTATGAGATCAATCTATCTTATTCTAATTGTGCTGTTGGTAACATCCCCTGCAGGGGCTGTGCTTTATACCATAAAAATGTGTTATGACAACGAAAAAATGTCAGAGCCGCTTGCCTATGAGGCTCATGACGAACCGAGCCTGATACAACAACTTTTTCAAGCCGGTTTTAATATAGCGGTGACTGATGACAATAAAACTATAATTCGATCAAAGAATGCCTCTTTAGGGGAAACACGTTTAACTCTGGAATCGTTTTTGATTACTAAGTCTGGACCAGAAAAGGGATTATTGTTTTTTGAGAGCACATCTGGTAAAACACGTCGGGATACATTAAGCCTTATTGATAGCATTATGGCCAAAAGAGGAGTTTATGTTTAGTTTGTTTGGTTGAATGACCCTATTTGCGATAAAGAAAAATCTTTCCGGATGCATCTGTGCTGTAATTGGTATTCTTTTTACAAAAATTAAAGAGTTTAGCAATAAAAATACCTCTTAGGGTAATGGGTATGATCTTACCAATAGCAAGCGGCGGTAGTTTTTTAGGATTCTTAATAACGCTGCCGGAACTATTGCAATCTTTTTTGAGCAGATTTTTAGATGTTGTCTTGCGCATGGCTGCTTTAAGCTTATTCCAGGGTATCCAGGCGATTATATGAGCGTCTACAACATGCTCATGATGCGCTATGGCCTTCATAAGATAGTCCCATTTTACTAAGGCAATGGCATCCTTTTCTAAAAAACAGGATTTGTTTGCATGTTTGTTTTTATGTGTGTCGGTAAGTTCGGCAAATTTTTCTCCATATTTTTTTACAATATCTTCAGAAAATCTTGTTAGGTAGGCTACGTAATTACATCCACCCCAAAATGTGCCTGCTGCTTCCTGAGCGACGATCTGTTCGGTATTGTTATTATTTTGATGAATGTAATCAGCAAATTGTTTTTTGTTCATTCCAAAAATAAATTCAGAATTTAATTCCTCATATCCTTCTCGTGCAGCAGTTTGGATTGGAGTTTCACCATAATTAGCTTTACCACCAAAATCATCCCATTGGCCCCTGTCTTTGCCTCGAGATTCGCGTGAAAGCATAACGTACTCTTCGCCATTGATTGTTATTACAGGCAACACAGATGCGGCAGCATGTTTAAAAGAGTTTAGGTTGCAATCTGATTGACGTTGTTTCTCGTATAGGAAATCAGAAATTTGGGTTCGTTTTGAGCATGGATTGTACTGTTGTGCTTTGATCTGATGTGACCAACTGGCAGATGAATAGCATATGCTGCCTGCTAATACTAAGTGACCGTAAAGAAATAAGTACCACTCGTACAAAAAGTTTTATGTAATGTTAGTTGTGCCATTATTTCCAAAAAGTGGAAGTTATTTCTTTACAATGGCTAACGGTTTCCATTTAAGATTTCTTAATGTGAGCATTACCATTCTTATTTTTTAGCATTTTGGGGACAGAATAGATTGATTTGACCGTGCTGTACCGACTTTACATCTCATTGTATTAATAATAGCTTGTCTTGCGCAAAACTACAATCATAACAAAATGAAGTTCAGAGTGTAGAAGGCGAAAAATAGCAATGGAGAAAGTTTGATATGAAGCTTACGTAATCTTAATAAGCTGTTTGATTTTTTGTTGTTACAAGACAGAAATTTAATAAGTAACAAGTTCCTTAACTTCTTTTAGGCGCGAAGACAGCAGATTGTTGATGTTGTTTTTAATTTTAAACCGTTGATCATTGGTTGTGTAAACGCTTCGTGCCAACTCGACGAACTCTTGATCGAATGTTTTTTTCTGTTCCTTGTAACGAATGTTATCTTCAATCTCCCACAACGTTTCATTTACCATGCGTAGTGCAATAGTAAGCTCATCAAGCTCTTTTGATGGCGTTACTATCTTTTGATAGGCGGTTTGCAAGGCGCTTCTTTCGTTTTTGAGATGATGTAATTTAGCATCATCCCTTATTTTAGATAGTTTAATATCCAAAATGGTCATTTTATCAATCAGCTCTCCCAGTGATACTTCTGCAACTGCAATGGTATTATTTTGTTGGTTTAAGTTTATCAGCGCGCTTAATTCGTTGTGTAAATAGCCGGTAACATCATCCCACACACCATTACGGCATTGCCTGAATAACGTCATTGAGGGATACCAAGGCGAATCTGTACGATGTTGCATCCACCGCCAATGTGCATTTTTTGGCAATAGTACCCATGTTAGCTTATCAAGCGCACCAGCGATGTGTGCGATGCTGTTATCAGCGCTCATAACAAGGTCTAGGTTATTTACAAGGCCGGAGATTTCAACTAGAGAATCTGCATTGATCCCCATGCCATTTAAGGTATTGATTTGTGGCAATGTTAGTTCGAGCTTTGACAGTTGATCAATGTCATGTTCTGAAGGGGTTTGCAATAAGTAAACCGTTACATGATCTTTGGGCAGAGCCGAAAGAATGAGTGGGAGTGGTATTGTGTTTTCTGAAAAACCGTTTTCTTGTTTGTAATCGTACCATGAGATGCCTACTTTCAAGCGCACATCTGTTTTTAGTTTATGTTTCCACATGCGATTTATCGATGGCGGTATAGTAATGTATGGTGTTGAGTTTGGTATGGATTCTAAGGTTGTGTTGCATACATAAGGTAAGCTTGAAAGTGGAATTTGAATATCTGATTTAGGCAATTCATGGCAAGATTGAACTGCTGGAATGAATTCGTCAATAGATGGATTTGTCTCCAGAAGCGTTGCAAGCTGTTCATTGCATTCTACGATTAACGATGAGGCGCCACGATTTTTAAGTAACTGCGCGTACCGTATGAATTGAACCATATCGCAGTCGGTTTCTGCTCCAGCGCGAATCGTTACCGTTTTTCCAACCAAATCATCGTTATTCCAATAGGAAGATGAAATATGTGGTTGATCTGTGTTTCCGGATAGCCTCCATTCTCTGTGCGCAAATCCTTTTTTGAACTCTCCAAGAGCCAAATAGGCTTCTGCTACGCTGCAATGAGCTGATCTGTGTTCTGGCCATTGCTCGAGAGTTGAGTGAAAATGCGGGAGCGCTTCCTTGATTTTTCCAAGATAGGTATAGATATGAGCAATAGAAAGATGAGCTTCTGGGTGATTTGGATTAATGCGTAACACCCGTCTGAAAAGATCTAATGCGTTTTGAAAATCCCCAGTACGCGCATTGATGCATCCGGCTTCAAACATGAGTGTCGTATCGCTTGGCTGGAACTCTATTGCGCGATTATATGCTTTTACAGCTTCTGGCAGTAGGTTAGCAACCGTGTACAACCGAGAAAGATTTGCATGTGCTTGTGCATGAGTTGGATCTATGGTAAGCGCGCGCTTGAGAGCTGCGATACTTTTGGCTATGTCTCCCTGTTCTTGCCATATTGATGCTAAAAAAAGATGCGGCTGTGCTTTTGATGGATCTAGCTCTGCTGATTTTTCAAGTGCGGCTGCAGCCGTTTTACTGTCTTTATGCATTAAAAAAATAAGCCCAATATTAAAATATGCTTCAGCGCAGTCCGGTTTTTTCATAATAACTTGTTGAAAACCGATGAGCGCTTCTTTATATTGTTTGTTTGCCAAAAATTGAAGGCTTTTTTTAAATTCTTCGTCGACAGAGACTAGCTCTTGCAGGGTTTGCACAGCAGGCATTGACTGGATAAGATCCGCTTTTATGTAACCTGAAAAAATTAAGCCGGATGCCAAAAGAAGGGGGATAGTAAAATAGTTTTTTGCTTTCATATACTCTCTTTTTTAATTAAAGTTGCCAAGCACGTAAAATAAGTTAGAACTCCTCATTATTTATTGTGTAATAAATGCTTCAGACAGTATGTTTAATTCCCAGCGAACGCGTTGGATAACGCTATGCCAATCAAATGGCATAGGCTGCTTGAACAAAGTCATTGTTGGATACCACTCAGAACTTGTTTTTCCACTTACCCATCGCCAGTCAGAACTATAAGGTAACAAAAGCCAAACACGACAACCAAGGCCTCCTGCAAGATGACCTACGGCGGAGTCTACGCATATGATTAAATCTAAATTATTAATAACAGCGGCGGTGTCTGAAAAGTTTCCATGAATTTGATCGAATGTGTCATCAAAGGTCGTTACGCGAAAATTGTTTGATATATGTTGGATGTCGTTGGCACCATCTTTTTGTTGCAGGCTGTACAACGATACATTGGGCAAGGTGCTCAAGCTTGCCAACAGCTCACACGGTATTCCTCTTCGTGCCATTGGCAAACGCGAAGAATCATTATGGATGTCTACTTGCCAGCAAATTCCGACCTTACATTTTTTATCTGATGCAAAAAATGCTTTCCATTTTTCTTGTAATATTTTGTTTGCAGTAATGTATGGAACATCGCGCTGTAGCGTTTCCTGGGAACAATGTAGTATTGATGGCAAGCTCATATACGTTACTCGCGCGTCATGAGGTGGAATGTGAGAACCAGCTTCTATTACACAGTCATAGTAATTACAATTTTTTAATAGCTCATATAACGGTTTTTGTACGAGCGCAATAATGCGAGCTCCACGTTGTTTTAACTCTTTAGCGCATGGAAAAAAATTGATAGTGTCGCCCAATCCGCCTTCTGGAATCAGTAAAATTGTTTTTCCGGCTATAGTATTTTCAGCCAATAGTGCGCGCAGTTCCGGTGCATTTTTTCCTTGTTTGATTAAATTCCATTCATGTGCTTTGAACCCTTCTTGAAAAGACCCCTTAGTGATCAAAGCAAACGAAAGCCCCAGTCGTGCTGCTTCATACTCCGGGTTTACAAGAATTATTTTTCTGAAAATTTCAATTGCCTTATCAATATATCCCGCAGTCTTTAGGGCGTATCCTATGTTATACAATGCCGAAGTTGAATATTGTGGAAAATGCTTTATGAGTGAATAGTATGCATGCAGTGCCTGTGGGACATCGCCGCGACAAAGGTGAATGTGTCCAAGCTTGAAAAGCAACTCTATATTAATAGGGTCAAGAGATTGCGCCTGATTTAAATAGAGTAAGGCTGTGTCAAAATCCTCAGTTTCGCAGGCTTTTGCGCCCTGCGCCAAAAGCGTTGCTACGGTTGGTTGTTCATTTTGATGACCGCACAGCGCAATGTGTGCGTTGATGATACATATAAGGCATATGACTTTTGCCCATAATGCTTCTTTTTTTATTACTATTGTTTTTGTAATCATTTACTCACCGTTATTTAAAGACGAACCTGTTTTTTGTTCGACAAATCGTACGAGTTCCTGTTTGATCGTTTCAAATACCTGATCCCAATTGCCGGCGGTTTCCTGCCTGAAAAGACGCATATTTGGATACCACGGTGTTTTTGCGGTATACAACATCCAGCGCCAATCTGCAGGTTCTGGTAAAAATACCCAGGTTTCTATTCCAAGACCCGCTGCAAGGTGAGCCATAGAGGTGTCGACTGTAATGAAAAGATCCATATTTTTTAGTACTGCAGCGGTATCCATAAAGCGTCCATTCGTGCTGTCAAAGCTATCATCAAAGATATGGATTTCCGGTGGAAGGGCTGCTGCCTGATCAACACCAGTCTCTTTTTGTAGGGAATATAATTTGATATGCGGTACTTGGCAAAGCTTTGCAAATTTCACTGCAGGGATTGACTTTGCAGCCACTACAGAGCGAAGTGCAGCGGTTCGATAATTTGCATTTCCTTGCCAGCAAATACCGATCTTAACTCGCTTTTCGTGCGATAATTTCTGTTTCCACTCATGTTCAAGTGATGCGGATGCATACAGATAAGGTATGACATTTGGGGTAGTTTCAACGGTAGTTTTTAAGATATAAGGCAGTGTCATAAGTGGTGCTTGGTAATCATATTTGACTGGCTGCTGATTCATAGCAATTACTTTATCTATGTATGGACACAACGCAATAATGGACAAAAGTGGATTTTGAACACTTACTACAACGCGAGCTCCTTTGTTTTTGAGTATGCGTGCATAACGGATAAATTGAAATGTGTCACCCAGCCCCTGTTCTGCATATAAATAAACGATTTTTCCGTTTAAATCGGCATCTTTGTCAAGCATTGGTTCGCTCAACGTCCTTTGTGGGGGGTACCCGGGACGTTTCCATCTATATTCATATTCTGGCCACCCACGATCCCAGTCCCCTATGGTTAGGTATGCCAAGCCTCTGCTAAAACGAGCTTCAGCGTATTCAGGGTCCTGCTCGAGCGATGCGTTATAAAAAACCATAGCTTCATCTACTCGATTTATTTTTTTTAAGGTGTATGCAGTGTTGTAAAGGATTGTTTTATTGGTGGGAAATTTATCCAACAATTTGTAATACCAAAATAAAGATTCGTCATTTTCATTTGCCATATTTAAGGTATTTGCAAGATCGAACATGAGATGAGCATTGTCGGGCCGTATTCGAAGTGCTTCTTTTGTATACAAAATTGCCTGCGCATGATTTTGTGATTCTCGTAAGGAGTTAGCAGTTGCTATGTACATATCCGCCAGAGAGTCTTGCTCGTTTGGCATTGGCTCAACTGTTTGACTGTTAGCGATATTGAATGCGGCATCTTTCGGGTCTAATTTAGCAAGTAATAGGCTGGCAGCAGACGTCAAAGATGGATCTGATGGGCGCAAACGAGCAGCCTCTTTAAGGTATATTAAAGCAGTTTTATATTCTTTTTTTGTTTGAAGTTCTTCAGATAGGGTTAAATATGAATCTACCAAAATCTCTTGTTCGTTTTTTGGTAGTAATTCGCTATCAGTTTGTTCGCATAGTGATATTGATGATGTAATGATATGTAGTATGCAAAGGGCATGGTGTAAAATTAACTTTATGGTCTTCATAGTTACTGCTCCTAATATTGTAATCTAACGTTGTGTACCAAATCGATGTTGATAGCGCGCTAACTCCTCTTGGACTATATGCCTTGTTTTATCCGTAAAAGAAATGGTTGATGTGCTTGTGGATTGATTTTCAGAGGTATCGTCACTGGTTGGGATTGTAGGCCTTGCTTGGGTTACCGGTTCTGTTGATTGGGCAGGACTAGGGTCATTTTTTGATTTATGCTCACTATTTTTATCTTTACTATCCGCTTTATGGCAGACAATCTGTGCGATGATGTTAGTGATATTTTTTTCAAGCGCGGCAGGGTCGATAATATTTTTTTTTAATTTTGTTGCATTGTCATTTACAAGTGACTCTACCGTATTTTTAATGCGTTGTATTACCGGCCCCCATTCACCGGGGGTTTCTTGCTGAAAAATGCGTATTTTTGGATACCATGGAGAATCTTGTCTGTCTACAATCCACCGCCAATCTGCTGGTGTTGGTAAAATAAGGAATGCATTTACATCAAGTCCTCCTGCAAGATGAATTATGGAGGTATCAACAGAAACAACTAAATCCAAATTTTTCATTACGGCTGCTGTATCCATAAAGCGGCCATGCGTTTTATCAAAATCACCAGAAAATTGATGTATTGCTATTGAGGGGTCAAGTTCATTTAACTGGTTTAGGCCATCCACTTGTTGCAAGCTATAGACCGATACGTTTGGTATTTTTGCAAGGCTTGCAAAAAGATTAAGAGGAACAGACTTTGCAGCTACTGCCCTGCGCAACGCTTGGGTTGGGTAGTTGCCATTGCCATGCCAGCAGATACCGATTTTGAAATTTTTATCCGAGGATAATCGTTGCTTCCAATAATCGATTAGTTTTGCATCCGCATGCAGATAGGGGATATTATTTGGCACGGTTTCAATGGTGGTTCCAAGGATGAGTGGTAGGCTCATGAGTGGAACTTGATAATCGAATTGTGGTAGCGGTTGATTGCGCACTACGACCTGATCAATATACTTACACAGTCGTAATATATCTGCGGCGGCCGCTTGGGTTTCAAAAATGACGTGAGCACCTTTTTCTTTCAGGATTTGCGCATATCTAATAAATTCAAACGTATCTCCTAGCCCTTGCTCTGAATAGATTAATATTTTTTTTCCTGCAATATCTGCGCCGTCCCAGAGTGGCTGAGAAAATCGTTTTGGTGATTCTCCATATGCCTGCCATCGCCATTCATATTCTGACCAACCTTCTTTAAAGTTACCAATTGTCAAAAGAGTGGCTGCCAAGTTAAAATGCCCAAGTCCATAGTTAGGTGTTATTTCTAATAATTTTCTAAATACTTTAATTGCATCTTCATAGCGGCCCATTTTTTTTAGAGTAAAGCCAAAGTTGTGTAGTGCGGATACCATGTCCGGCTTTAGCTCAAGAACACGCATGTATAGCGTTATTGACTCCGGATCGCGATCCAGCATGTTAAGCGTATTGCCAAGTTCCATTAATGCGGTCAAATGGGTTGGGTGTAGCTGTAAGGCCTGTGCATAATGTTTTAATGCAGCATCAAAAGAATCTTTTTCTCGTAAAATGTTTCCAGCATTGATATGTATGTCAGCCAACCGAGCGCTATCCATGCCAGATGATACAGCAATTGTTTTTTCATAGTAGGCAAGAGCTTTTTCCTTATCTGATTTTTCAGCGTAAAATTTGGCAAGCTCAAGATATTCTTCTGCGCTAGGATTGATCGATGGCGTAGATGATTCAATCTCTGACTGACCATATGCATGCGTTATGCAAACAAGAAATAGACAAAGGACATAAGACCGGAGAAATGCCAGAGATTTGTTATGCTTCATTAACTTTCCTTAGCGCGTGATAGGTGATTTAGTTCATCTTGATAAAATTGTTCATACTACAAAATTATGTTGATGTAAATTCTGTTTTTTTGGAAGAGGTCCATTGTAATAAAAGATCAATTAATGGTTGCAATCCTGATTTTGAGCGAGCATCAATGACTACATGTGGCTGATAACGTTCAATCATTTTTTCTATAAGTGGCGTTAGTTCAATTTTGTCACATTTATTGAATGCGTATATGATCGGTTTTTCTGTCAGTGAAAGATCATCGAGCAACTCTTGGACCGTCCTAATATGTTGTTGCCACGAATGGCTTGAAATATCTACGACATGAATTAATAAGGAGGCGTAAGATAGTTCTGCCAACGTTGATTTAAATGCGTCTATCAATCGAGTAGGTAACTCTTGAATAAATCCAACAGTATCAGACAATAGTGCTACTTTTTCAGAACCTATAAACAGCTCGCGCGTTGTTGTATCAAGCGTTGCAAATAGTTTGTCTTGTGCGAGTACATTGCTTTTGGTCAAAGTATTTAAAATGGTAGATTTGCCTGAATTTGTATAACCGATCAATGAGATGAGCGGTAGTGAGCTTGAAAGACGCTGTTTGCGTTGTGTTTGGCGAGTTGTTTCAATTTTTTTAAGTTGACTTTTAAGTTTATTAATGAGCAGCTCTATGTGCCGTCGTTCGCGTTCTTTGAGCGTCTCGCCCGGTCCACCGCGCGCACCTGCAACACCTAACTGCTGAGAGAGCGTTACGCCTTTTCCTGCCAACCGTGTTTTTTCGTGAGAAAGGAGGGCAATGGCGACTTGTGTTTTCCCTTCAGCTGAATGAGCAGCTTTTTCAAAAATCTCCAAAATAAGCCGTGTGCGATCGATGATTGTGCATTCAAGATAGTCTGAAGCATTGCGCTCTTGCTGCGGGGAAAGTGATTCAGAGATGATGACACGCTCAATAGCATGTTCTTGGCAGAATTTTTTTACATCTTCTAGCTTGCCAGTAGTTAGTAGGTATGCATTGTCGATTGTGCGTAGTTTTAAAAATAAGACATGGTCTGCGCAGGATCCGTGTGTTTTTACAAGATTGAGAAATTCGTCAAAATAAGATTGAATATCCTCATGTTTTTTTGTTGCGATATCAAGACCCAAAATGAGCGTTTTTGGTTCTTGTAGGTTGTTTGTTGCTATCCTGGTCATACGTATGCGCTTTCTGGCAGTCAATTCGATTAATTAAATGTACACATCTTATAATACAAGATTTCTAAAAAACATATATCTCATCCACCAGGCGTGCAAAATGTTTCAATGATGGCCTTAATCTCCTCCTCTGCGGGGTTGTGTTTCGTTCCCAAGGAATCGAGAATATGTAATGCGTATTGAGAATCGTTATTCTCCATGACCGCCAAATACCAGTGGCCGTCCTTTATTAAAGGATCAGGACTTCCCCTACGAATAAGAAATGAATGTCTATCTCCGATGGGTAGATTTCTGGCAATATTTTTATAATTGTTAGGACGAGCATCATTAGCCCAGTGCTTGTCCGATGCGCGCCTAGAATAACTTAGCACCTTGTAACTGTCATATACAAAGCTTGTATTACTTGTTGATGGTAATTGATTTGCCATATCTAACTGATATGTGTGAATAAAATGATAATGTAAAAATGCGTCCTGTTGGCATTTGTCAGACATCTCTAAGAGATTATGTTTTATTGTTCTAGCGATCTGCGCAACATCTTCTTGTGTAATCTGCTCAATACCAAGTGCATCATTAGGGGATTGAAGAGATGGAAATCTATCTGTGCATATTTCGATTGCCCATCTGTTTATGTTGGCTTGGGTGACAGCTTTTCGAAACTCATCGACCGATGGAATTTTGTCATTTTCAAACAGATGGACTATTTTATTTGCCCACGGATAGATACTATTATTTGCATTAAGTAGAGTCGTCATACGTAATAGGAGTTTTGGGTGATACGCTTTGTTTAGGTTGATTATTTTTCCACAAAAAAACCACGCAATGGGATTTGGAATGTACTTCAAGGCAGCCATGTTTTTTAAGTAGTCATTAACGTATGCACTAAATTGATCGCGATTAATCGTGCTCAGATAGCCTTCAGGGGATCCATTGTTTTTATTAAGGTGTTCATTAAATCTCATACAATTAAACATTGCCTGATGATGGCATTCTGTTCCATTTGGTTGACGTAGCGTTTTTACGTTAACAATCTTTACACGGTCATTATATGGGCAGTCGATGCCTTGCAGCTCGGGCTGTGGTGAAGGTCTCGTTTTATTAGCGCTGGTTGTGGTTTGTGGGTTGTGTAATAGCCTGACAATCGCAGCTTGATGGTACAAGGCTATGGTAGAGATTACTAGCAGCGTTGCTGCAACGATGATCTTTTTCCTATGAGTATAGCAAAACGCTTTGACTGAATCGGTCAGTGAATATTCCGGCTCACTATCGCATTCCTGTGGCAATGCACCGTTAGACTCGAAGGCAATCAAAAAGAGTACGGTAAAAAGAGGGATTAATATTGAGCGTACATTCATAGTCCATCTCCTGCGGGCTTAGCGTCGGGGGTGCAAAATGTTTCAATGATTGTTTTAATTCCCTCTTCTGTGGCCGTGTGTTCCGTGCCAAGAGAGTCAAGAATGTGTAGATTGTATTGATTGTTATCATTGTGTATAACGATTAGGTACCAGTGATTATTATCCCCAGAATGAGAGATTAGCCAATGTTTGCTTCCAGCCGGCAAAGTTCTAAGAGTGTTTTGATGATTTGGTAGTGCACACGGATCGCCTGATTGATCTTGTCTACTAAAATAATTTAGTATGTTGGTACAAAGACCTTTCCGAGAATACGCAAAACTCGTATCATTTTTTGAGGGCAATTGCTTTGCTATATCTAGCTGGTATGCGTGAATTCGATCATAATGACCAAATGCGTCTGATTGGCACTCGCTAGTTATCGTTAAGAGACGATTTTTGATAGTGCTCGCAATCTCTGCAATATCTTTTTTTGTAATCCGTTCAATATCAGCGGGTTGGAGCGATGGAGAAATATACGCGCATGTTTCGATTATCCATCTGTTTACGTTTGCTTTGGTTACAGCCTCTTGAAACTCTTTGACCGATGGGATTTTGCCATGCTCAAACAAAGAGGCTATTTCTTTGCCTGCCCATGGATAGATAACATTCTTTTCTTCGGTAAATTGGCTCATATGGTCTTGAAGCTTTCTATCATGTGTTTGGTTTTGTTTGATTATTTCGCGACCAAAAAACCAAGCAATGCTATCAGCAATGCATTTTAAGGCAGCCATGTTTTTTAAGTAGTCATTAACGTATGCATTAAATTGATCGCGATTAATCGTGCTCAGATAGCCTTCAGGGGATCCATTGTTTTTATTAAGGTGTTCATTAAATTTCATACAATTAAACATTGCCTGATGATGGCATTCTGTTCCATTTGGTTGACGTAGCGTTTTTACGTTAAAAATCTTTACACGGTCATTATAGGGGCAGTCGATGGCTTGCAGCTCGGGCTGTGGCGAAGGCCTCGTTTTATTAGCGCTGGTTGTGGTTTGTGGGTTGTGTAATAGCCTGGCAATCGCAGCTTTATGGTACAAGGCTATAGTAATAGTAGAGGTTACTAGCAGCGTTGTTGCAATGATGATCTTTTTTCTATGTGTATAGCAAAACGTTTTGACTGAATCAGTCAGTGAATATTCCGGTTCACTATCACATTCCTGCGGTAATGCACCGTCAGACTCGAAGGCAATCAAAAAGAGTGCGGTCAGACAAAAGACTGTTGCTTTATTAAAGTTCATTTAATACCTGCACAATAGTCTTAATCTCAGGCTCTGCTGAGCTGTGTCCGGTACTCAAAGAATCAAGCATATAGAGCTTATATCGATCATTACTTTTTTGTATGGCCCCAAAAAACCAGTGCGCGTATGATTCTTTGAAACAGAATAACGAATGTATGTCGTCTCTAGATAGTGTATTTCTCACATGTTGAGTATGGTCTTCATACTGATTGAAAACATTACTTATATAGACTTGCTTTGCCTTACCATCATAGTACAGTAAACTTATATCATCTTTTGATGTTGATGAATTACACACATCTGGTGGAGCTTTAGAGCAGACGTACGTTAAATGATGAATGATCGTACCGGGTATGTTTGGCAACAGGTGGCCATCGTACATTTTTATTGTTTCAGCAATCTTGTAAATATCCTTTGTCGTAATATCTTTAATAGGGAAAGATCCAAATGATGCAGAGAACGGTTTGATTTTTTCTGTAAGCCATGTTTGCATAGCAGATTCGTCTATGGCTTTTTGCCATTCTTGTACAGAGGGTATCTTGTTGTTGGAAAACAGAGGGACTATTGCGCTCGCCCATGGGTATCTAAGGCTATAATTTTTTTTACTTATTGGGTTAGAATCACCGTTCATTGTTGCGAAGTAGAACTTGTCGAGCTCCTCTGCATTCTGGTCTGTTGCGTGTTTTGAAATCAAAAAACGCACGATTGTGTTAGGAATTGTTTTTAAGGTACTTACCTCATCTCTGAAGCTATCAACGAACTCTTTAAATGAACTTTCTGTTATGCTACTGATGTAGCCATCATGGCATCCGTTGTGTTCTTTTAGATATTCATTAAATTTTATAAAATTAAATACTGTTCGCCAATGGCAGTCGGTCGCATTTGGCTGAAGCAGTGTGCGCACATTGATAATGTCTACCTTGCCATCCCTGATTATTTGGTCGCCGCTTATCGGTAGTAGGCTGCCAAATAGTCGTCCAATCGCATCTTTATGGTATAAACCCGTTATGCATCCCACCAACAATGTGCAAGCGGCAAGTATCTTCCTATGGTTGTAGAAAAACGCTTGAACTGAATTTTTAATGGAGGCTTTAGGCTCACTATCGCATTCCTGTGATAGTGCAGGGTTAAATCCGACCGTTACCAGAGAGAGTACGGTAAAAAAAGGGATTAATATTGAGCGTACATTCATAGTCCATCTCCTGTGTGTGCTTTGCACTAGATGCGCGTGCCATATTGAGCATTTCGTAGTATTATAGAGTATAGCAATTATAATTATATTATGCAAATTGGCAAATTGGAGGGCTCTGGACTACTCAGGCCAGGCTTGGTTGCATGTGTGGCAGGTTGATATGAATGGGAAATGGGCCCTGTGGCTAGATTGATGGGGCTTGTTGGCTGGATTATTGAAGGTTGTCAGAACGGTACAGATAGATTGAGGGGCTGTACAAAACGCTCCACCCTGATCGCAATATATTGCGATCAGGGTGGAGTTTGGTGTTTGTGGCCTGTTTTTTTAGAGTGTCAAAGTTATGATTTGCCTTGTGGCGCCTGTGTGGCTACGCCCTGCTGCGCTTCAATTTTTTTGACCTTGTCTGGGTTTTGCTTGGCCCATTCGTTAATTTTTTCATTTATTGTGTTACGATCCATGTTTTTAATAGAGAGTCGCTCGAATATCCCCGCGCTATTTAACTCTATATAGCGGTTGTCGCTATCATTATCAATGCACCTACAGTCTATCTGGCACAATAGATCATCGTATCCTGCAAATGCACCAGAGCCTTTGTAAGAAATCGTATATTTTTGTTTAATATCAAGCACTAATTGCCAACCATAACTATATGAGATTTTTAATAGGCTTAAGGGTATCCGTTTTGTTACATAAGTGTCAGATTGAATCTCTATTTTGTGTTCATTTCTATCGTTATACCATTGGTCAGGCAGTGCTTGCCCTGGTTTTGAAACGCCAAACTCCATAGTGCTTCCACCGACAGTGCCTTTTGTACGAATTTGCAGCTTAGCAGGAGAAGTTACTCCAGGCAGATAAAGCTCTATGATAAAGTCATACGTATCGCCTCGTTTTTCAGTTTTACGTGAAAAGCTCATAACTTTTGCTTTGTCTGGCTTTGCAAATGCGTTTTCCCAAGGAACAATATCTGAGTCCCATTTGGCCCAAACATCTTTATTTCCATCCTTAAAAAAATTAAAAAATTGATGGTCATTATAAAAGCACCTAAACTTTATATCTTCCGACAGCTTTGGACAGTTGCCCGAGAAAGTACTTCTGGCGATTCCAGAGCTACCACCTTCATAAGCACTCGACCCACCGCAATGCCCGTCGGACCTACTATCCTGCCCAACATATACATAGGTAGTTGAAGCCCAGATGCTGACAGTATTGATACCGCATAGCAGTGCAATGGCTGCCATGTTGCGTAGTCGTTTTATAGTGCATATAGTGATCATCCTTTATCCTCCTTATTGTTACGTAATTGAAATAATCATAAGGATTATAAGATAAACAATAATTAATAGTCAATATTTGAGTGGAAAATGGTCGGTAATATCTGCTGAATACCGTATTCCGAAGCTTTGTTAAAATTGACTAATTGGCTAGCAACAATTATTAAGGTAGGCTTTGGTTACATGTTGCTTTTTTGTATTATGAAAATGTTTACCTGCTTATTTGAAAAATGGATCTTTATGCTTAAAAAATTACCTCTAGCTCTAAGTGATTTTCGTAGATTACGGGAATCTAACTGTCTTTATGTTGATAAAACAAAGTATGTCTACGAGCTTATTACCGGTTATGGGCGTTACTTTTTGTCCCGCCCGAGGCGGTTTGGCAAATCGCTATTAGTTTCAACGCTCAAGCAGGCTCTGGAAGGCAACAAGGGGCTTTTTGCTGGCCTATGGATTGCCGATAGTGACTATACATGGGAAAAACATGCGGTGGTGTTTCTTGATTTTTCAACGCTTGGTGGGATTGGAACTCCCCAGGAATTCCTTTTATGCATGGTTAATGCGTTAGTGCTGAATGGAAATCAACATGGCATTGAGTTGGATACAAGTTCGCAATCAGTTAGTATAATTTTTCAAAATTACCTGATTGCTATGCATAAAAAATATGGCAAAGTCGCCATATTGATTGATGAATATGATCGTCCAATTTTGCATAATCTGCATAACATTGAACTTGCTAAATCGATCAGGCGTCTTTAAATCTCTATAGTGCATTGCAGATTGGGCGTTTCGTGTCACTATTCTTTCTGTTTGAAAAAATCTGTTTTTTTGATAGGCTCTTAACTCATAGAAGCTTTTACTTTACAAAAACGTACTGTTAGTAATTGTTTATAGTCATAATTCGTAGAAAAAACTAATTTGAGTTGTATTATATGTTTGATTTTATATCTAAGAAATTTTCCTCTATGATTTCAGAGCTAACGCGGGCAAAAAAGCTTACTTTCGCTCATGTTGATGAATGGCTTTCTCGCATTAAAGATACATTGATAGAGGCTGATGTGTCGCTAGAGGTCGTTCAGGCGTTTATAGAGTCAGTCAAACGAGAGGCGATTGGAAAGCGCATAGAGGTGGCATTAAAGCCTGGTGAACAGTTTGTTACCGTTGTGCGTGATCAATTAATTACGTTTATGGGTGGCGCTCAGGAACCGTTTACATTTGATAAGGGTGCTACCGTCTTGATGATGGGTCTGCAGGGGGCAGGCAAAACAACCACTATTGGCAAATTGGCCCACCTGATTGCAAAAACTGCTCAGGTTTCGGCAAAGAAGGACTCTGTTATGGTTGCCTCTGTTGATTTTAATCGACCGGCTGCTATTGATCAATTGGAACAACTGGCCAAGCAGGTTGGAATCGTTTTTTACAGAGCGGCTTCAACAAGTATCATGGATGCGGTTGGTGAAATTGTTGCGTATCGTAATCAGAATAGATTCGACTATCTTTTTTTGGATACGGCTGGTCGTCTTCAGGTGGATGAGTGCCTGATGGATGAGCTTGTCAAAATAAAAAAAGCATTGAATCCGTCTTGTACGATTATGGTCATTGATGGTATGACCGGTCAAGAAGGCCTTTCTGTCGCTCGTTCTTTTCAGAATCAGCTTTCATTTGATGGTGCAATAATTACTAAGATGGACAGCGATGCCCGTGGAGGCATTGCCTTTTCGTTTTCATATGCTTTGGGCAAAAAAGTATTGTTTTTAGCTGAAGGAGAAAAGGTCGCAGATCTTTTGCCATTTGACGCTAAAAGAATGACGAGCCGTATTTTAGGGATGGGCGATATTGCAACATTATCTGAGCGCGCAAGTGAGAAGATGTCGCAGTTTGATGCTCAAAAGGCAACCTCCTCTTTGGAGGAAGGCAGATTGTCATTTCGTGATTTTTCAAAACAGCTTGCAATGATGAGCCAGTTGGGCTCTATGTCACAACTTATTAAATATTTGCCAACATCCTTGGTTGGCAATGTTTCCGCTACAGCTCTGCGCAAAAGTGAAATTGATATGAAAAAGCATAATGCTATATTTTCATCTTTGAGTAAAAAAGAGCTTGATAGTGGGCGCAGTCCAAGCGGTTATAGAAAAAAACAGATAGCATTTGGGGCTGGAGTATCGGTAAAAGATATCGACTTACTTTTTGAGCGCTTTGCACAAGCTCAACAGTATGTTAAGTTATTAAAAGGTAACAATTATATGAAAAACAACGTTCGCTGAGGATGTGCGAATCTATTTTAACCAAAGGATTATATGTCAGTCAGAATTCGTCTTGCTCGGATAGGAAAAAAGCAGGTTCCGTTTTATAAATTAGTTGCAATTGACTCACGCAAGAAGCGTGACGGTGCCTATCTTGCCAACATAGGGACTTTTGATGGCCTCAATGGCGTCGTTGTGACGTTTTACGAAGAAATATATAATGAATGGATATCAAAAGGCGCTTTGCCTACAGATAGTGCTAAAAAGATATACAAGCTCTATAAAAAACAACAAAGCATCGAAAAGCCACTTGCGCAACCGGTTGGCGTTAGCAGTTAATCATCAAAGGTTTTATACACGTGTCCAAAGAACTTATTGAATATGTCGTTAAAAGTATAGTTGGAGAAGCTCCAATTATAGATATTGATAAAAGCAGTCAGGATGGAGTTATTAGTTTCAAGGTTAAGGTCAATCGAGAAGATCGTGGCCGCCTGATAGGAAGAGAAGGAAGAACGATTCGTTCTTTGAAGGCTCTGGTGCAAAATTTAAAAGAAAATGCGCACCGACATTGCAGCATAGAGCTTATTGATTAACTATTATTGCAATGTGAGCTCAGTATAAAGATTTAAGCGAAAGACTCATCTGGATCGTCGTTTTGAGCTGGATTGCTTCGGATGAATCCTCGCAACGACGATCTGTATGTCCCATTGTCAATTCCTTAACCCGAATTAGCGTTATCGTACTAATCTTGGGTGAAATGAAATGTACGGATCACTCAATATATACATTTTAATAAAAGCGTTATTTTCGTTACGGCTAAGATAACGCTTTTATTGATTTACCACACTTCCAAGGCCAAGATTCTCATGCCAATTTTAGTATCCATTATTACTGTTTTTGAAGAGCTCTATAAGCCCTTTTTGCAAACAAGTCTTCTCGGGCGTGCTTGCCAGGCAAAATTAATTGACGTATTTGTTGAAAATTTATTTTCACATGCCCAGCCAAAGAAACGCATAGATGCCCCTGCTTATGGTCCTGGGGCTGGAATGCTTATTCGTCCTGACATAGTTCAAAGGGCCATCGAGAAGCGAGAACAAGAGTCTGGCAAGGCCTTTAAAATATTTTTCTCTCCACAGGGTCAAAAGATTGATCAGCGCCTTTTAGAGCGATTGGCTGAAAAAATCAGAAGTATTGGGCATGTAATGCTGATTGCGCCCAGATACGAAGGAGTTGACGCGCGGGCCGAGGAGGTATACGCCGATAGCGTATTGTCGATTGGTGATTTTGTGTTAATGGGCGGAGATTTACCAGCGCTACTGTTTTTAGAGGCGTTTTTGAGGCTCATCCCAGGAGTGGTTGGTTGTAAGGAGTCTGTTGAACGCGACTCATTTTCCGGTCCATTTGTTGACTACCCCTCATTTACTGAGCCGCTTGTGTGGCTCGGCAGACAAGTGCCGGACATACTTCGTTCTGGCAACCATGATCTTATTGAAAAATGGCGATTAGACCAAGCAGCTAAAAAGACGGTTTTGCAGCATTTTGCTTGGTTGCGCGTCACGCGAACGAATGACTATCAACAAGAAAGCGCATGGAAGCATATACCGCCTCACTATGTTGTGCTATTGCATTCTGATGTTTTGGTTGGTCCTGATTTGGTTGAAGGTACAACCTCTGTTACCTCTTTGGATATTCACGACATAGCGCGGTCGGCTACGACGTATGGATTTAAGAAATTTTTTATCGTTACGCCCCTGTTAGACCAACAAAAAATTGTTAATAAATTACTTGATTTTTGGCAAAATGAGGAAGGTAAGGACTACAATCCGAATCGTTATCAGGCGCTTGAACGTGTGCTTTTGCTTAGCTCTCTTGATGAAGTGGTTGCGTATATACACAAAATGGAAAACGAGTTTGCGCTTTTGATTGGTACGTCTGCGGATCGAAAAGAGCATACCAACGCAATAACGTTCTTTGATCAAGAAAAAGTATGGGCTGCTAAGCGGCCTGTGTTATTTTTGCTCGGCACAGGCAATGGGTTGAGCGGGTCCGTTATTCAGAAAACGGACTTTTTTTTAGAGCCGATTTACGGATTTATGAAGTTTAATCATTTGTCAGTGCGTTCTGCAGCAGCAATATTATTTGATCGTTGGCTGGGGCTCAGTCCGCGGTCATGACAGATAGTGGACAAATGAATGACAATAGGCCAAAATAAGAATAACGTTTCGTACGATTTATGGTTTTTACATCAGGAAGGCTCATGAAGGCGCAAAAATATACTAAAGAGACAATTCGCACCATCGGTACTGAAGATCGAGGGTTCCCTGAATTTTTTGTTGGAGATACTATTTCAGTGTCTCAACGAATACGGGAGGCAGATAAGGAGCGTATCCAGCTCTTTGAGGGTGATGTAATTGCAATGAAGCGCCGTGGTGTCGCATCGACATTTACGGTTAGAAAGATCGGGGCGCATGGAATTGCGGTTGAAAGAATTTTTCCATACTATTCTCCACTGGTAAAGGAAGTTGCAGTCGTCAGATCTGGCGATGTGCGTCGTGCCAAGCTGTATTACATTCGAGATCGTGTTGGCAAATCTGCTCGCTTGAAGGAGCGAGTAAAAAGAAAGATTGACGTGAAGAGTCAGCCCTCAGCTGCTCTGACAGAATAGGTCGACTCATCTTACGTATGTCTATGTACGAGGTGCTTCATTTTTTATGTAAAAAATGAAGCACCTCGCCGCGTTTGGGGTAATGCTTTTGCCCGCGCGCTCAATCTCTTAATTTTTTACGCATTCCTGTTCGTCCAGAGGTGCGTCTATAGTGTACTTGATCAACAGCTGGTTCCTCCTCCTGCTCATATATCACATTAGGGTCCGTTTCTGGTTCATATTCTGCCGTTGAATAGTGATAATGATGAATAACTTTTACAGGACGCTTGTCATAATAATACCTTCGTCGTCTTCGACGCTCATTTTCCGCGCTGCTTCCAACCAATAGGCCCGTGCCAACCCCGACAGCTGCTCCTATGCCGGCCCCTCTTCCGCCTCCGATAATACCTCCAACGCCTGCACCTAATATGCCAAGGCCAAGCGCCCCCGTAGCGGTTTCATTATCGGCTTTAAGATCAATGCTGGTATGTCCGCTTATAATTATTGATATCAAAAGTGACAAAATATATTTTTTTTGCATTATGTTCTCCTTGTTTTGAGCACGGTATGAATAATCAGCCTGCTATGCATTGTTACATGTTGTTTAGCTTCTTAGATCGCATTTTTTAATTTTGGGCCCCCTTAAGGGGATTGTTGATATAAGTGTAATAATTTTCCTATTGAAATTTCAATAGTTATTTAAAATTGGTTTTTTACTCCTTTTATACGCTGCTATTAGGAAAACTGTAATGTCTAGATTGAGCAGCGCACTATTGAAATAGATAAAAGCAGTTTTTTTTGCTATCTTTAATACATTCTTTATATATGTAACACTTATTTTTCCTGAGTTTTTATTATGAACTTACCCATTCCGTTTGTTGTTTTTACAACTGCTCTTATAGTCTTTTGTATGCTTGCTGACTTGTTTTTGCAACATGTTGCAAGACTTGCAAATCCGGTCTACCGTATGTTGTTGATATTTGGAGCCTTTTTTATTATTCAACATATTTTTTATCCGCCCAAGCCTTTAGCGGTTGAGGATTTAGCATCAACGGTAGCCGTTGAACAGGTTTCGGTTTGTAAAAATGTTGATTATGCATCAACGTACATCTCTGGCAACAACTGTTCAAATGCCGCTCAAAACAATATCGAGGTTAATACGCATTGGGGAAAGGTAGCTTTTTCCGGGTGGGATGCGACAATCTCGTCGCTAGAGTTTAGCCGTGTTGGTCAACGCCAGCTAGATCGACCGTTGTTTACTACGACATCAAAACTTCCTGATATAGTGCCGATGTTTCTTGTTGGGGCTGGCAGTCAGATTATTACCAAGTATGAGTGCGAGGGTGTTACAGAAGCACCGGAGGCATTTACCGTTACGTATAAAGCAGATTTTGAAAAAAATAGCACCATACGTAAAACATTTATAGTTGATAAAAATCTACATCGCATTGATCTACAGATACAGATTAAGTCTGAGCATGACAAAGATTGTGCGCTGCCTATCCATATTTTTTTTCCGGCACCAACGCTCTATGCTCCACATGGTGAGTCTGGTGATACGGCTGAGTTTAGCTCTGCTGTTAAAGAACAATTGTCTGCCGTCGTAATATCAGAAGACAATAGGTTTGAACAAACACTCCGTGATCCTTTGGTTAGCACGAAGCAAATATGGAAACATCCAGCTTTGTTTGGTATGGATACACGTTATATTGTGTACGCGATGCTCAAGGATAAAAATAACTTTGTACAAAATGCTTCTTTTTTGTTTAACAACATAAGCGGTATGACCGCTGTTTTGGAAGGATCGATGTCAACAAAACAGGCATCTTGGAGCTTTTCTTTCTATGTGGGACCAAAAGAGACAAAAGCGCTTAACCAGGTAGATGTTCGACTTGATAAAACGCTCAACAACTACTGGTGGCCATTTGGGCCGTTTATGCGGTTTTTGTTGAGTGTGGTTAATATGCTATTTTCTATATTGGGCAGTTATGGATGGGCCATTGTTGTTTTAACTCTTTTATTCAATCTGTTGTTGCTGCCTCTTACGGTTGATAATAGTGTAGCAGTCAAAAAGCAAGAAGAGCAGGCAAAAAAAATGGCATACATCAAGCAAAAATACAAAAATGACCCGGAGGTATTAAAAAGAGAGCAGGCGTCGCTGATGATGGACTCTTTTTCTGGTGGCGCTATTGGAAAAGGGATAGGAACTATTTTACAAACAGGCATATTTCTTACATGTAATCGTTTATTTGCAAACGCGGTTGAAATGCACGGTTCTTCATGGTTATGGATTTCTGACCTGTCTGCATCAGATCCGTACTATGTATTACCTATTGCAGTCATCATCCTTGGCCTCGCACGTGTGATTTTGCTTTCCGATCGCAAGCAGTCAAGCAGCGTTATCGTAACCGGATTAGTCTTCGGATTGGTTTTTGGGGTAGTTATGGTTTACTTTTCTGCAGGAACCGTTCTGTATGTTGCCACCAATACATTGGCGGCTTTGCTGCTTACCCCAGTTATCAAAATGTTAAAAAAATAAGAGCATTCAGATATTAAAACTATTAAGCGTTGCAAGCTGTAAAGGGGTAAGTATGTCTTTGAGTCAGTTGGACATGTCATCATCATTGGTATTGCGCAAAGAACAGCTTTGCAAACGTATTAACGAACAACTAGGCTGCAAAGCCACGGGTGCTCTTCTGTTATTTGGTGGATTGGATTTTGGGCATAAGGCTTTTGTACAGGAAAGCAGCTTCTATTATGTAACAGGCTTGAGCGACCCGGGACTTGTTTGGCTGCATGAGATAGAAAGTAAATCCACTATATACATGCCCGAATATAGGTATGATAAATCAGCATGGTCACCTATGAAAGTGTCACTCAATACAGCGCCCGACCAGGTGTATGTTGACCATATCAAGCCTCTAGGGGCAGCGCTCAGAACGAATGAGCTTACATTGCTTTTTGACAAAGAAGAGGTTGCGTCACTACTTATAGCAATAGAGCGCTTATTGCGCGACCGCAAAACATTATTTGTTTTAAACCCTCATGGTGGAAGTGAATATATAGAACAGCGCATATTTTTGAATAGACTTATTCAGTTTATGCCCGATATTGCAGATGCATTAGTGGATATATCTCCGTTGATTGCTGACTTGCGACGTACTAAAGAGTCCTTGGAGATAGACTCGATTTTTCATGCTGTTCAGCTAGGTATAGCCGCCCAGCGATTAGCGGCAGACTCGATTGCAGACAATGAGCCCGAAAGTCTTGTGCAAGCGTCTGCTGAATGGGTGATGACTGCCGCTGGTGCGCAGCCTTCATTTACAAGCATAGTAGCTGGTGGGAAAAATGCGACTGTTTTGCATTACGCGAACAATAACGGATTCTTGAAAAATGGACAGATGGTTGTTGTTGATATAGGCGCGCGATTAGAGGGTTACTGCTCTGATTTGACTAGATCATATCCGGTGTCAGGAAAGTTTAATAAGCGCCAAAAAGAACTCTATTCGATAGTGTTGGAGGTACAAAGACACATAGAAGAGGTTGCAAAACCAGGTTTTTGGTTATCTAACAAGGAGTATCCGGAAAAATCGCTCCACCACATTGCACAAACGGTTTTCGCGCGTTATGGTTTGGATGCATATTTTATCCACAACATAGGTCATTTTTTAGGGCTTGACGTTCATGATGTGGGCGATGTATCTCAGCCTCTCAGGCCGG
The DNA here is from genome assembly GCA_013286935.1 of Candidatus Babelota bacterium. GTDB lineage: Bacteria > Babelota > Babeliae > Babelales > Vermiphilaceae > JABDES01. The sequence continues at coordinate 64,264 of JABDES010000001.1, forward strand.
GGGATGTTATAACAATTGAGCCCGGGCTTTATATCCCAGACGAGGAGATTGGTATACGCATAGAGGATGACTATTGGATGGCAGGTCGTGGCCTTGTTTGTTTGAGCGATGATCTTGAAAAGGATATAGAGGCTATTGAAGATTTAATGCGTAAAAAAAATGGTTAGGGAAGTTGCTTGATCAATTTGACTGATTGTGTTTTTTAGATTACCCTTTCTGAAAACTGTTATATTAAAAAAAAACTTAATTTTCACTTAAATAGTAGGAATGTTTGTGGATAGTAATAGATTTCATGCAGATATGAATAAAACGTATTTTTTGCGCAAAGAAGATAGAGAGCCACGATGGTTTGTCATAGATGCAGCTGGTCAAGTACTTGGTAGATTGGCCACGCATGTAGCAAATATGTTGCGCGGCAAAGATAAGCCAAATTACACTCCTCATACCGATGGTGGTGATTATGTAGTGGTTATCAATGTTAATAAAATAGTTTTGACCGGTAATAAATGGAATGCCAAAATGTATCAACGGTATACCGGTTATATTGCAGGACTCAGAGAAATTTCAGCAAAAGATCTTTTGAAAAAACGTCCAACGGATCTTATCAAAATTGCGGTTAAAGGAATGCTGCCTAAAAACAAATTGAGCGATCAGGTTATAAAAAAGCTTAAAGTATACGCAACAGCTGATCATCCACATCAAGCTCATAATATTCAATCGACAGTATAATTATATTTCATCACTTAAGATTATATTAAAAAACTACATGAATCATAATCGCAATCATCCATTAACGCTTGTTGTTCTTCCAGAGAAATTAGCGGTCTGCAGGCTTGATGCAGATTCTCAAATTCCTGATTGGGCGATAAAATCAGCCTTTTTTTCAATTACAAAGACTTTGGATGAGCTTTCCATTGTTTTAATTGACAATGATGTGCCAGCAGAGATTAAGGCTGAGAAATATTGGCGCTCGCTAAAGGTGCAAGGGCCACTTGATTTTGCTTTGACCGGCGTATTGGTTTCGTTGATTGCGCCGTTAGCGGAAGCACGCATTAGTATTTTTGCTCTTTCAACGTTTGACACTGATTATATTTTGGTTAAGGAAGAGCGGTTAGAAGAATCAATTAAAATATTGAGCCAATTTTGTACGGTGATCTGTTGAATACAGGCATTAAGTATTGGGCATACAGCAGAAATGGGCATTGCATTCGGCATTGCATCTGCCATCGCATATGTGCCTTTATCAAAACCTACGTTTTATTCAGACTCAACCAGTTGCTAATAGCAACCTTGTAATTTTTCTTGACAAGGTGTGAATATTTTTGCTACAGTTTATTTAACTGAAAATATGCCCCATGGTACATGAGATTGTCAAATAGGGATTATAAATCTTAGCAAGAGGTCAAGCTATGAACTTTTCTATCTATCTATCTATCTATTTAGCCCTAGTGCCGTGTGTCATCTTGCCCAAGGCGCATGTTGGTAGTTTGCTCAATGTTGGTCGAACGCTTGTGCATGTGCTATATGATGAGCAAAGTGAGGCTGAAAATCGCCCTTTGGAGATGTCCTTTAACGGTGTAAAAGCAGCAAATACTACTACTCCACTTGCCGACAGTAAGTTTTGGCCTGCTAAAGGCGATGTAGTTGCTATTAACAAATCTGAAGACGTAGTTATAGCCGAAATTACACGTTCCGTAGGGCTTAAAAATGGCATTGCTTACCACATGCAGGAGGTTATACAGTTACCAGGAGTTGGGCCGGTTAGTTTGATACAACAGATAACCGGGACAAAGTTAGGTAGTAGCATGAAAATTGGCATCTCTGCCCCAGAATTATCAATTGAAACTCAGCTGTTTGACGACAGCGATTGGCATACTGTCACTCTTGACCATAAAGATCAAGATGGGATTGTCCTTGGGCAATGGACAATAGATTTCTGTCGATATTACTTTGGGTCATTTTTTTCTAGAAATCTGAAACATAAGAATAGTCCGTTGTGGGAAAGATTAGGAAAAATAAGAAGAACGATATGGAATATGCAGTTATTAAGCATGGTTGCAGGAGCTATCGATACTAGTTTCAAGCTTCCCACGCCTCAAAGTAAAGCTACAGCCATAGAAAGCGAGGCCAAGTTATTTGAAAATATCGAGACCCATATTAAAAAGGCATATACCACCCTGGGGCTTGATCCAGAAGAGGCAATTAATGTAGAAACTGCAAAAAAAACGTATTATAAACTTTCGCTTAAAACTCATCCTGATAAGGCGCATGGTTCTGATTCTGATGCAGAACAACAGGACCTAAATGATGCAAAGAAGATATTGCTTGATACGAAAGGCGACATCGATGAGTATAGGCAAGCTGAATGGGCGAAACTATTCTCTAACGATGTAATGCAAGCTATTCGTACAACCATTGCGCAAGACCCTTTATTGAATGCTCAAGATGTGACCGATGCAGAAGTGAGAAAGTATTATGTTGATACTATGTTTCCTAAGGCAATGGCTCAGGTGCCAGAGATGCACAGAGAGCATAATGCCACGCTAGCGAGTCATTATGTCGGGGTAGGTATTGGACTTGGTATTGTGGCTGCTATTGCCTATGTACTTTCATCAAAACCTACGTTTTATCCGGACGTTATCTACCGAGTTACCTATAAAAAAGCCGCGTGACCGATCACTTCAGACCAGAATTTTTATAAATAGCTTTCTATCTTATGCTTCATCTGTTCTTTACCGATATATCCGACCATTTTTTCAACTATGTTTCCATCGCGTACAAAGATAAAGGTTGGAACAGAGGTGACATTTAAGGAGACCGCAATATCGCGCGATTCTTCCACATTTAACTTTGCAAAGTGGCATTTGCCTGCAAATTCAGTTTCTAATTCGTTGATAATAGGCTCCATCTGCTTGCAAGGCCCGCACCAGGTGGCGTATATATCAAGAACCACTAAGCCGGTCGCTGACATTACAGCTTCATCGAAATTGTCCTGATTGATACTAATTGGCATATGCGTGTCCCGTTAGGATGATATAAAAAATACATATAAACAGATTAATAAAATATGTGGCAAGTCTAACAGATATTAAAAAAATAAAAAGAGTTCAACTGCTTTTAACGGTCATTGGTTTGATTTTACTAATCCTCTTCTTTTTTTAAAGGAGAGTGGGACTGGGCATTTGCCGGAGTGATCGCGGGTGCATACTCCATTGATTTCAAGATGTTCAAGCCCTGAAAGCAAGACGGTTTCTGTTTCTATGCTTTCGTCATGCGTTCTCAGGTCGGCAGATATTTTGGTATTTGCATCCATCAAGCAGACCGTTTTAGTCTGATTATTGGTTATGGTAACCTCCAAATATTTTTTTGGTGTTCGGTGTCCTTTGCGCAGAAATGTCCATATTCTTCTGTGGGTTGGAACACTAATTTTTGCATCGACCATTGTTTTTAGATCGAATTTTATGATGCCAAGTTCGGCTGATGGATCTGCAATGGGTAACGGTATCTCCTCATTGGCAATAGTAGTAGAATCTTCGTCAGATACATTGTTTGGCACTATCGTTTTTGTTAGCTCTTTTGGTATTTCATAGGTATCAAATATTCCTACACTTCCATTAAGGGCAATATTGTCCACCTTGACAGCTTGTGCCCCATGGACCGTTTTTAACATCCCATAAATATTTGTTGTGTTTTTGCTGCTGCTTGGACCAGATTCGTTATTTTTTAAAGAGTATGCTTGGTTTGATAGTATCAATAGGGGTATGCATAAAAAGATCCAAACAATTGGTTTTCGTATGCTATGTGTAAGATGGGCATGACATTTTTGTGTTAATCTACCGGCATTTTGTATCATTCTTTTCCTTAGCTTTATTTGTTTGGTTTGTTACATTCTTACTACAAACAATGTATTTTACACAAGCTATCTTTGATATTGCCAAAATATTGATCATTACGTATATAACATTATATGGTGATATTTGATTGTCCTTTACTATTGCCAAAAAGGAGCTTTATGAAGCGTCTGATTTACACTATATTACTCATGTCGTTGTCTGTTCGAGCGCAGCATGTTTCGGTTGAAATGTATAATCAACAGATGGAAAATGATAGTTACGGTACACCCCTAGGTTCTCCAGACGGGTCGACGACCCTCACAAAAGAGATTGATGATGAAATTTCACTACTCTCGCCAGCACAAAAAGCGAGCTTTAAGGCTCAAGTTGAACGTACGCAGAACAATATAGTGCGACCTCCTGGTGGGCAGGAAACGACGGTTTCTCCTTATCAAAATACGGACTTTTCTCAAAAAAGGGGCTCTTCATCTCGTAAATTGTATAAAAAATTAGCCAATGATACTCAGCAGACCAAGAAGAAACAGAATGAGCAAATGCGTTCAGAATTTCCACTTGAAAGGGATGCTGCTCATAAGGACACAAAAGAGTTGGTCAAAAAGGGCATAGAGTTTTTTAACCGTAATCGTATTGACAAAGTATGTCATGCATTTACTCACACGAATACATTTGTTCGCGGGGATATTTCGCTCTTCTTGTTGGACATTAATGGTAGTTATATGGCAAGCGGAGAGGGTCAGTCCTCTGTTTTATGGCAAAACATCGCGTCAATGAGTGATAATAGCATTGTAAAAATTGAAGATTTGTTTGAGCTTGCCAAAACTAACAACGGATGGTTGCACTATAATTGGCGTAACGGCACTCGTGTAATTTATGTTGAAGTGGTCGTCAAGGAAGGTAAAAAATATATTTTGGGTGGTGGGTATTATTCGTTTTCACAAGCTGATCACGTCGTCAATTTGGTAAAACAGGCGGTGGTCGATTTTGAAAGAAAGAAAAGAGAAGGTAAGCCGGTTGCAGATGCATTTAGTGATATGAGCTATCCGTTAGGCAGATTCAACAATGGTAACCTGTATCTGTTTGCCTATGACTTTAATGGAAATACAATGGCACACGGAAATGACCCTACTTCTATCGGCACTAATCAACTAGATTTACAAGATAGTGACGGGGTGTACATTCACCGCGAGATGATAGAAAAGCTTAAACATGCCACTGAGGGAGTTTGGCTTACGTATAAATATCACAGAGCAACTAAAAGGAGTTACATAGAAAAAGTGATAAGTTCGGAAGGTGTTCCCTATTTTATTGGGTGTGGATACTATCCGGAGGCTGATCAAAAAGCGGTTATTAACTTGGTAGAGCGTGGGTATGAATATTTAAAGACGGTTGGCAAAACTCAGGCAGCGGAAGCATTCACCACCAAAGAAAATGATGATTTTCGCTATGGTGATATTTATTTATTTGTATATGACATGCAAGGCTATTGTATAGCCAATGGCAAGGATCCTGTTGCTGTTGGTAGGGATTATTACAACGCAAAAGATGATCAAGGAAATGATTTTGTAAAAATCTTTCTTGAACATGCAACGGTGACAGGGGCATGGGTTAATTTACCAAATAAAAATTCTATCGAGTCTGTCTATTTGAGGATAGTCAATATGGGAAACCAGAGGCTTGTAATTGGTGCTGGTGTATATCCCGCTTCAAAGGAAGAAACGATGATTTTGCTTGTTAAAAGTGCCGTTAGCTTTATAAATGTCAATGATTCTTCGCAACTGTTTGCCCAAGCCAGCGAAAGCAATGGTCGGTTTATTCGGGGAAACTTGGAAGTATTCGTTTTAAATGACAATGGGTTTTGTTTGGTATATGGCAATCAACTGCCAACGATTTGGCAAAATTTTATGAACAGTAAAGATGATGATGGCAGGCCGTATGTTAAAATTATGATTAACTCGGCTCTTTCCGGCCCTTCTCGCGTCAAATATCGCCTTAATGGCGCTACTAAAGAGGCGTATGTTCAAAGTGTAAAAAAAGATGGCAAAAACTATATTATTGGCGCGAGTCGATATTTGACCGCATGGTAGTTTATATATAACGTTAGCTCGACATTCTGAACGCCCTATTGTCAATTTCTTAACCAGAATTTGCGTTATATACTAATCGAGCCATCTACAGATTCATCTACAGGTTGCACTAGTCGCCTTTGTGCTTCCGACTCATTTTCAGTATTTGTTTGTGTATTTTGCTTGCGTGCATTCCAGTATTTGCGGATGTAATGTGCTGATATGTTGTATGTTGGCTGGGCAAAGAATAATGCGCAAAATGCTGCACTAGTTCGATAGTCTTTAATAGCTTTTTTCATGTTTATTTCTCCTACATTATCAAAGTATTCTAGAGCTTTAAGGGAAGAGAATACAACCGTGGTCGTTGCTAAGGCACAAGCGCCTCCATTTTCTAAAACCGTATTTGAATATTTTGCTAGTTGTTTTATTTTGCTATGTATGTTCTCGCCGTCTTTTTGAGGTAAGTCATTAATAGCTGACGTAGAATGTGTTAATAGGTTCCACGCCGCTTGGCATAAAGAAGCTGCAATGACTATGCTTATATCTTGCCTTGAGGCCTGCTTGAAGCTAGAGGGGGCATATCGTGTTTGATGCAATAAAACCGTGAGTAGCATGGTTGTACCAGTTGCAACCAGGCCGTTTTTGCAAACGAAATTTATGCCTTTCAATGTGCGCTTGCCTGCGCTGATCACTGTCTCTTTGGCCGACTCAATCGTTACCGCCTGTGATGTGCTGTGCGAAAATCCGCTTGCCATGCACAGTGCTGCCAAGAGTTTTAATGAGACGTATCTTTTGTGCATCATAACAGTACCTTTCATGATCAATTTTGTTTTTATGCCGTTGCCTGCTCAATGCCCTTGGCGGCTTGGGTATCTGAGTTATCTTCCGGTTCTTGCGTTGGTTGCTGTACCGACTCATTGTCAATGTCGGTCTGTGCATTTTGCTTGTGTGCATTCCAGTATTTGCGGATGTAGTGTGCTGACGTATTGTATGCTGGTTGGGAGAGGAAGAATGTAGCTGCTGTTGCCACTATCGCACAGTCTTCAGTAAAACTATTTTCTGTTGGTATTTCTGCCTGAAGACCTGCCCTTTCTATCGCTTTGAAGGCAAAAAAGCTAAATGCAGGCGTTGCTAAGGAGATTGCCCCTCCATTTTCTAAAACAATATTTGCATAGCTCAACATTTGCGTCGCTCTGCTTTTCATCTCCTTATTGTCCTCTTGGGATTGATCATCATTAATAGTGGATGATGTTGAGCGCGTTAGTATATTCCAACTTGCTTGACCTAAAAAGGCTGCCAAGAAGATAGGTAGAACATATTTTGGCCCTTGGCTGGGCAAAATATTTGGATACCGTTTGGTCGCGCAAACATATAACAAAGCTGCAATATTTGCAACCAAGCCGTTTTTGCAAACGAAGTTTATGCCTTTCAATGTGCGCTTGCCTGCGCTGATCATTGTCTCTTTGGCCGACTCAAACGTTACCGCCTCTGAGGAGCTGTGTGAAAATCCGCTTGCCATGCATAGCGCTGCTAAAACAGGTAGGGAGATATATCTTTTTTGTGTCATAACGATACCTTTCATTTTTGGTGTTTTTTATGCCGTTGCCTGCTCAGCGCCCTTGGCGGCTTGAGCATCTGAGTTATCTTTCGGTTCTTGTGTTGGCTGCTGTACCGACTCATTTTCAATGTCGGTTTGGGCATTTTGCTTGCGTGCATTCCAGTATTTGCGGATGTAGTGCGCTGATGTATTGTATGCTGGCTGGGAGAGGAAGAATGTAAGCATTACTGCTCCTAATGCACAGCCCGAAGCAAGGTCATGCTTTTTTGTTTTTGGCTTAAGTTGTGCCCATTCTATTGCGTTGAAAACACAAAGCAAAGCTGCAGGTGTTGCCAAGGAGATTGCCCCTCCATTTTCTAAAGCTTTATTTGCATAGCCCAATATTTGCGCTGCTCTGCTTTTCACGCTCTTATTGTCTTCTTGGGGTTGATCATTATCATTATCATTAGCAGTGGCTGATGTAGAGTGTGTTAGCATATTCCAACTTGCTTGACCTAAAAAGGCTACCAAGGACATAAATAGTACACCTTTTGTCCCTTCGTTGGGCAAAATATCTGGATACCGTTCAGTCGCGCAACCGGATAAAAAAGCCAGGATATTTGCAACCAAGCCGTTTTTGCAAACGAAATTTATGCCTTTCAATGTGCGCTTGCCTGCGCTGATCACTGTCTCTTTGGCCGACTCAAGCGTTACCGCCTCTGACGATCTGTGTGAAAATCCGCTTGCCATGCATAGCGCTGCTAAAACAGGTAGGGAGATATATCTTTTTTGTGTCATAACAATACCTTTCATTTTTGGTGTTTTTTATGCCGTTGCCTGCTCAGTGCCCTTGGCGGCTTGAGCATCTGAGTTATCTTCCGGTTCTTGTGTTGGTTGTTGTACCGACTCATTTTCAATGTCGGTCTGTGCATTTTGCTTGTGCGCATTCCAGTATTTGCGGATGTAGTGTGCTGATATGTTGTATAACGGTTGTCCTATACACAATGAGGCACATAGTGCAATTTTTTGATAGTATCCAGCTTTGCTATTTGCTATCTGTAGTCTGCTAAGACCTTTGTGTGCCCGCTCTACTGCTGCATAAGTAGCACAGGAAGTAGCGAGAAAAATTGTAGGTAGTGCTACTAAGTATGCCCCTCCATTTTCTAAAGCGGTATTGGCGCAGCTTAACATTCGGATTATTTTGCTTTGCGCACTCTTACTGTCCTCTCGAGGTTGACGATTAGTGGCTGGTGCAGGGCGTGTTGCTATGTTCCAACCTACTTGGCATAGCAAAGGGGCTACTACACCCTGAAGCATAAAATCTGAAAACTCACCCCCCTGTGGAGCGTATGGTATTTTTCTCCACCACTTGTCAGTGCTCACAATCGCTAAAATGGCAATATTTGCAGCCAAGCCATTCTGTAAAAAAAAATTTGTTGCGTTCAATGTGCGCTTGCCTGCGCTGATCATTGTCTCTTTGGCCGACTCAAACGTTACCGCCTCTGAGGAGCTGTGTGAAAATCCGCTTGCCATGCATAGCGCTGCTAAAACAGGTAGGGAGATATATCTTTTTTGTGTCATAACGATACCTTTCATTTTTGGTGTTTTTTATGCCGTTGCCTGCTCAGCGCCCTTGGCGGCTTGAGCATCTGAGTTATCTTTCGGTTCTTGTGTTGGCTGCTGTACCGACTCATTTTCAATGTCGGTTTGGGCATTTTGCTTGCG
>JABDES010000001.1:73542-135802 GCA_013286935.1 Candidatus Babelota bacterium
CCCTTGGCGGCTTGAGCATCTGAGTTATCTTTCGGTTCTTGTGTTGGCTGCTGTACCGACTCATTTTCAATGTCGGTTTGGGCATTTTGCTTGCGCGCATCCCAGTATTTGCGGATGTAGTGCGCTGATATGTTGTATAACGGTTGTCCTATACAAAATGAGGTAATTATTGCAACGTTTTGATAGGATTTAGCTTTACTGTTTGTTTTCTGTGCATAGTTAAGATCTTTGTGCGCCCACTCTACAGCTGCGTTAGAAGCACATATAGCAGGGAGGACAATTGTAGGTAGTGCTACTAAGTATGCCCCTCCATTTTCTAAAGCGGTATTTGCGTAGCCTAACATTCGTGTTATTTTGCCTTGTGCACTCTTACTGTCTTCTTGAAGTTGATCATTAGTGGCTGGTGCAGGGCGTGTTAATATGTTCCAACCTACTTGGCATAGCAAAGGGGGTATTACGAACTGACATATTAAATCTGAAAACCCATTCCCCTGTGGAGTGTATGGTATTCGTTTCCACCACTGTTCGGTGCTAATTGTCACTAAAAGGGCAACATTTGCAGCCAGACCATTCTTTAAAAGAAAATTTGTTGCGCTTAGTGTGCGTTTTCCTGCGCTGATCACTGTCTCTTTGGCCGACTCAAACGTTACCGCCTCTGAGGAGCTGTGTGAAAATCCGCTTGCCATGCACAGTGCTGCTAAAACGGGTAGGGAGATATATCTTTTTTGCATTTTTGTATCCTTTGTATTCTTAGATTTTTTTATTGCACATATTTTTTTAATATTCTAATTGTCTAATGATAAGCTAGCATTAGTTTTACTGTCTGTCAAGTTCGTGCGCTGGTAAAAAATGGGCGTTTAGCACAATGTGGGCGTAGTTCTTTCCTTTTGAAATGTGTCTTTGGGTGCTATTGTACAGTTCTTGCATTATACGTGTCCGACGTTTACAATCAACCGGTATATTGACTGAAAGTTGATTTTACTGACGAAAGCTGCCTGATAGGATGCCTTATTTTAAATGGACCGGAATTAATTTGGCTGGATTGACGTGTAAAGGGACAACATTTGCACGTTGTTCAGATTCATTATGTGCAACCCTTGCTCGACGTCAGATTGCGGTTATTAACTATAAATCGGTAAGCCAATTTCTATTTTTTTCTACCATAACATATGCAGATAAAGTGGCGTTTTTCGAACAGTTATACACGTTGCTTGATGCGGGCATAATGGTGCCTGACGCGCTAAATATTATCGTGGATGCGCTAGAATCTGCTAAATTGCAGGAGATTATTCATACGGTTAGCGTGTATGTTGCTGATGGTCAGCCCTTGAGCGAGGCGCTTGGAATGCATTTAAACATTTTTGATCCGATTATTATTCAGATAGTAAAGGCAGGGGAAGAGTCTGGAAATCTTATGTTGGCGATGAAATCGATCTGTTCTTATATGCGTTCTAGGCAGGATTTTCGCCAAAAGTTACGAAATGCATTGGCTCTTCCACTTATTACTCTTACGTTTTTCATTGGCGTTGGTTTTCTTATTTTTTTTATCATTTTGCCACGCTTTGCTAATCTTTTTTCAACGATGAACAAGGCATTGCCGCCAATAACGAAAAAATTACTTGCTATAAGTGGCTTTTTAAACAGTCGCCTTGCGCCGATTGTCTTTGGCGGGTGTGGAATGCTTCTCGTTCTGATCTATTTCGTTGTGAGGCATCCTCGCTTTAGTATGGCGCGCGATAGAGTCATACTTTTTGCCCCTTTTGTTGGAGATTGTGTGCGTTACCAGCTTTTGATGCACTTTTTTAATGCGTTTGGGCTTTTGCTAGACGGGGGTTGCAAGGTTGTTCCGGCACTTTTGACGATTCAAGCGACGATTAAAAATGAATATTTTCATTCGTTGGTTAACCAGGTCAGTGATGATGTGGTAGCTGGAGACTCAGTAAGCGCCTCTCTGAGCCGTTATGACCTGTTTTTTGATACGGATATGATTGCAATGGTCCATATTGGGCAAGAATCGGGTCGGCTTCCTTCAATGCTTTTTCATTGTGCCCAGGTTGGCAAACAGAGGCTTGCGCAACGGCTTCATTGGATTACCACATTTATTCAGCCATGCATAATGGCCATTATGGGGCTATGTGTGACAGCCCTTATTATCGCGATCTACATTCCAATCTGTAGTTTGGTTGACATTTCTATGTAAGCGAGCATTGGATCGCCTTATTTTCAAATATTTTCCCCGTGTAGCATTTCAGTTTCCTTTTGGGCTTTTCATTTTTAAAAAAACCTGTATACTGGAAATAAGAGTATGTGTTTGTAACGCATTTTAGAGATATAAAATTCTATTAAGATATGTTTTAATAATGGAGGAGTATAGCATGAAAAATAAAACTATTAGTCTTTTTATCCGTATCATCAACTTCAATATATGTGCCGTATTTTTGGCATCAAGCGTGTATGTACCGCTTAGTGCGGGGGGTGAGTCTGCTCCTAACCTGCCCAAAAAGCCACGATCATACGGTCTTGTCGGTGAAGCCGTAGGTGCGCTTAAGGAAAGCTTTTTCCCTGCGCCTGCATCGCTAGCCCCTGTTGTTCGTAAACCAGGTCACCAGCTTGACCGCGCTCTATGGCCTATTTCTGAACGCATTATTAAGTCAAATGAGCAGGAAAATAGCACATTAGTTGTTATGAGCGATCGTGAGAAAGAGGAATTAAAATGTACTCATCTGCTTTTGAGTCATAATCGTGTCCAAACGACGCTTGGGTTCAGAGCTCTTCTTTCAAATTTTTTACCTTCAACCGATCTGGAAGTTATTCGGTCAAGGCAGACAATGTCACGCTTGTTTGTTGATCGAAATGAACTATACGACCAATCTCAAGCCATCTTAAAACAATTGTACCAGGATGAGCCTGAAGTTTTAGGGTACTGGGCCGACGATAAAGAGCAACCTAATGCTTTGCATGCATCTGCCAAAGACTTCTATTTTAATTTGTGGTTTAGTGGCAAATCAGAAAGAATTGGTAAGTTAAATACGTACTTAAATACGCATCGAGGTGGGCTGGAGCTTGCATCTGCATTGACGATGCTCAAGGTTTTACAGTCTACATTGACTGCCGTTGGTATCAGTAGTCTGACTCGCTTGATTGCTGAAACGGTTATTTCACGTAGCCGCCCAAAGGCTGACATTCAAGATTTCTTTTTCAAAGAGCCAGGTAGAATCCTTCGTGGCTGTATTCCAATAAGAACTCGTGTGGATGAAAAAAGAGAGGTTGTTGGCCAGCAGGAAAAGAGAAGCTACAAAGAGCTTCTAGATCAATACAACAGGTATCAAGATGCTTTAAAGCCTTTACTTGCTGCCATGCTGTCTAAGGACGAGTCAAACGAGACACCTAAAGAATGTGATGGTGCCGTAGGCGAGGTAGAGGCTTTAAAAAGACAAATAAAAGCCCTAAAGCCGATTTTAGGAAAAGCCCGTCAATACGTTATGGATGGATACTTGGTGGATCGGTTCCTGTGTACATCATGGGGCGGTCCAACCGATCAGTTCAAACTTAAATGTGGCAAGACAAATCTTGCTCACATAGGTGGGGATACATCAAAACTTTTTGGTATACCCGTAACCAATCCCTATATGATTCAAGGTGGCGTAGGCCTCGCTGGTGGTCTGGTTGGCGCATTGGCCGGTTCTGTACATTCTGGTGATATTATAAGCGCAGGGGCTCTTCTTGGAGCAACCATTGGAGCCGCCGCTGGCTATGCAGGTGGTATGGCCGGAAACAAAGGATATGAAAAAATAAAGGAAGCCTGTTCTAGTAAGCCCGGTGAGGCTCCAAATCCATTTGCAGATGGGCTGTCAAAGGCTGCTGGAATGGCCTATTCTGCCCCAAATCAGGCAGTTATAGGAGTAGGTCTGGTTGGCATGCAGATATATGATACGGCTATGTTGCTCAATAGCATGAAGAGCTCGATCTATGAAGGGCGCAGGCTATGGAGTACGATGGGCGAATTACGTCATCACTTGATGTGTGTAAAAAGGTTTATCAATGGTGCCCAATCTCTTGCACAGTTGCTTGAAAATGCGGATGCTACTGCGTATGCCAAGTACATTAAAGACTTAAGAGTTACTAATAATGCGGAGTTCTCTGAAAAATTCAAAGAGCTTATGAAGACGCTTTCTTTGTCTACGTTTACCGGATCAACGGACTCACTTGTCTTTTGGCGAGGCAATGTGCTTCATGCGCATCGTCTTCTTAAAGAAGTGAAGGATGAGTTGATACCGATGTTAAATGCGATTGCTCATATTGATGTGCATTTGTCGATGGCTACCTTTGTTCGAGAGTCAGCTAATACGGATACCAAATGGAGCTTTGTTGACTTTGTAAGTCAGCCTACCCCGGTAGTTGCTTTAGATAATTGTTGGTTGCCGTTGCTCAAAAAAGGGCACGTTCCAAATGATTTGTATTTGGGAACTAGCGAACATGCAGGCAAGGCGCTTTTGACCGGTCCAAATGGCGGTGGAAAATCCACGATCATTAAATCTGTAGGCCTAAGTGTATTTTGCGCGCAGGCTTGGGGAATAGCGCCGGCATCAAAAGCAGTTATGACAATAACCGATCAGATTATTACCTGCTTTAGATCAGAAGAAAATGTGTTAGATGATATTTCGACCTTTATGGCTGCGCTCAAAGATATGCAATCGGTTCAAGATCGCATTGAGGGTGCGCGAGAAAAATCTCAAAATCTCTTGGTTCTTGTAGATGAGCCATATAGAGGTACGGTTGATGTTGAAACGGCTGATCGTATTTATGCGTTTGGAAAGACGCTTGCGCGTTATCCATCTGTATTGAGTATTTTAGCAACTCACGTGGAAAAGCCGTCCTCATTGGCAAAAGAAACCAATGGTATATTTGGCAACTATCATGTTGCGATTAATGAGCTTTCCCCTAATGTGTTTGAACGCACCTACAAGATTAGCCGCGGATCATGCGATTGGTGGTTTAGGGATGCTCGCAAGCGGTCTGCATTTGTTGACTGGCTTTCAGGAGTGACCAGAGCTCTATAACAAGAATGTTTCATGAATTGATTCTCTAAAGGAGAGGCTTGCTACAACATAGCGGCCTCTCTTTTTTTGTGTAGAGTGTAATTAAAAGTGTTACTTTGTGGTTGCAGAATAACAAATAGGTTCATTTAAATGTAAACTGCACAAACAAAAAAAACGACGGTTTGTTCGTCGTTGCGAGGCGCCCTTCGCGCCGAAGCAATCCGGCTAAAGTCTTGTAAAAGAATTGAACGGAAGCTGGCAATATTGAATCTTTTAATACTAACTGGGACGACTTGTATGAAACAATTTATATGTAAGCTGGATTGCTTTGCTCGCACTCGCAACGACGAACGAGACGTTGCGAGTGAATTTATAGATGATATGTTTTTTTGTGTTATGTCAAGACAACCAACACTTTTAATTACACCCTTTTGTGTATTCATATTTGACTGGTTTATTATTTTCCAGTATCATCATCTGCACGTTTGTTTTGACATTATCATTGCCGGGATGGCGAAATTGGTAGACGCACGAGACTCAAAATCTCGCAGTGGCAACACTATGTCGGTTCGAGTCCGACTTCCGGCACCATACTTCGCTAACTTGTTCTTCGAAGCTCGAAGAGCGTAGTAGAAAGCTTCGTATGGCGAGCCACTTTTTAAAAGATAGGTTACATGCAACATTTATTATGCATATTTTGTCAAATAATTTCCGGTCAGGTGCCGGCAGAGGTCATTCATGAAACGGCCGACCTGATTGTCATAAAGGATATAGCTCCAAAAGCTCCCATTCATTACCTGATTATTCCAAAAAAACATATTGCGACATTGCAAGCCTTTAGCCAGGAGGATACGTTATTGGCAGGCGCCATGTTGCAGGTTACCCAGGCGATTGTCAAAAAAACCGGCGTTGATGATTTTAAAATTGTTATAAATAACGGATCTGGGGCAGGACAAGTTGTTTTTCATACGCATTGCCACTTTCTGTCTGGCGAACATATGAAAAGTTTGATATAGGTCGCTTTAGGTTATCTAGCATGCCGGGGTGGCGGAATTGGTAGACGCACTGGCTTCAGGAGCCAGCGGTGGAAACATTGTACCGGTTCAAATCCGGTTCCCGGCACCAGCCTTCGCTTTCAGCTACGGCTGGCACGCCATTTTTTTCAAAGGAATGATTTGATTTGGTTAAAGGATGTTGGTAGTACCAAGCGAGGGCTGCCCGCCATAGCCGTAGGCGACGGCTGGGCTGGAATACCGTGTGTTTGACCTTCTTCGCTAAAGCTTCGTATGGCGAGCCATTTTTTCAAAGGAATAATATGATTTGGTTAAAGGACATTGGTAGCACCCAGCGAAGTATGCCCTTCGAAGCTCGAAGAGCGTAGTAGGAGCTGCCAGCCATAGCCGTAGGCGACGGCTGGGTCTGACTATAGACTTCTGATTTTGTTGTATTGTAAGATTGGCAAAATTGTTAACCCCCAAATCCTGTGGAGACGCTGTATGAAATATCTAATTTGTTTTACGCGTGTATTGGTTTTAACAACATGTTTGATGTTGCCAACGACTGGCAAGGGAATGATCACACCAACCGTTATTATGTTGGCTCCGGTGGTTATCAAAGCTCTCGTTGATATTTTTACGCTCATACAGTCTCAGCCTGTTGTTCAGCAAGCTGAAAAGGATCTACTTGAAGATCTAAAACATGACAAAATAGTATGTTTTGCATTGATCAAACAGGCTTGCCATCATCTTGAATCCGAGAGTTCGGATGATGCTCATGTGCAGAAGACAAAACAGTCGGTAGCAACTTCCATTGCCCGTGTTAAAGTGCATGTTGAAAATGAACTGCAGCCGGGAAATACTGTTACAGCCGATTCAATAAGCAACCTTTCTAAGTTTATCAAAGAATCTTTATTGGAATGTACGCAAAAAGTCAAAGTGCATCATTTTTGGTCAATGCCGACAACTCATGCGCCTGAAGCATTGCTCAAAAAGTATAAGGATAGTCCTGAACTCAAAGAACCTATTGCGACATGCATTAAGCGACTTCAATCAATGGGCGATGTAAAGGCAGATATGGCCAAAGAGGTTGAGTATAATGTTTTGTATCATCACTTTGATGATGCTTTAGGAAAAGTTAGTAAGTTGAATACATATGTTAGCCAACAGCAAAAGTTGGTAGAAGGGTCTTCTTTGAATGACGATGTCAAGGCAAAATTAAGTCTAATCATTCCTGCGCTTTTAAATAAGGTTTTGATTCCAATGGCATTGGCAGACGACATGGATGAGCGTTGGATGTGCGATCCGATTGCAGACATTGGTAACGGTTATGCCGGGCTGTTAGACGCTATACAAAAAGCGACGATCCATCGGCCTCAGTTGGCATAAAACAATTACTATGGATCAATTATGTTGTTTGATTAAAATAGTTCAGCGATAAATTCGTTGATCTGTTTTGTAGTTACTGTTGGGGCCATTGCTTGATAAAATGTTTCATTGTATTCGCGCGTTTCTACAACGACTGGCATTGTGACGGCGTGGCCCAACAGGAGTGCTTGTTTTTTGCTGTCAAGGCTTGCTAACACGCTTCGCAGGGCGGATGCATTGTTGCTGCCGGTCAGCACTGCCTGTATGTCACGCTCGTCATTGAGTTGTGCTATGACCTTTGTGCCAATTTGAGAGAGTATCTCCTGGTCTATGCAGGATGGGCGCTGGTCCACAATTAAAAGAGATACGTAGTATTTGCGCATTTCTCTGGCTATGGTACCAAATATTGTTTGACGCGCTGCTTGTGGGTTTAAAAATTTATGCGCCTCCTCTATCGTTATGAGAAGTTTAAACGGTTCTGAAAATCTATTTGAGTCACCTAAAAACTGTTCTGTTTTTCTGATGTATTCGTGGTGTATGCGTCGCGTAATAATATTTGCGACAATTAAATACACAAAAGTGGATGAATAGTTGCCGAATTCAATGACGATATTAATTCCCTTGTCAATGTATTCCATCATTTGATCTATGACTGAACTTTGTCCAATGGCTTGTTCTGGAAGATCGCTGAAAAATGGAAGTCGCTCAATGCGCTTGAGCTTACGATATAAAGCAGCTATTGATTCAGGGTGAGCGCCCAACTCTTGTGCAAACTCCTTTAAAACCTCTCCCTTGGATAAAAGGACGGCAAGCCAATTTTTTTTATATTTTGATTCAATTAAATAAGAAGCCTCTACAGCTGTCGCATGTAAATTAAGTTCGTCTTGCAGTGACAATATATCGTCCGGACTAATGACCTGGTATGAAAGAGATACGGCTACATCAGGCGTTCCTGCGCGGCGCCGTGTAGATTCAGGGTCTAACGAAAAAATAGCCACGCGATCTGAAAAAAGCGTCTTTAGGCCTTTTACAAATGCATTACCAGGGCCTTCCTTGCGTGCCTGTAACCCATATTCTGAGTGCATGTCAAATATTATATTTACTGCCTTTTGGCGATGTATGAGACCTGCAAGGATTAGCCTGGTTAAAAATGTTTTTCCTGTGCCCGTTTTTCCAAAGATACCGTTACTTCGCTCTGTGAGGCGGTCTAAATCGAGGCAGACGGGTGTGTCCATATCAAGCGGTTTTCCAATGCTAAAATATCGATTGCTCTTATCCTGTTCATCTCCAAATATAAGCGCTACATCGGATTGACTTGCCGGTAGAACGACTGAAAAATGTGCGGGTATTGTTTTGACCGGCACTGGCTTGTTGTCAGGACCAAGCATGAGCATTGGCCGTAAGACGGCTGAGGTGTAGATGTTATGTTCCTTAAGAACGCTTTCAAGAATAGTTTCTTGTGCGGTGAACGGATATTGCACAATCTCCTGGTTGGTAAACTCTAGCCTTAGGTCTGTAATAAGAGAGAAAAATTTATACGTTGTGCCTACTATGCATACAAATTTGCCTGTTTTTATCTGCTCTAATGACTCATCGGTTTTTATGCGCATTTGCAGGCCATCGCATAGCGAACCGCCCGTTATATATCCTATCTGTTTATTCATGTTCATCCATGAAGATCGTTATTTGATTACGGAGTATAGATACCATTGCGCGGCGGGAATGAACCGATTTTTGTATGCCATTATCAAGCATAAAAGTAAATGGGTAATCGGGTAGTAGATTGATAATCATAGGTGCATGACCATTTTTGATGACAAATTCTCCGCTAGGTGTTTGTATTTCCAGCCAAACTATTGTCTCCGTCTGCTTGTGCCGAGGGCTTAATATGACAAGCTCCATATTATGTTGTTTCCCTGAGAATGCGTGCCTTTTCCTGCACGTCCTTTAACGTTCCTACCATATAAAATGCCTCCTCTGGCAAACTGTCGCACTCTCCGCTGATGATTCTTTCAAAGCAATCTATTGCGTCTGAGCGTGACACATAGCATCCGTTTATTCCGCTCGCATACGTGGCCGTAAAGAGTGGTTGTGTTAAAAATTTCTGAATTTTTTTTGCTCGACGCACTAATAACTTGTCTTCCTGGCTTAACTCATCAAGTCCTAAAATGGAAATAACGTCTTGAAGTTCTTTGTATCGTTGCAAAATAGTTTGAATTGTGCGTGCAATCCGATATTGTTTTTCTCCTACAATCTTTGGTTGTAGCCCTTTCGAGGTTGACTCAAGAGGATCTATTGCCGGATATAAACCAAGTTCTACTAATTTTCTGGAAAGTACTGTTGTTGAGTCTAAATGCAAAAACGTGGTTGCCGGTGCTGGATCGGTTATGTCGTCTGCAGGAACGTATACGGCCTGTATCGATGTAATAGAACCATTTACGGTGCTGGTAATGCGTTCTTGAAAACTTCCCATTTCTGTAGCTAAGGTCGGTTGGTATCCAACGGCTGATGGCATTCGGCCCAGCAGGGCAGATACTTCTGAACCTGCCTGTACAAATCGAAAAATATTGTCCACAAACAGAAGAACGTCCCGTTTGTCTTTGTCGCGGAAATATTCTGCCATGGTTAATCCGGTTAGCCCAACACGCAAGCGCGCTCCTGGCATCTCCCCCATTTGACCAAAAACAAGTGCTGTCTTTTCAAGCACGCCCGTTTTTTTCATTTCAAGCCAAAGCTCATTTCCCTCTCGAGTTCGCTCTCCAATTCCGGTGAATACCGAAACGCCGCCATGTTCTATGGCGATGTTTCTAATGAGCTCTTGAACGAGAATCGTCTTTCCAACGCCAGCCCCACCAAATAGTCCTATTTTTGATCCTTTAATGTAAGGGCACATGACATCAATTACTTTTATTCCCGTTTCGAGCAGGTCATCTTCAATTTTTTGGTCAATAAATGGTGGTGCGGTACGAAAGATAGGCCATCGTTGTTCTGTTACCATAGTTGTTCCACCGTCTATGGTGTTACCTAGTACATTGAATATTCGCCCTAGGACTGCTTTGCCAACCGGAACTGTAATGGGCCCACCCATATCGACCACCTCTAATCCGCGTGAAATGCCGCTGATCGTTTCGATGACAATGCATCTTACTATGCCGTCTCCTAGCTGCTGTGCAACCTCTATGCTAGATTGCACATTCTCTCCGGTGCTTGTCGAGCGTGGAATAGTTATACGTAATTCATTAAGGATGGCGGGAGTTTGATTTTGCGGAAATTGTACGTCTACAATCGTTCCAATTACCCTGAGCACCACCCCTTTAGCAGGGCTATTTTTTTCAGAAGTTGCATATGCGGTGACTGGGTTGGTCATAACCAAAACCTTTATGAAAAAATCGTATACGTATTTCTATGGCAAATTTTTGACTTAATACGGTATTTAAACTAATCCAAGCGATGCTATTTGTAAAGATGCTTCAGGCTTTTTGGTGCAATTAAAATTGCTGGTTTGGTTGACATAACATAAAAAACATATCGTCTATAAATTCGCGAAAAACAATGCCTTGTCCGTCGTTGCGAGCGTAAGCGAAGCAATCCAGAAAAATAAAAAAATTTTGCAAGATGAGTGGCGCTATGAACAAAAAGATAAAGAACTGTGAACTGGATTGCTTCGGGCACACCCTCGCAACGACGAACTGTACGGTTCCATTGTCAATTCCTTATCTCGAATTGGCGTTATTTAAATGAAGCTATTTTTTATTCCCGGATGACGAGCAGTTACAATTCATTCTATATTTTTTTGATTCTGGTCGTATCAAAAGTCGAAGATGGTGAAAGTTTGCAATTATTTTAATTCTTGTTATAATTCTCTTAGAGATGCGAAAATTAAGTCGATTATGAGTTTTGGTATCTGATTGTTAGTAAGAAACGCTCTAGAGCTTTACATAAATCTATTTTAGTAAACATAGTATAATGCTTAGATTATTGATAACCATTTGGAAGGAGAATTTGCAATCGAATTGTCTTTAGGTACAGAATAGAGTGTTCGATATGAAATATTGGATGTAACTAAAAAAAACTTTAATAATTAGCTTGACTTCTTTTCTATTTCAAGTAGAATCTATAGTAACAATGTTTTAAACAATCGTAAACGAACGAGGATACGTATGAATTTTTTATCTAAAAATCTTTTGAGCTCGCTACTTGCTCTTACATTAGTAGTAGGAATTGGATCTGAATTGAAGGCTGCTGCTACTTTTGATCGCAAGCAACAAATTAAAAGTGGCAATGAGCCTTCGCTCTTGGATAACGTAATAGGTAACGCTAGATATTACGGTAATAAAGGTGTGGCGAATCCTTTAAAGATGATATTTGGTCATCAAGTTTTGTGTACTGCTCAGGAACCGCTCGGCAATGACGGTAACCCAGCTCTTACCGATGCGTTTGGCGTACATTATGACGTAACGAGCCATGGTCTTGAAAACACAGCAGCCGCTTCTGTTGGATCTGGTATTATGCTAGGTATCCTTGCAAGCCGCTACTTAACGCCTGCAATTGAGTCTGCTACCGACAGCTTGTTGGAATCAGATTCATTTTCGTCAGAAGAAGAGCATTCACATGCAAGAAAAGCAATTAAGGGTGCGTCTGCTGTTGCTCAAGGGCTTTCAACATACGTTTTACCAATAGTATCTGGTTATGTAGTTGCTGTGGCTAAAGGATTCACGTTACAGTATGTCCCTACGTACCTTGGTGGTAACTAACTGGAAACCTGCAAAAAAGTCGTAACTCCTGTAGTTGTATAAGATTCACGAATAACGATATTCGCGAAATTTGAATTTCAACCAGTCTATTGTGAGGCCCTGTAAACCGGGGCCTCACAATAGACTGGTTTTTTTTGCTTGTTATATGCGATTTGGCGCGTGCTTCCAACCGCCGCGCATCTGCTTGATGATGGTAATTGTACGGGTAGAACAGTGTTTTTGATGAAGGGCATGAGAGGGCTCAAAAGATTATCAAGAAGAGTTCCTATGCTTTGCAGCTTGCGTCAACCTACTGTAGCTGGCTATGTGACAGATCGAGGTCAGGATTTAGCGCTGCGAGGATTTAAGGCGGGGGCTGCAACAATAGGCGGACTTTGGGATAAATTGGGTTCGTCGTCGCAAATGAATAGAGTATAGCGTTCCATCTTGATTGAATAATTAACGCCAGTTCGGGATAAGGGATCGACAATGGAACGTACAGATCGTCGTTGCGAGGCTCCGTCCGAAGCAATCCAGCTCAAAATTCTTTTTACGCGACGTATAGAGTCGTATATTTTGCAAAATTTTCTATTATAGCTGGATTGCTTCGTCGCCAAAGGCTCCTCGCAACGACGATCCAGATGAGTTTTTCGCTTAAATCATTTAGGCCGAACTCACGTTAATTACTTAACCAGTAATCGATTTGTATACAATGGGTTTGACTAAAAAACAGTTTTTTAGTCAAACCCATTTTCATTTTTGTTGCACCAGGGGTGTAAACAAAGTGTTGGTTTGTGATTGACTTAACATAATGCCAACTTGGGGCAAGGACTTAAGCGAAAAATCATCTGGCTCGTTGCTTTGAGCTGGATTGCTTTGGATGAATTCTCTAAACGACGATCTGTACGTTCGATTGTCAATTCCTTAACCCGAATCTGGCATTACTTATAACTTTTTGATCGCTTCTTTAGTGTGTCAAACTGTTTTTCAAACAGCTTGATTACATTCTTATCCCAAATGACGGTGACGTTTTCCTGATTTTTATCACATGCATTTTTCGTCAAATTAAGTGAGCCGGTCCAAAGGATTGGGCATCCCTGATCGTTGTTTTCAAATAGTACAAATTTATGATGCATATAGCTTGGTGCGCTTTTTTCTTGGTAGCTCGGGTTATAAACATGTACGGAGATGCCTTTATCGCACAGGCCACCTATTTTGCTATTTCGGTCTTGTAACCCGCTTGGGTCTGTGATGCATTCTACGGTAACGCCACGTTGGTGAGCGCTATACAATGCATCCATAATATGTGGCTCGGTAAAGGAGAAGGCGGCAATTTTGATTGATCCTTTTTCTTTGGTGATGAATTCAATAAGCTTTGCGCGTACATTGTCATCTGGTGAAAAAAAGACTTGCATTGGCGGCGTTGTTGCTCTAGTTGGTGTTGGTCTTGCAACGATTATAGAAGGCTTTTGTGGCCTGGTATCGCCTATAATAAAATGCGTTTGATTAAAATGCGGATTTAGGTCTACAGAGGTGGGACTACGTTCTGTTTTTGGCATTATGCGCGCGAATTTCTGTGGTGGAAATGCTAAAAGCGATGTTACGTAACAGGCTTGCACAACGGAACAGAATGTTAAAAAATATATACTATGCATACAGATTTATTCTCCTTGCCCTCATCATTTTTTTACTGCTAAAATTTCCATCTCATTTCAACCTCGCATCCCAAATCGCGCCGCTCATTTCGCGTACCGCGAACCGTTACGTTGTCGGTTGCTGCATATTCTATTTCAAATCGTGTGTCTTCTGTCAAACTAAAGTTTTTTTGTATGCTTGCGCGTAATTGATCATTGATTTCTATTTCCAGAGTGCCGCGCAGTCCGCCGCGACCGCTCTGATCGGTAAAGCTTGGTATTAGATTGATAGAAAATTGTTTTGTGAGTGGTTTAAAATAGCTATGTAACACAGAGGATTGCTCTGTACCAAATATCAGTTTATGAAGATTATTCATGATCAGTGCGGGTGCCATAACGTTGAGAGATTCGTTCGCGCAGCCTACCATCAATAATGAAATTATCTGTTCGTCAGTTAACGGTGGCGTGGATTCAAAAATGAGATCTTTATTTTGTAATGACCCGGTAACATGCAACGTTATGGTATTTTTTTTGATTGTATTTTTTGCGCTTAATTCTATAAGAGGGTCGTTATTATATCCCGGTAAAAATCGCAGAGTTCCCTTGGTGAGGTTTAGTGGTTTGTATGGAAATAACAATGTTCCGGACAAAAATTTTATCGTTCCCGTGATTTGTGGGCTGGAAATACTGTTTTCAATCGTAATATGTGCCTGTGCATTTGCTTGTAAAAAAGCGGTATCGATCTGAGTTGGTTCTTTTGTTTCGATCGTTACATTGCAAGATAGCGATGGGTGATTTGCGCTAATCATTGATCCGGCATATTTGGCGAATTGGTTTCGTAGCGTGTAGGACAAAATATTTTCCTTTAGGTGGCTTTTGTCAAGGATAAGATTGCCGGACAGGCACGGTTGAGCCGCAGCGTTCATGCCAAGCAGAAGGTTGCCAGAGACCATGGCAAAAAGTTCTTGATCCATATTCAAAAGACAACGATTGAGCAATAGCGGAAGATAGATTTGCTCTAGGTTATGATCATCATCTAATTGTATTTTGCAATACGGAATGGAAAAGCTACCAGCGTAAAGATCACATTGTGCACGGGTAATCGTAAAAAGCTTTTGTGCAATTGCATAACTACAATTGGCGTCAATGGTATGTACAAAATTATAGGTGTGCGGTAATCGTATGGTGCCATCTTTAAAAGATAGATGAGTGTTGATCTTGTCTGCATCGATTGATCCTTCTACCAAGACGATCCCTTCTGCTTGCAGTTGATGGTTAACTCCTGATTGCACCAACGATTGAATCAGGTTCATGTCAACGGTGCCATTAAAGTGGGTGCTCTCTTGCACTGGGCGATTCTGGTCGACTTCAATATTGAGCAGGTCAATAGAATTTTTATTATCATGATATTTAGCGGCCATGAGAAACGGAAACGTTCCGGCATCGAGCCTTATAGCATAGCGTTTGTCTCCGGTGGTACCAGATATAGTTGCAAGCGTTCCTTGCGTATTGATCTGTCCGTCTGTAGATACGGTTGTATGTAGTATTTTGTGATTTGTAATGCAAGAAAAGATTCCTTCGATAGCATTTTGTTGATTAATCGTCATTGTGCATTGTGCTGCATTTGGTTCAATTTTCCAGTATGGTGCGTATGGTACAGCTATGGACGATATATTGAAAAGGTTACACTGCCCTAATCGTGTATCTTGGCTCCAGTTACCGGTTCCTTTAATGTCACATATGGATGGTATGCGCATAGAAAATTCACTATTCCAGTCTTTGTTTCGCTTGGTAACTGCAAGGCTTGTGTATGCGCGTTTACCATTGGTTTGCATTTGCATATCATTCATAATGACCGTTCCATCCATGTGTGTTAAGTCGCTATTAAGACTGGTAGCTAATTTGATAGCGCATGACCCGCTTAGGTTCGGCAGATACATGCTTGGGCATATTTTTGAAATGATACTACATAGTTCAACAATGCGCAGTTGGCAGTTAAGTTGTAGCCATGGTACCTGTTGCCGTTGCGTTATAATGATTGGATTGACGTTGCATGAATCATCTGCATTGCGCAGCATGAATCGTCCATGATCATTTTCCCATTTGCCTGAAAAAAAATAGTTTGTTTGCTGCATGCAAGGCATCAAAAATGTAGTTTCTATGTTGGCAGAACAGGTAAGGCCTCTCGGTCCATTTTTACTTTCAAGCTCAACGGTACCTATGCCGTTATGTGCGAGCATAGTATTATTGATAGCGAGTTTAGCATCCGTTATCGTTATTTTTGACTTTAATATATCATTAATTCTTTTTGATGATCCGTGTAGGCGCAGCTCGATGGCCGTCGCATGCTCATCGGAATGAATCGTGAACATGCTGTTTTTTAGATGCAAAAAATTCAAAACGCAGTCAATTGGAAAGTTCGTTTTTTCAAGAATTCTTTGTATGTGCAGCGCAATGGCTAGTTGTTGGTTTTTATATGTGGAATATACCTTTACATTATCCACTTGAATTGTTAGGTGTATACTTTGTTCACGAAGTATACTAAGCCAGGAAAAGCCGATTTTATAACGTCCCCCTTGGCATGTCCATGAATCGTGTGTTGGGTAGATTGTTTTCGGAAATGCTTTTAGCGAATGAATCTGAATGTGCGGATTGATTATGCTAAATGAATCTAGTTCAAAAAATAGATGGCATCCTAAAGCTTGTTCCATGAAAGATTTAGTGTGGTGTGCAACTATTTGGCGACAGATCGGGTGGTACGGTGCTAATAAAAGCAGCGTTGGAAGCATTATGCACAGCACGAGAAGCAATCTTTTGCAGACGAATATAGCAAGATTGAGATATGTGCACATGTTTACTCTGACTTTATTGCACATAAATCCAGCTATTATCTTTATAATAATATTTTCTCAGATGAGAATATTGCGCAACTGGGCTACTTAAAGCGTACCCGCAACTACCTAAAGAGTCTTTGATGTAGACGGATCCTGCGCTTATTACGCCATTTTCAGAATAGAGTATTTGTTGTTTGGAAAATGTAATAGCTGATTGTATAGGTTGAGTTTGCGTTGCGGGTGGTCCCTTTGCCCCTTGTGGCGCACCAAATGATATCCCGTAAGGCAGGTAATGTGTACGGCCTAAATATGAATATGACCCCGATGATTGGTCGAATGTCAGGCTTTGCGCTGTTGATTGTGCCATTGCGTATTGTTGTACAAATTCACAAGCGCTGTAGAGTTGATTTATTTCAATACGTGCCATGGCCGATTGTAACAGTGACCAGTTAAAGAGTGTAATCAAGCTCAAAAAACAGAAAATGGTGAGCGCTATACAATATTCAATGAGCGAAAATCCGTTTTTAATCAACTGTCTGTTGCTCCACTGTAGCGACCGCAAGTACTTCTTGTATCGTTGTAATGCCTGCTGTTATTTTTCTTACCCCATCCTCTAGTAGAGTACTCATGCCGTCTTTAATCGCTTGTTTTCGCAACAACATGGTATCAGCTTTTTCCATAGTTAGATGTGCAATCTCCTGAGTCATTGCCATAACTTCAAAGATTGGTGTTCGGCCTTTATAGCCAGTATTCATGCATTCAGAGCAGCTTCCTGGTTCATAAAATACAATGTTCTTGCTCTCATCGAGATTAATTGCAAGTTGCGCGATAAGGTCTGGTGAGGGGGTATACGGTTTTTTGCAATCAACACACAACTTTCTTACAAGTCGTTGCGCAACGGCGATTACTACAGATGATGCAATTAAAAACGGTTCTACGCCCATATCAATCAGACGGGTAATCGTTGCTGGTGCGGAATTTGTATGTAACGTACTCAGTACTAAATGTCCTGTGAGTGCTGCTTGAATTGCTATTTGAGCGGTTTCTTGATCGCGCGTTTCTCCAATCATGACGATATCAGGATCTTGTCGCAAAATAGATCGCAGTGCTGATGCAAATGTTAGACCAACTTTTTCCCTTACCTGCACCTGGCCAATGCCGTTCATTTGATACTCTATTGGGTCCTCTACCGTTATGATATTTCTTTCTGTTTTATTTAAAACGGTAAGAATTGAATAAAGAGTTGAGGTTTTACCGGACCCTGTAGGGCCGGTAATGAATATTACGCCATTTGGCTGGCTGATGCTATGACGAATAACGGATAAGTCGCGCGGGCTCAAGCCAAGCGCATCAATATTGCTAAAAGAGCGAGACTTATCGAGTAATCGCATCACGATTCTTTCTCCGTATGAGACAGGTAGCACTGAAACTCGAATGTCAATCGGTTTGTCGGCAATTTTGATTTGAATACGTCCGTCTTGCGGTATACGTTTCTCTGCAATATTAATTTGAGCCATGATCTTTATGCGTGAGACAAGAGCATTTTGTACTCGTTTTGGTGGATTAAGTATGGTGCGCATTATGCCATCGACTCGATAGCGTACGCGGATTTCTTTTTCTTGAGGTTCAATATGTATGTCAGATGCGCCTTGTTTTACTGCCTGAAAGAGTAGATAATTTACCAGTTTGATGATAGGCGCCTCTGCAGCCATGGAAAGGATGTCTTTTTCCTCAATATTATCAAAGGATACCGTTTCGATATCCTTTTCTTCGCTTTGTAACTCCTCGATCATTTCTCTAGTGCCTTCTAGAGGGTAGTATCGATTTATATTGCTAATGATCGCTTGTCGTGGAGAAACGCCGTACAGCACATCACCGCCAAGTAAAAGATTTAGGCTATCCAGAGATTCAAAATCAAGCGGATTAGCGCATAATACCATTATTCGCCCCTCATTGATTGTTGGCAATACGGCATTGTCGCGTAAATATTTGAGTGGAATTTTTGCAAGGAGCGTCTGATCAGCCATCTTTTCTGTAATTGTTTCAATAAAAGGCATATGAGCGTAGTCCGCATACACCCTTGCGATCTCAACTGGAGTGAAAAATCCTTTATCAACCAGAATTTGGTCGATCGGTTTATGAGAGCGTTCATTCTCTTGCATGCACTCATTGTATTGATCGGCTGTTATTTTATCGGTTTTTATGAGTTCTGATACAATTGTTTTTTTGTTCATAATGCAGATTACTTTCTTATAACTAAAACTGTATACAAGTTACCATTCTTTGCGATGTACGTGTTGAATAATTCCAGATTACCCGCGATTTTCTGGGATGCTTCTCGTTTTTTCATGTGGATATCAGTATACTGAACCTAAAGTAAACAGAATAGATATGCTTATGCTCTTCTTGCGTACATGGACGGAATATATAATTTCTTTAAGGCCTATATGACAAACAGATTATTTTTTTACCTAGCATTATTCATTTTTTCTGGATTTTCGGCATGTGTTGTTAATGCTAAAGCTCCCACTAAACACGTTCCAGTGCGTTCCAAAGAGGCCGGTCCATATGCCAATATGACCTATGATCAAATTATGCAGATAAAAAATGGTGCAGTCCAGAAAGGAAACAGTGCCGTGGCGATTGCAGCGCTTGAGCGACTTATGCGGCTGTGTACCGACGTTTCCAAGTTGTCCGATATAATGATTGAGTTAGCAGGTCTTTATTACGACGTTGGACAGTACACAAAGTCATCAGAATTGTATAACCAATTTGTCAATTTTTATCCAGGGGCAGGCAAAGAATTATTAGAATATGCACAATTTCGAGCAGTTTCGGCTCAAAATTGTGCAATCCGTCCATCCGATAGGGATCAAACAGATACTGAAAAGGTTATATCTTTGGCAGATGCATTTTTGGGTAAGGCGCAGTTTGCTTTGTACAGGGATCAGGTTGTCCAGTTACGGGCAAAGGCGTACGAATCTTTGTTTGATTCTGAGGCCTCCATATGTCGTTTCTTTGTACATAGAGGGCAGCTAGAGCCGTGCAATAGGCATCTCAAGTATGTGCGTGAGCTGGCAACAAAAGAGCCTGCACTAATACCTCATTGCATACGTCTGGAGCTAGATTTTGTAAGTTTGTGTGGCGACCAAGAGGCCATGAAGGCAAAACGCCTGCACCTTATTGACCGTTATGCCGATCACGAGCAGCTCATCAATCAGCATCAGATGAAACTAGACCCTTGGTATTCTTGGCTGAAAATGTGGGCATAAAGACAGTAGCCCAGCACAAAGGCTATGCAGCGGAAGAGGCTGTTGCTCGTCACTTAATAGAGAATGGGTTTAAGATCATTGCTCGTAACTACATTGTTTTTGGTGGAGAGCTTGATATTGTAGCGATCAGATCATCACTTTTAGTATTTGTAGAGGTCAAATATCGTTGTTCTGTTCAGATGCCCATTGAATACCTCATACCGTCAAAAAAGCAAAGATCAGTTGCCTTTGCAGCGCGCTGTTTTATGGCACAGTATGCACAAAGTGCGCATATGGATTGCCGCTTTGATGTTGCAATCATTGTGGGCGCCGGAGCACGTGATCAGAAGCTGACCTATATACCTAACGCATTTTGCGCTCAGTAGCAATCCCGATTATATCATTATTGCCTAAAAGACCCTCTATGAATCGATAATTTGACACATAGTGCATTTTTGATATAATTATAATAACTAATGTTGCAAGAGAATTGTATTGGTTGTCCAACCAAATAGAGGCGAACATGATACGTAATAATTTGATCCAGATTTTAGCGGTAATGATTGCTATTCAATCGTTATTGTACGGTTACGATGGTGCTTTGTTTGATGATCTTTTGCCGGATGATTCTGCTGAACCCGGTCAAGTTTTTTGTGCCGATGATTTTGCGCAGGAAGAGGAGGTCTGCCCACCAGATTCTCAGGCAGATGTACAATCAGATGACATTCAGACTCCCGAAGTTCAGAATGGATTTTTTGAAAAACACAAATATAAGGTAATTTCAGCCGCTATTGCATCAGTTGTTGGTATTAAGATGTTGATGCCATTATCGGATCGATTTTCTATTGACGCCGTACGCAATGTTATTCGCTATATCAAGCAATATCCTGATGGCCCTGAGGCTCCTAGGCAGACTCCTAAGGCTGCATGCTCTCATTGTCGTGAGCTAGAACAACATGTAAAACAGTTATTAAACAACCAAAAGACTACGAATTATTCTAAGTCTGAGTGTATCAAGTGTACTACGTTAAAAGACGAGCTAGAGCATCGCAAAGAGTGCAGTGTTTGCTTTAATCATTTACCTCATTGGGCCTTTGTTCATTATTGTTTTGAGGGTGGGCATTCGATCTGTTTCCGTTGTGTGAAAGATCAGATTAATGGGGCGATGATGACAGATAACTGGCCACCTGCTCCAGATTCTGCGCTTAGGTCGAACGTGATTAGGTGTGGTGAATGTAGGGGACTAATAACAAATGATGATGCTATTAGTCAAGTAAATCGAATTGTAGATAATTTTTCTGGTCTAATTAAAAACTTGCCAGCGCAAAATTAAAGGAAAAATAAAATGTTATGCAATAACTCGATGCTAATCTTGGTGATGATGTTGGCTATCCAACCATTATCATATGGTTTTGATGATAATTTATTTGAAGATAGTTCATATGAAGAGCCTGCCAAGCAACATAGGGATAGTTGCGCAGAAGATGATTTTTTAAGCGATTTTGATTTGTCAGGCTTTGAATCGGCCTCAGAGGAGGCCCCAGAAGCCGGTATGCAATCCGGTGGGGTTAAGGCGTCTGATGGTCAGAGTGGATTTTTTTCAAAACATAAATATAAGATAGTCTTGGGTGTTATTGCATTAGTTGTTGGTGTTAAGTTGTCAGGACCAATATTGCGTCAATTGATTCCTATTGAAGTGCGAAGGCAGATGAACAGGGTTAAACAAAAGGACGCTGAAATAAAAAAATTACAGAATGCATTGAAAAAATCGCTGGCTGAACAAAGCGCTTCAGAAAGCAATGCAGCAAACAATATTGATTCGACCTTTTGTGTTGGCTGCAAGGCACAGGTGCCACAATGGGCCTTTATGTGTCCATGTAACAATGGGCATGGTGCATGCTATATATGTTGGAATGGAGCTGTGAGTCACAGTCTAGACGACGAGTGGACTGCTCCTTGCATCACTTGTCGGAGTGGGCTTAGCAAATATGATCTACTTGGCGCAACTGGTATTATTGAGAATAAATTCTCAGAATTAATTGCTGTTGCAAAAAAACCTGGTGGATTTCTACATCGAGAAATGCCTTCTCGTCTCGATCCAGACTAGGCTCCATTAACTGGAGGGATGAGATTCTTTCTTAATCCATTCGATTATAGATTCTTTTAGCATATGAGCATCGATAGGCTTTTGAGATGATCCTTGAAAACTTTTTTCGGATCCGCCGCCGGAGATCTCATGCTGAGTCTTCAGCCATGTTGAAAACTGTTTTAAACTAATTTTTTGTGTGCACTGTGCAGATAAGGTTGCAATGTATGCCTGCTGGTGCCCATCGCTGCCTGATATAACGTAAAAACCGGGCTGGTCTTGTGTTAGTTGTGTGGCTATGCCTCTTAAGTCATGGGCATTGGCGTCCGGTATGGACAGAAAGAGAAATGGTATGCCATCTACATTCAATATATTTTGCTTCCATTCTGGTGCCATTATATCCCAGCAACTACGCTTTAATTGCGCTACCTGTCCCCTGAGGTCTTTTAAAGTCTCTTTATTTTTTATTATCGTCGGCAAAAGGTCGTTCTGAGGGACTTTGTATTCGTTGACCAAAAGCTTTATGATTTCCGATTGTTTTTGAAATAATTCAACAGCCTTAGGTCCGGTTATCGCTACAATTCGCCTGGTTGTTGCAGAAGGTGACGATACTTCTGTAATTTTAAAAACGCCAATTTCTCCGGTATGTTGAACATGCGTTCCTCCACACAATTCTGTAGAAAAATCAGGTACTATTACCATCCTAACCTGTTCTGGGTTATATTTTTCACCAAAAAAAGCCAATGCGCCTTTCTCTTGAGCTTCCTTTAACGATCCGTATTCTATATTGACTCGTACATTTTGCTGAATTTTCTCATTGACTACGAACTCAATGCGCCTGATCTGTTCGGGTGTTAGGTTTGTGTGATACAAAAAATCAAAACGCAGGTAGTCAGGATGAACGAGTGAGCCGGCCTGTTTGACATCATCTGACAGTGTGAGCTGTAGAGCGGCCTGCAAAAGATGAGTTGCGGTGTGGTTTTTCATGGCATTGTTTCGTGTTTGATCATCGACGGTGCTTGTAAGCTTCATCGATGCTGTCAGTGTTGTGGGTGCCTCAATAAGCGCTGCAATGCGACCGTTGATGTATCGCAGCTGTTGTACCTTGGTCTTGAATTGGTCAATTGTTATCCAGCCTTCATCTGGTACTTGGCCGCCGCCTACAATAAAGAAGGGTGACCGTGCTGCTATAACCCAGCATTGCGTGTCAGGTGGTACCATCTCGACGAGTTCATGCCCAATTACAAGTGCGCTTATGTAGGAAGTTGTTTCAAGCTCCTGATATCCGGTAAATTCGGTATGGATAGATTCGTCAATGGCTACATAATCTAACGCATCAACCGTTTTTTTACCAGATTGTGCTTGTTGCTTTTCCATACACGCATTAAATTCTGACACATCTACAGTCCACCCATTCTCATGAGCCATAACGGTAATCAGTTCTAATGGAAAACCGTACGTGTCGTATAGCTTGAAGGCAGTAGCTCCAGGAACTATTTTAGAGGAGTGAATTTGTTGAATATATCGGTTAAATAGTTGCTGGCCACGTGACAAATTGATCGCAAATTTTTCAACTTCGCTTTTTAGTACGTCCTGTATGCGTACTTGCGTGTCAATCAGGTTTGGGTAGATTGGGCCAAGAAGGTTTACTACGCTGTTAACGGCTTGAGTAAATAGGTTTTCTGGCGTTATGTGTGCTGCTTGTGATCCGCTCGTTAATTTTTGTGCAAAAAGCGCAGCCCTGCGAATTATTTTTCGTAAGACATATCCGCGCCCTTCATTTGAGGGGGTGCATCCGTCACTTATAAGAAGTGAAGATGAGCGTATGTGATCAGCAACAACATGGTATGCAGCCTTGTTTGAATCAGTTTCTTGAGTGTACGTCCTGCCGATTGTTTGTTCTATTGCGTGAATTATTGGCGTAAACAGATCTGTTTCATACACACTATCAACATGTTGTAAGACTGCGCACAATCTTTCAAGCCCCATACCCGTGTCAACTCCGGTCTGACCTAGCGGGATTAGTGATCCGTTCGGCTGTCTGTCATATTGCATAAAGACCAAGTTCCAAATTTCTAAAAAACGGTCACAATCGCAGGCTGGGCCGCATACATCTATATTGGGGCACCCATAGGAAGGGCCGCGGTCAAGATGAATTTCAGTGCACGGACCGCAGGGACCAAGGTCGGCCATTTGCCAAAAGTTTTCTTTATCACCAAGGCGATGTAGTCGTGTTTGAGAAACGCCAATCTCTGTTTTCCATATCTCATAAGATTCATCATCGGTTTGATGTACCGTTACATGAAGATTTTCTGGCACTATCTTTACCGTTTGTGTAAGAAATTCCCACGCATATTCGATCGCCTTTTTTTTAAAATAATCACCAAAGGAAAAATTTCCCATCATTTCAAAAAAAGTAAGATGTCGCGCCGTGAATCCGACGTTATCAAGATCGTTATGTTTGCCGCCGGCCCTTACGCATTTTTGAATGGAGACCGCTTTGTCGTAGGATCTTTGTTCTAGGCCTAAGAACAGATCCTTAAATTGATTCATGCCCGCATTGGTAAATAGAATAGTGGGATCTTGGGCGGGAATTAACGAAGAGCTTGGCACGATTTGGTGAGATCGATCTGCAAAAAATGTGAAAAATTTTTGACGAATGTCTGTAGATGTCATTACGAAGCTTCCAGCGTATTTTAACGGGTATTTAGAGCATATTGTAACATGCGTTTATCAACGGCTGATCGGCACTTTGAACAATTCTCTATTCCTCTTGCAATATGTGTTTCTTTGGCGCAACTGCGGCACATGTCATGTCCACATGGCCACAGGAAGACGCGTGTAGATGAGGTCATATCTTCAAGGCACACACAGCATTCATCAGATGCATAGCGATGTGCAATTACCTTTGAGTCTTGAAGATCCTTTAGGTCAACCGCAGCATGGCATGTAGGGCAGGTGACATATTGCTGTTCGTCAAAATGTTTACGAGCACATCCATGACATATTTTGTGTTTGCATTGCGCAAGGCAAACGAGCTGATCTTTATTGTCCTTGCGCGTATTGCATTTGCAACAGGTTGGTTTCCATGATTGTTCTTGAGTTTGGTTTGTTTGGTTAATGCCATTGTGATGCAAAGGAGGGTTCATGGCGGCATGCGCTTGGGCATAGGTAGCCTCTGCTTGATGTTGGGCCGCTATGGCTTGTTCATGTGTGGCCAAAGCCTGCTGTTGCATTGCGGCAGCCATGGCAGCTTGGGCCTGTATCGCTTGTTGTTGTACTGCAATGCGCTCTTCTTCGAGGCGATCTTGTTTTTGCTGACGCAACTCTGATTCATACTTTGGGTTAGACAGCACAGCCTCTCTGAGTTTGTTGATATTGCCATACAGGTATTGTGATTCACTAAATAGCGCAACGTACGTTGCTTGAAATTCGTTATGTGGTATTGATAGCGCATTAACGTATTGTTTTAAGGCGCTCATTTTCCCCTCAAGATAATATACATAGTCTATGTGTGGATACGTTGAGCGTGGACAGTTGATGCGAACTGAGTTTTCCAAAGGTACTCTGTCTCCTTGCAAAAAGGAGTTGATTAGGTTGGAAAATGTGGCCAGCAGGTTTTGATGATATCTTTGCAAGGCTATGTATGAATCATGACTTCTTAAAAAGTTTTGCGCACTCAGGATAGCTGGTAATGCAAGATATGCGTGTATTTCAGTATGTAGGATTTTTAAGGGAGCATATGCCTTTTCTTTTTGAGCAATGCGTTCTTCTGCCAAAGATTGTAGGTCGGCAATTTTATTGATGTAAGAAAGCGTAATCGTATCGAGCGCATTTAGCTTATTAACCACAATGGTAAAGGTCTCAAGGGTGGTTGGGAGTTCAAAAATGGCAACCAACCCTTTATTGTTCTGTTTTGCCTCATGAAATTCTTTTTGCAATCTTTCAAAAAAATGTTCATCTGTTTCACGAAAATACTGAATGAGTCCATGGTAGGCGTAATATAATCCAGTGACACAGAGTCCAGCGAGCGCGAAGGCCCCTGCGGCTTGCGCAACTGATTTCGAGTCTGTTGGAGCACTCTGACCGGGCGTGGTTAGTCCGATGATTATACTGATTGATAGTATTAAGCGAAATGTTTTGCCTGATTTGAACACGTATGAATCCTTTTATTTTGTGATATTGCATTGTCGTACTGGTGGCGTCCCTGTACTTTAACCATGAGCACTGAGTATGCCATGAACGTCAATTGATGGCAAACATCAGTGTGTTCTGAAATTATCTTGCGTACCGAGCATAAAAGCTATTCATAAATAACAGTGATGGATCATGATGACGCTTGAGGGCAAAAAAGGCATCTATGTTAGGATATGCCCTATGTAACTGTTCTGATGTAAAATAAAGTTGATAGGGCAAGAAAAAAGTACCATCGAATGTAAGAGTTATATCAATAAGATGACGTGTTAATAATTCCATTCTTATTGTGGTTTTAGTGGCCACGTTAATACTGATCAAACACAAAGTGGCCATACACCGGGAAATGATCGGAAAGATCAAACAAGGTTGTTTGTCCAGGTAAATCTAATTTTTTCATATCATCTGCCCAATCTTTATGTGCTTTAAACAATAGGACGCGATTGAATGATTTTGTTGGTTTAAGGTGATCCTTAGAATACAGTATGTAATCAAGCAGCTCCTTAATGTTTAAATCTTCCTGTGGTTCTAGTTTGTTTAAAGCAGGGTCCCATGTGTATTTGTATTGTCCATCGAGTGGTGGATGTATGGCACGAAGCGTTTTGAGCATGCCGTTATATTCATCTTGATTGTACGCGTCAACGTTCAAGTCTCCACCGATAATAAGCGGTTCGTTGGACGGAATGTTTTCATTTTTAATAAACTCTGCTAGTTGTTTGAACTGTTTGTGTCGGATGGTATGCGTAGTATCATCTTTCTTCCATTGTGCATTTGTATGCAGACCGATGATATGATACTTTTTACCATTTTTGTTAATGGCTACATAAGCAGCCCCCTTATTCATATTGCAATCGACTCCAATGCAGTCGTCAAAAACTAATGATTTTTGAGCTACAATTGGCCATTTGCTTGCAATTAATACACCGCCAGAGCGTATGTCTTCTGTGGTACGTGATCCAACAAGATATCCTAGCGGCCCTGCTACGGCACCAGCTACTGCGCCGATAACTTTTCCGAGCTTGTTTGCTTTTTCTAGGCCGACGACATTGCTGATATATGGATAGCCATTCTTTTTTAAACCATCCATCAATGGTTCACGAGTTTGTTTTGCAAATGCTTCGCAAATAATGACGCTGTCATACTTATGTGCAATCTCTACAGGTATTATTTTAGCGCGTGCTGATTGGCCTAATTGAAAACGAGGTAATCCTAAAAGACGTGTGGCATCCGGCAGGCCTAGCAAACCCGCAACGTTGTAGATGAGTACATTTAATCCGTTGTTTCCAACAGGATCAACTTTGTACATGTTTTCATCAATATAGTCTATAGCATACCAGACATCATCCGTTCCTGGTCCATCACTATACGCATTGAAGCTTATTATAAACGTATGGCTTCCGTTAGAAAGCGTTATGGATGATCGTTTATGTGATGCTTCTTTCCATTGTCTTGAGACTCGGGTTTGAGCGGTACTATCATAGCCCGAACTTGCGCTTAAATACATCTGACTATTTATATTTTTGCCTATTATTTTTTGTTCAAGAATCAGGTCACCAATAATGGGTACCTCTAATCCAAGTTCAAACTTGTACTCTTTGCCTTTCTTGATATCAACGTTACGCTCAAAAAAAACTATCTTTTTCTCTGTTGTCCCTGATCGTATCACTACACCGGCTTGATCGGCTCCAAATTGATTTTTGTCGAGCGTCGTATCAAATTCGGTAGAAAAATTTTTGACCGTTATATCAAATGGTGTGTTGTTGGCGAATTTTACAAATGTCTTTCTGCTAACGAGTGCCACCGTAGATGATGTTGGAATTATAAGAATCAGTGCGGCTAACATATGTATTTGGGTACGCATTCAAGTATCTCCTAAAAAAATATAAATGTAGTTAGCTGGACCGTACATGCAATCTACATCGAAAATCAACAGAAAGTTTTTATGCCACTTTTTTTAACTTCCAAAAGATGGAAAAATAAATGTAATCATTTGGGTAGCGATAGCCTGTGAACTGTCTATTGGATGCGCAAAATCAAATTGCATGTTCAGCGTGCGAACTTCGCGTTTTCCAAACGCATTGAGTGTGCATTCCACCGTCAAAGAGGGCATTTTTGCTGCCATGATATCTTTTGCAGAAATAACACCGTAGACTTTTGTAATTTCTATTGCAGTTGCAATGTCTACAAGGTGGCCACTAGTGTCAATGAGTCCTTTTGGTACTTTTTCTATTACCGTTAGCAACGATCCGCGTAGCTGTTTGACCTGATTGTTGACAGTGTGATATTGGGCCTGGGCATCCTTTAACTTGGTTGTTACGCATGATCCGACAGCCTTCCAATAGTCTGTAGAAAACACAGAGCTTTGGGCCCTTTTTTCGCACTCCTTGCTGTAGTATTCACGTTGGCTATTGATTGTTACCATCTCTAATTCTTTTTGCCTTATTTGTCTTTCTAGTTCTTTCCGTCTATTTTCAAATACTGTTCCCACGCTATCTTTCCACGAAGAAAGCTTATCTTTGAGTGTCTTTTTTATCTGCTGTAAGGTATCTGCGGTCATTTGGTATGATAATGAAAAGTCTCCTACATTGCTGAATGGTAGAAGAAACTCAGCTGTTCTAATTTTAGTATTAAAAAAGGTTCCGGTCTGAATTGTTCCAAATATGCCCCTTGAGTCAGCAGAAAATGCTGCTCCCGCGCGAAGGCCCAAAAATGGGATCTCGAGCATGCCGGTTCCGTTCATCCATGCGCCTTCGGTTACGATTGCCGCGATTTCAAAGTGAGGTCCGACTTTAGGATTATGCATGCTTGTGAACTTTAAAAATCTTGTTACGATCGGATCTAAATTACCCGAGGCGGTAATTCTGAACTGTTGCAATAGGTTTACAAGCATTACCCCTTTTGTTAACTTCCAACGATCTTTAAATATCGGAGATTTTAACATCCCTGGTATGTCCGGGATATTTACTTCCAATCCTATTGATCCTTTAAAGCCACCTACGTCCACGCCCCCCTTAATAACCAAGCCTTGCGCTAAACTTAAAAGCGTTTCTTGTGTAACCTTTTTGTCTCCTTTTGCCACTTCTTTTGAAGAAAGTGAAACTTCGCCGCGAGTGAGATCGGTCACTATTTTTTTTGTTGGAGCATTTGCTAATTGTGCTTCAACTTCTTGTTTAGCCTCTTGTTTGAATTCCTGTCGTTTCGCTTCATGTTCTTTGAAAGGTATAGCTTTGCCCTCTTGTGCCAATTTCTCAAGTTTTTCATCAACTAATTTCTCAACACGTTCCTCCTCTTCTCCTTCCTTTTCAGACTCGCTTTTGATTCTTTTTTCTTTTGAAGTGAGTCCTAGCGTAAGTTCTACATCGGTTAATCTAATGTCGGGCAGTGAGCTGCTGAAAGTGATCTGTTGGCCATAGGAAAGAACGGCAGAGCTCAAAAATTTCAAAAGTGCTGTAAATGGTAGCTGCGATGCGCTTCCGCTCATGTGGAATTCGGGCATCTCCGTTAAGTTTATGGAGGCTCTGCCTGACATTTGTATAATTGATTCATCTGCTCCGCTGCCAAGTCTTAATGCGCCGCCAAGTTCTATGCCTGTAAATGGTGATCCGGCAGCCAATGTTACCGCTGCCGTTGCGAAGTCACAATCTAAACCGATAACAAAATTGCCTAAATCTAACCATGGAATACCAAATGCCTGTTTATACATTCCGGAAAGGGTTCCGCGTATGCCAAATTTACTTGGTCTAAACGTTGCTGTTGCGGAAAGGACAAGTGGGGAGGCCTGGTTTACCAGTCCGATAACAATGCCGGTTTGAGCTATAAGTTTTGTTCCTGTTGGTGTTGGCGTTGCTTCTATTTCGCTTGCTATCCTCTGTTTTTCTTGGGCAATCTGTGCGGATGTTTTTCCTGCCTCTTTGGCTTGTTCTGCGCCTTGTTTAATACGTGCTTTATCTTGCTTGGTCTTTTCTTCTTGTTGGCCTGTATTAAGCATTATTTCAGTGAACTGTGCAGTCAACATAATATCTTTCAGGGCAATAGAACTTATTATTCTTGGTTGCCACCTAATTTTTTTCTGTTCGTACAGTTCGTTAAAATCGACACCCACTCTGAGAGGAAGGCCGATTTTCATGTATGCGCCCATTATGCTGTGTGGAATAAAAATTGCGCAATTGAGTTTGGAAAAATCTCCACCTGCTCTGAATTTTGGACCAAGCTTTTCTATTGCTTGTTTGATATATGCTAAAAAATCTGTCTCTATGCCGATTGATGTTAGTACGTTTATTCCAAGAGGGGTGGTAACATCAAGCAGATTGATTGCTTTGATGGGCATTTGTGTTGTTGGATCGGTATACGGCTCTGTGGCAATGATAAGGCGTAACGCGCCAAATTTAATGGCGTCCAAAAATGATAAGCTTGACGATAAATTACTAAATTTAAATGTGCGTGTGGCAAGCTCAAGAGATACATGTGGAAGCAACCCGCCTTCCTGCGTTGAATTATAAAAATTCAGAGCAATTTCTGTGCCAAAAAACGGAATAGTGCCACTTAGTGTGTATCCGGGCGGGGTCAGGGGTCCTGGATTTGTTTTTATAACGGCGTCTTTAAGCTCTACAACGTCCATGACCAATGCCATAGGGTCTGGCATTGCCGACTGTAACTGTGCTTTTTCTCTGTCAAGCAATGTTGAAAGCTTGATTGGGCCGCTACCGGATTCTATCATTCGTTTGAGCGCGGCTTGATCGAGTATGCCGTAAAGAGTTGATATGAATGACAATATGAGCGATGCCAATACAATACAACGTATACTTTGTAGGTGCTTCATTGGCTATTCCCTATTTTTATTAACCGAATACTTTTACGTAGTGTCCTTTTAAAAAATCTCATTTTCAAAAGAATATAGAATTTTTAATTCGCATTGCAATTAGTCAGATAAAATAGTGGAAAAATTGAGCTATGATCGCACAAATCCTTCAGTTTTAATCCAACTACCTGCCCAGTGATGTACAGCTAAGGCCTCATTTTTCATCCATTTGGCTGGTGCAAGGTTGCGTTCCTCATATCCGCACGGATAAAAATATCCGGCTGGAAGGGCAATATTGATAAGATTGTGTTCAGTCGCTTTTTCCAAAAAGCATTTAGTAAAGTGTAAAGGTCCGCTTTTTGCCACGATCGGGACAATATGTTGATTATTTTTGATTCCATCAACGCACGCTTTCATGATGGGGTGGTGTGCAATAGCCGCAAAAAGAGCTGCACCAAGCTGGACCTGATTTGTATCGAGCGGTTGTAGGCCGGTATAAAAATCAAAACAACTGTTTAACTGGTCTAGGGCGTTTAAACATTCAAAATCAGTGTCTACGTACGTCCCGCCATATCGATATACAATCTCCCATTTGAGGATATCCGACCGCTCTCCATAGTTTCTTGAGCAATTAAAGAATTTTTTATTGTCAAATTGTAACTGCTCGGTGTCGACTACTATCTTCATTGCGCAGGTGCCATTATTTTTAATAGCATTATCCAGTTCGTCAAATGTCTTGCACAGGACGGAACCTAATTCGTAATTTGCAGGATGGTCGGTCCAAAAAATGTGTGTCCATGTTGTATGGTGCTTATGCCAGCTTTGGTAAAACTGTTCATATTCTTTGGGCAGCTTGCTGCCTAGCCAGACGATGTGTAAAATATGTGGGATTCGATTGTCGGTGAGCTCTTTTTCTAAGGCGCTCTTGTGATGGTTGTAGACCTTTTTAAATACCTGTAGCAGGTTGAACATATGTGTATTGGCAAGAAGCTGTGAGTAGTGATCCGATTGCATTGATGCGTCAAAGTCTATAGGAATGACCTGCCTTGGTATATTCAAATAGAAACGTGAAACGCATGCGGATCCGGTTAATATAACAAATACACCGACCAGTAGCATACGGGCCGTTGAGTTTTTTGATAGCAACATATCTCTCCTTGCTAGATTATACACTATGCATGGCGTCATTACCTTCTTTTATGCGCCTATAGAGCTTGCTGGCAAACACAGGGCTTTAAATTGGTACATTCCGCTTGCCAGCACAATTACCATTGCTAACCTATCAAAGAGTGACATTCCGTCAAGTTTGGTATATGATTCATTATAAATGTGCAGTTATATGTAGTTTTTATCTCCTTTGCTGTCACATTAACCGGTAAAATAATTATATTAGAAATTAACAATGACTAAGGAAGAGATATGATTTTTTCAATACATCGTTGGATATATGTTGCCATGACTTTTATGGTGTTTGGAAGTGCGTGTGCGAGTGAGGATGTAAAGCACAAAGAGGTATTGGATTTTGTTCGTGGGTTTAAAAATGGACGTTTGCCACATACTTCATTAAAGATTTATGTAGATCGACTGCAAGATAGCCTATCTGATCCGCGCAATCAGGACGCCATACTTCACGCAATGTTGAAGGAAATAGGTGATCACAATCTAAAGCAAATGAAAATTTTTCTTGAGAACTACAAAGGCAGTGCATGTACATCTGAAGACCGGGGCCTTCTCTATAATACGGATAAAAGTACTCATGAAGAGCGAGTCGCTCTCTACACAAAAGTTCTTGATTTGATCGATTGGTATAGATCCAATGTACCATTGGCTACTCAAATAATACATTTTGCGGCTCGCCGCTTGAATGATGCTCCTATGGGTAATGACGATGTACTAGGGCGAAAAGAGCTTAGTTGCTCCGATATAGATATGCAGGTGTTGCTCATCGAGTATTACAAGAAGATATTACGAGATGGCAATGGGATTTACGCTCTGTTACGTGAGGCCTTGAAGAAAGCTAAAAGTTGTTTTGAGGAAGAAGGTCACACTAAAAGCCTGCTGAAAAGCCAATATGATTCTTGCCAGTGCTTTATTGAAGCAACAAAAAGTTGGACTTTTTTTTCTTCTGACGCTGCAGCATGTGGATGGGATCCTTCAAAGCATGATTTGAGCATAAAACAGATTGAATTGGTGATTGGGATGTTAAATAAGGAAAACTTGGGTCAGGGACTAGACAAGCCAACCGAGTTATTACGTATTTTTGATGAAAAGAACGTAATTGATATAGAGACCCATCTTGAGCATTCTCTTCGCATTCGGTCATGTATAGATACGTTGTCAGGAGGTGAAAAAATTATCTATGATGCACTGAATATGTTGAACCAAGGCAGAGAAGATTATATTGAG
The DNA here is from genome assembly GCA_013286935.1 of Candidatus Babelota bacterium. Taxonomy (GTDB): domain Bacteria; phylum Babelota; class Babeliae; order Babelales; family Vermiphilaceae; genus JABDES01. The sequence continues at coordinate 106,881 of JABDES010000001.1, forward strand.
GCTCATATTGCGTTATTTATCGCTACGCCACCAAAAGACAGGTCATTAATGCAGGGCTTTAGAGATGAAAAGCTGCAACGATTTGAATTAGGTAAAGAATTTGATCGTCTTGCGCGGTTAAAAAATGGAATTATAATTGTTTTGAGACATATTGCAGCAGCAAAAAATATGCAGTCGGTTATTGATGTTATTAATAATAGGTCGGTACCACCACCCGCACTACCAATACCTCCACAGGAACCACCCCCATCAGGTGGTAATGATGACAAGCAAAATGATAATAATAATATAGAAAACGATAACAATAATAATAATGGCGAGAGAAGTGTGGATCGGAATGTCTCGCCACCACCACCGCCGCCACCGTTACCAGAGAAACCATCTTCTGATACAGCTTACTACGATAAATTTCGCAAGGTATTAATTTTTGGAGGCTCATCTGTAGCGGTGTTCAGTCTTGCTCCTATCGCATACTATCTTTATCAGTATCGCTATAAAACTGACCCGATGGCGCCTGATGACCAATCGCTTGAGACGTCTGTTCAGGATCATGATGTGGCGTGCGATACCAGTGTAGCAACGGCATTGCCAGACAATCTAGAAAAACCGCAACATGCGTCGGAACCTTTATTATCTGTCATGGATAAGTCTGCAATTGATGAATCGGTGCCCGCATCCGATCGGCTTGATGGTCAGTAGGAGTTACAATTTTTGTTAGATATTGCCCAGTCTGGTATATTCATACAAAATGGTGAGTATCCTCCATTAGGCTGAACTTACTAGTGGGATTCGATTTTTTAAAAACTAGTTATTACAAAAAAACCAATTACATGTAAAAGGTGGTACGCATATGTGCAATGATCATACAAATTATACCAATGATGCAGATGAGCAGGTTGTTTCTGAATGCGTAAATGGCGATGAATTTAATAAAGAGTTGATTGAGTGTCGTGCATTGCAGCAGGAATGGAAAGACCGTTTTATGCGCTTGAGTGCCGATTTTGAAAATTATAAGCGTCGAATGGTACGAGACCAATCTTTGTTGGTAGAGTCTGCGCAGCAAAGGTTTTTTTTAGATATTTTGCCAATTGTTGATGATTTTGATCGCGCGTTGCAGCATCCTATTGTTGTGCAAGAAGACTCTGCCAAGGCTTGGTTAGAGGGCGTTAATCTGATCAGGACTTCATTGACTGCGGCTTTAAAAAAGTGGGGCGTCGAGCAAATGTCGGACTACACCGAGTTTGATCCAATTAAGCATGAGGCGATCGCCAATATGCAGGCTGATGGCAGCAAACCGGCTGGGTGTATCATGCAAGTCGTTCAATCCGGCTACATGTGGAAAGACAAAGTACTTCGACCAGCTCAAGTGATCGTTGCACAATAGATTTTTTATTTTAAAAAATTCAATATACCGATAAGTAGCTCAATAAAAATGAGCACTATGATCAGAACAGATAGGATGTCGCCTCGAGTGACATCTATTTTGTTTTGGTACACCGATTGAATGTCATGAATGATAGTGAGCTTACGGTCTATAGAGTTTTTCCAATTGCTTAGATCAAGTTGCGTTACAAGAAGATCGTATAGTTCGGAAAAGTACGGTTCTCCTGCGAACTTTATACTGCTTTCTAACCGCTCTGTAATGACAGAAATATCAACCTTTATTTTTCCAAGTCGAGCGATAGGATCGCTCGACGCGCTTACCACAAAAGGAAAATATGCTTTGAAGGGCAAAGTTCTTGCCTCACCTTCATATATTTTGTGCAATTGTTGATCTAATAATCGATCAAAATATCTCAATTCAAGTTGCTGAATGTTGGCAAATTCAAATAAATCTAGAGTCTGTGCATATTCTGCGTCGTAAAGAAACGTTGCGTCTGTATCAACGATGATAAGGTCTCCTCGAAAATATCCGATAGCCGATGCTAAAATTTCATTTTTTTGGTACTCAGATAGGCTTTGTGTTTCAAATCGAAGCATTGAAGTGATGATGCTACCATACTGATTTTTCAGTTCAGAGATTGTTGTGGTAGGGTTTGGATTAACATGTACCACCGCATAGGTGGTATTCATCTGAAAGAAATGAGGCTGCGTAATGCAGGATTCTATTTTTTTAAATACAGATTTGGCATCGACAACGCTTTGTTCAAGGAACTGGTTATTAATTCTATTAAAATCCTTAAACGCTCTTTCCAGAGTGCCGCTGAACGGTATTTGATAGGTGAGTGAAATTGCGCCAAAACTATGAATTTTACTACTGATGCATCGAGTGCCTTCATGTGGCCTTGGTAGCTCTATTGCAAGTGGGGTATGGTAGTTTTTAAAATATTTTGGCAGCGAGAGAGAGATCTGCTTAATGGACCGTATTTGTTGAATTTTTTCAAAATTTATATCTTCACCCACGTCAAATGCATGAAACAGGTATATATTTCCAGAAAATTCCTGTTCGGGTATCTCCGTATTTGTGACCGGAAGTGCGGTTGTTGACAAAAATTCACCTTTCATGTTTGTATAGCAAAGTGTTTCATACCAGCCCTATTCTTTTTTGAGTATGCTCGTAAAAGCCTCTTGTGGAATTTCTATATTTCCTACATGTTTCATCTTCTTTTTTCCTTCTTTTTGTTTTTCAAGGAGCTTACGTTTTCTTGAGATATCGCCACCATAGCACTTTGCAGTTACATCTTTACGTAACGGTGCTACGCGCTCACGTGCAATTATTTTGCTTGCGATGGCTGCTTGAATAACGACTTCAAAAAGTTGGCGTGGAATTGCTTTTTTTAAGCGTTCTGCCAGTCCACGGCCAATGGAATATGCTTTGTCTTTGTGTACGATGCAGGATAGTGCATCCACTATTTTGCCATTTAACAAAATATCCATTTTTACAAGATCGGCAGCCTCATAGCCAGCCTCTTCGTAGTCAAAGCTTGCGTATCCAGAGCTGAACGACTTAAGTTCATCATAAAAATCGGTCGCGACTTCGTTGAGGGGTAGTACATACTTTAATATGACGCGTTGCTCGTCTAGGTAGGTCATACCTTTCTGTATTCCACGCTTTGATTCACATAATGTGATGATGTTACCAAGATATTGCGCAGGGGTAATGATTGTGGCGTTAATGATCGGTTCGAAGATCGCCTCAATTTGGCATGATGAGGGAAAGTCGGAAGGACTTTCTATGTCTTGTAACTCCGGTTTGTGCTCTAACTTTATTTTGTATAAAACGCTTGGAGCTGTTGCAATGACTGTAACGTTATACTCCTGTTCCAGGCGCTGCTTGAAAACTTCCATATGCAATAATCCAAGGAATCCGCACCGAAACCCTAAGCCTAGAGCGACAGATGTCTTTTTTTCAACGGTCACGCTTGCATCGTTGAGCGTTAATTTTTCAATGGCTTCGCGTAAGTCTTCAAAGTTTTCATTGTCGATAGGAAAAAGGCCAGCAAATACCATAGGTTTTGCCGGTTTAAATCCAGGAAATGCGGTTACTGGTTGCGAGGTATGAAATATTGTATCACCTACGCGTGCTTCTTGAACCGTTTTCATGCCGGCAATAAGGTATCCAACTTGTCCTGCAAACAATGCGTGCATCGGCTTGATATCTGGGTACATAAGCCCGACTTCAAGAACTTCATAATTACGCTCAGTTTGTGCAAGGCTTATAGCATCACCTTTTTTGATGTTGCCACTTTCTAGGGCAACCAAGCATATAACACCTCTAAACTCATCAAACCATGAGTCAAAAAGCAAAGCTTTTAGTCGACTGTTTACGATAGTTTTTGGTGGTGGAATTCTTTTTACAATAGCCTTTAAAATATCATCGGTTCCTATGTTTGCTTTAGCCGATGCGCAGATTACTTCACTTTCTTGAAAATCAAATAACGTTTTGAGTTGATGCAACGTGCTTTCAATATTGGCTGTTGGAAGATCAATTTTATTAATGATTGGGATTATAGTCAGGTCCTGGTCGAACGCCAGGAAAAAATTTGCCATTGTTTGTGCTTGCACGCCTTGTCCTGCGTCGACAAGGAGTAATGCGCCTTGACATGCGTACAGTGACCGTGAGACCTCATAACTAAAGTCAACGTGTCCAGGCGTGTCTATTAAATTGAGCAGATACAAAGTGCCATCAAGCTCATAGAACATAGAGGCAGTTTGGGCTTTTACCGTTATGCCGCGCTCCTTTTCTACCTGGAGCTTGTCAAGGAACTGTGCTGATTTTGTGCGATCAGTTAGTGTTCCGGTATGCTCAAGAAGCCTGTCTGACAATGTCGACTTGCCATGATCTATATGAGCGATAATGGAAAAATTTCTAATACGGTCAGGAGTAAAGTCTGCAAGAGATATTGTTTTTAAATCCATAATTGTAGGATCAAAGTCTGGGCTTGGGTAAATATAAAATGCTTAATTAAAAAAATGTGCGTCCGGTTACTTTTTGAGTACGGTGACTATAGAGTACGAAAAGTACCGTCTATTGTAAATATATAAAATGAAATTTAATCAATGCCTGGATCTAATTTTGCCAAGTGCTCCAGTTCCATAAAGAACTCGAGGTCTCTTTCGAGTTGATCCAGCGAAGCTTGCGGTATTTGCATAGAGTCTTCAGGGCTTAGAGCTGGCGGCGTTGTATTTGATTCATCCTCATCAAAGGCCTGCTGGACAACAGTCATGACTTCGTCAGTCTTGCCAGGGGTATTAAATGCGCTTTCAGCAGCAGTTTTTACAAATGTTGTTAGCTGTTCCGCCGTTGAATTATTTGACCTCTTTTTTGCAGTTTTCCCTGTTCTGACTGGTGGGTTTTCTATTTTGCTTGCATCGTTTGATGAGAATGCGGTTTTAAGGCCCACAATAAAGTTTGGCCGAGCGACACACAGCAAAGCAATTGCACAGATTCCGACCATTGTGACAAGTGTCTTCTTTTTGTTATCAACGAAAAAGTCCATCACTCTTTCTGGCAGGCTGTTTTCGATACATATTTCTTGTTGTGGTAATTGTTGTGACGTGGCAGTCAGGATGACAAATGCTATGGCTGTGATAATAATTTTGTTCATGTGGTTTCCTGTTGTTGTTATAGCAGGTTATCTAGTTTGTTACTGCCTTCTAGAGAGTCTTTTAGTTCAGTTAGGAAAAATTTTGTTTCACCAGTTGCCTTTATAGTGCTTATAGGCGGGAGAAATTTTTGACATCTCTCAATAATGTAATACAGCTGCGGAATATTTCCACAGCGTGCATACCGATGTAAATTAAATAGGCATTCTTGACAAGCGTCCACTCTGTATTTTGTGCGCATTTTGGGCGTTGTCTTGTATCCTGCAACTTCACGAAGTCTTTTCTCTGTCTTTTCGCATATCTCGTTTGCTACTTCAACGTAACCTCGCCCAAGTTTGGGGTGTACTTGAGCCATCTCTTCTTTATATTTTTGTAAAAAATCTTTATTGATCATCGTTGCCACTTCTTGATCTGTTATTCGTGACCAATATTGTTGCTTAATCGTTATTAATCGTTCACCGGGCAAGCAAACAGGGACTTCTTCCTGGCAAATGTACTTATTATTTAATTTTGCAACAAGGTAACTCCAATTAGGCCAAAATTTGTGCCTCAGGCGATAACCAACGGCTAGTATAGCCACTCCGGTAACGGCACTGGCTATTATGAGGATATCTTTTTTGTTTTCAACGCAAAACTTTTTACAAGCCGCGTAGGGTGATTCATTTTCACATGTCAGGTCATGACAGTCGTCTACAGGTGCTGCTGGCTCTTGTGGTTGAGTTTGCGATGAATGCACAGGTAGAACGAATGAGGTGGCAACCAGAACCATAAGTGTAATAATTTTGTTTATATTGTTAGCCATAGTACATCCTATAAGAGCTTTTTGCTTGTTTTTGGACACCACCCACTTCGGTGCCATCTATAACTCAGTATAGGCAATGGATTCAGTTTGTCAAATTTTATATGGCATTGGCGTATTGTTGGGCTGATTTTTTAATACATTGTGATGCTTGGTGGATAAGTCAGGAACATTCAAATCTAGAATTTCCTCTTTTAAGGGGATATTTTTGTTTTCTTGGCTAACGATTCGCATGATTTCATCATACGAATGGGTGCAAATATCAAAAAAATGCCTATTTATCTGCTTGTTAAGGTAAAAGGCTTGCCATCGATTTTTAATCTTGCCAATGGTTTGCATAAATTCGCTGGCTGGTATCCACGCATAGTTTAATTTCTTCTGATCTGGCACGGGAGATGCATTGTTAAATGTGTCCTCAGGCACAAAGTCAACATGCGCTAAAAACATATGTGAGCTGTTTTTTTTATTATGCACTTGGTTTGTTATGCGAGTAGCAAGGTAGTTATTGCTTTGTTGGCTACAATTATCGATTTCATCTCGTGATAACGTTTTTTCGAGTGGCCTTATTGCCAGGGCCAGTTTTCCAAAGACATAACGCGTTTGTTTTGAGCAATAGTCGAGCGCTGTTTTTAAATAGGAAATGCCCTCATTGCCCCATGGCCCGCCAAAATCGCCCCATTCGCCTTTTGTGTTTTTACTTAACAAAAAGTACATTTTTCCGTCATGTAAATGGTATGGCAGAATTCCAACGTGAAAGATTGACTTTATTTTGGTCGGTACGGACAGGTTTAGAGACTGGGATGATGCATCCAGGTTGAGCGCCGGAGGTTGGTTCTTCTCTGCTCGCGCGTCTGGCAAGCAACATAACAAACATATGAGGGCGAAACACCCCCTTATTTTAATTTTCGAATAGAAAATCATTTAAAAATCCTTTGATACGTCGTGATTTATTTGGGGTTACCATTATATATTGGTATATAATGGTATGTAACTATACATGATTTTATGGCGTATATGAAGGAGAAGAGGTGATTTTTATATTTTTTGATTTTTTATCCTAATGTTGCTTCTTTTTCGCTTGTGTTGTGTCGATCTATTTAGTATTCTAAATGTCAAATTTATTCAGCAAAACCGGGCTATAGCAAAAGGATTCTTCATATGGAATCAATAACCAATAGTGATGATAAAAACGATAAAAAAATGAGAGTAAGGCCAATCCTGATCGAAGATGAGCTTAAAGGCTCTTTCCTTGATTATGCAATGTCTGTAATTGTAAGTCGGGCCATTCCGGATGTTAGGGATGGTTTAAAGCCGGTACATCGCAGAATCTTGTATACCATGCATCTTTTAGGTTTTCATTATAACAAGCCATATCATAAATCCATTCGTGTTGCGGGTGACGTTCTGGGTAGGTTTCATCCGCATGGCAATGAAGCAATTTATGGTACGATGGTTGGGTTGGTGCAGGATTTTTCTAAGCGTTACCCCCTGCTAGATGGCCAAGGCAACTGGGGTTCAGTGGATGGCGATAATGCTGCAGCACCGCGGTATACCGAAGTTAGAATGCAGAAAATTTCCCAAGAAATTCTAGCCGATATTGATCGTGAGACGGTCGGATTTGTACCAAATTTTGATGAATCGACCGTTGAGCCGGTTGTGCTGCCAAGTAAGTTGCCAACCCTTTTGGCAAATGGCACGGCTGGTATTGCGGTTGGGATGGCAACATCGATACCGCCTCATAATTTGACAGAGCTGCTTAATGCTTGTCTTGCGATATTGGATGATTCTCAACTGTCTGACGATGCCTTGTTTGAATTGATTCCGGCTCCTGACTTTCCTACCGGTGGCATCATTTGTGGTCGTTCTGGGGTAGTACGTGCTTACAAGACTGGTCGAGGCAATGTTATTGTTCGTGGCGTAGTCAACACGGAGGAGACCAACAAAGGGTTGGCGCTCATTATTACCGAGCTACCGTACCAGGTTAACAAAGCTGATCTTGCCATCAAAATGGCTGAGTTGGTTAAGGAAAAGGTTATTGAAGGTATTTCAAATATTCGTGATGAATCTAATAAAAAAGGAATGCGCCTTATTGTTGAGATAAAAAGGGCAGAATCTCCGCAGCTCATACTCAATCAACTTTATAAGCATACCGCATTGCAAACATCCATTCCGATATTGATGTTGGCTTTGCTTGATAATAGGCCAATTGTCTTTACGCTTCGCCAGATGATTGATGAATTTATTTATCATCGTCGCCAAGTTGTTTACAAGCGAACTGTTTTTGATCTTAAAAAGGCTCAGGCGCGTGAGCATATTTTACAAGGGTTTGTTGTAGCGCTTAAAAATATTGACGAAATTGTAGCGCTCATTAAAGGATCGTCTTCTTCGGATGAGGCCATAACGAGCCTTAATAAACGCTTTTCATTTACTGCAGAACAGGCTAAATCGATACTTGAAATGCGTTTGCAGCGTTTGACAGGGCTAGAGCAGGATAAAATTCGTTCTGAGCTTGAAGAGTTAAAACTGTCTATAGAGCATTTACGTTCAATCATTGACAAGCCGGAAGTATTGACCCAAGAGATTCGTTCGGAGTTACAGTTACTCAGACAAACATATGGTGATGAGCGACGATCGCGCATCGAAGCTCCTGTTGACATTCTGACGGAGGTTGACCTGATACCGGACGATGAGGTTGTGGTGACTTTGACTATGAAAGGTTACCTTAAGCGCGTTGCGCTTGATACGTATGAGGTACAACATCGCGGTGGAAGAGGCAAGATGGGGATGGCAACGCTTGAAGGTAGTGATGATATAGTTGAAGATCTTTTTGTGACAAAAAATCATGACACGCTTCTCTTCTTTACCAGTCTTGGCAGAGTGTACAATCTACAAGTGTTTGAGGTTCCTGAAAGCTCACGTACAGCAAAAGGCCGTGCTGTAGTCAATCTTCTCCCACTGCAAGACGGTGAAAGAGTGGTCAAGCTACTGTGTACACGTGATATGGATGGCCAATTTATCATTATGCTTACTCGGTTAGGCACTATAAAACGAACTGATGCTGCTGAATTTATTAAAATTCGGTCAACTGGCATACGGGCGCTGACTTTACACGAAGAGGATGAGCTTGTGTTTTGTGCTGTTAGTTCCGGTTCGCAGTCGATTGTTATTGCAACTGCTAACGGTCAAGGGATTCGTTTTAAAGAGACCGAAGTGAGATCCATGGGCAGGCAAGCTGCTGGTGTGATCGGTATAAAATTGCGTAAAGGTGACCATGTTGTAGGCATGGAAGTTGTAGATGAAGATGGAGAAATATTGTTTGCAACCCAGCATGGTTATGGAAAAAAAGTGAGCATTGTTGATTTTCGTGTTGCTCATCGTAGCGGTATGGGGGTTAGGGCTATACCGGCAGACAAGCGCAATGGAAAGGTTATAGGGCTTTGTGTTGTGACCCCTTATTCAAATATTTTACTCATTGACGAGTCTGGAAAGATTATTCGTCTTCCGGCAAGTGAAATTCGCACGATGGGGCGTCAGGCAAAGGGAGTGCGACTTATTAGATTGGGTGCAGGCCAAAAGCTTTCTACTATTTGTGCGTTTCACGATCAGGCTCCAGATGACTTACCCAATTTACCGCCAAAAAAGGCCGATTCTTCTGTGAGTGTTGATGCTAAACCGATGACCAATGACGAGCTTCAGGATGACCAAGAATAAGATTGGTATTGCGTAATGAGTCTATCTGCGTCTGAGCGCTTAATTTTACACGCCTCTCTGATAGACGGCGTTGGGGCGCTTACATTGCGTACCATTTTTGAACGTAAATCCAGTTCAATTGAATGGACAGATCTTTACCGTTTTTCTGTAAATGACTTTTGCGAGCAGTTTAGTGTGTCACCAAGAATATCTCGACTGTTGGTCGATGGCCTTGCAGATGCCAAATGTTTGGACGAAGAAACTGAGCTTATTGACCGTCACCATGTTAAGGTTTTGACCTGTTTGTCAGAGTTTTATCCTTCGTCATTGTCGACTATTGTTGGTCCTCCTGCCGTCTTGTACTATCATGGATTGTTGCATTGTGACCAGGCATTAGCCATTGTTGGCTCTAGAAAAGCGGGTTCCTATGCCCAACAGGTGCTTGTTTCCATTATTCCTCAGCTGGTGTTAAACAATTTTACCATAGTGAGCGGTGGTGCGCGTGGTGCTGATACTATGGCTCACGAACTAGCCCTAAAAGCACGTGGAAGCACGATAGCAGTGCTTGGGTCGGGTCTTTTGGAGCCTTATCCGTGGGAAAACAAAAAATTATTTGAATCCATAGTTGCTGCTGGTGGTGCTGTTTTAAGCATATTTTCTCTTCGCACTAAAGCCTTGGCTGGTAATTTTCCTGCAAGAAATAGAATTATTTCCGGCCTTAGTCATGGTTGTTTGGTCGTTCAGGCTGCACAGAAAAGTGGTGCTCGTATTACAGCTCAATATGCGCTTGATCAGGGAAGAGAGGTTTTTGCTATTCCAGGCTCTATTGGCGATGAATTGAGCGTTGGCTGCCATGAGTTGATTCAGCAGGGGGCAAAGCTTGTTACGAACGCGAATGACATTCTTATAGAGTTTGGGTTTCAACGGTCTACTGAAATGTCTCCTGAGCGCGTCACGCCTATTGATAATGTGCCGGCGTCACAACCTCACTTAGAAGTTGGTAAAAAGATCAACCATAGTGGACAGGTGCGTGAAGCTACGCAGTCGCTTGAAAAACTGTTGGAAGACTATGCGATTAGTGATGTTGTTGTTGGAATGAAAATGTTGTTACAGTGCCAATCTGCGCAATATGTAGACAGTTTGCTTGAGGTTAACAATATAGAGCTTGTACGGGCGCAGCAGATTCTTTTTGAGCTTATGGTGGCTGGCTTGATAGATCAGGACAGTGCTGGTCGGTGGGTTCGCCTGGTTTAGGTATCTCTTGAGCCATGGAGGTGTGTTATGTATTGGATACTATCGTCTGCGATTTTTACAAATCTGTGGTTTATATAACCCCTTATCAACAATTTCTTGACCTAACAGATGATAGAAAGCGTAAGGTTATGAGTCTTTTCCGTTTGATGGCAACTCATGCTAAAATTCACGACGAGACCAAGTTTCGTTACGAGGGGGATAACATATATGCCTTCAAGCCCCAACCAGATCGTTATTTATGCTTCTTTTTTAAGGGTAAGAAAATCATCGTTACTAACGCATTTGAAAAAAGGACTCAAAAGATGCGTGAACAAGAAAAGGACAGGGCATTGAAAGCATATAACGATTATGAAATGCGTATAGCTCAAGGAATGTATTATGAAAAAGAGTAAGACGACAAACAAGACGGTTAAATCAACATATGATGTGCTCATTGATGACCCTGAACAAAAGAAGTTACTCGAGCAAGAATATCAAGAGCTTTTGTTATCAGAACTCCTTCTTGCAACAATGAAACGTGATCAAGTGTCTGTACGCAAATTAGCCGCAGAGGCGGGAGTTTCGCCTACCATTATTCAGGAATTGCGGGTAGGAAAGAGAACAAACATTACACTTGCTACATTTAATCGTGTGCTTGATGCAATTGGGTATCAGATTTCCATTGAGCCTAAAGGTCGATAACAATCACCAGTTATGATGTTGCATCGACAGACATGCCAGAATCGCCAAAGACCTCCTCCAAATTTTTAAGGAGCTTTTTCCAGTCAAAAGTTCGACTTGTCCATCGTAGTCCGGCCAAAAGTTCAAAGTCTAACCAGCGACGGCAGAGCCATGCGCTAGATGTTATCAGCGGGCTTTTGAGAGTATTTTCCGTCTAACATGCGTGACAAAAGCATTAGGCATCCAGAAAGCAGCAGGTAGATCAATACTATAATACCCCACACTGGAATTGGATTGAGATAGTGCGCGATTATATTTTTGCCAATTTTAGTAAGCTCAGGAACTCCCAATACAGAGAGCAAGGCGGTACTTTTAATAAGTGATTCGTACTCATTAACCATGATGGGCGCTATAACTCTAATTGCTTGTGGAAAAATAATATAACGCATTGTCTGTATATTGTTGAGTCCCGCGCAAGCAGCGGCATCCCATTGGCCATTGGGGATAGATGAAATTCCTGATCTTACAATAGTAGTTACGTATGCCGATGAACATAGGCTCAAAGATATAATAGATGCAGCAATTGGCGATAAATTGATGCCTAGCAGGTCTGGTAAGACAAAATATGCTATTAAAAGTTGTACATACAGCGGTACTGCGCGCCATAGAAACACAAAACAAAGTATGGGAGGCGCACAAATCTGTCCAATCATTGTTGGCAGCTTTGACACTACGCCAAAAATTATGCCTATGGTAGTGCTTATCAATGCACTCAGGGCCCATACGCCGATTGTAATTACAAGTCCGCGCGATAAAAGCGGGGCATACAAAATCAAAGAAGAATAAAACATTGCAGGCTTCCTTATTTATTAAGCCATACTTTTTCAGCCTGTTTTATTGAGCCATCATTTTTAAGTTCAGCAATAATAGTGCCGATTTTATTGGCGAGCTCACTGTTTTGCTTATTAATGCATATACCAGCACCGTTTGATTGATATTCTTTTGGTAAATTAACCTCTATAGATACAAGTTTTGGTTGTTGTTTTTTGAGCGTTGGCATAATGTCAGGGTCCATAAATGCGGCCAAAACTTTTTTATACTGTAGATTCATCATAATATCTGCAATTGATTCTACTTTTATAATACTATTGTTGTTGAGTTTGGTTATCAGGTATTTTTCCTGTGTAGATCCGGGCTCAACGCATATAAGGTCATTCGGATAGTATGTAATAAGGTCATCAATAGATGAGATGTTTTTAGGGATTTTTTCCCAAAAAACGAGTGGAAATGAGGTAAGTTTTTCGCCGGTATAGTGAATCATTGTAAATAGTTTTTCACGCTCTGCAGTAATCGAACAGTTAGTCATTACCATATCAAGCCTGTTTTGATTTAATGCAATCAACAGAGCAGACAAATCCATATCTTTAATAATCAATGTTTTATTGAGTTTTTTTGCAATTAGATGTGCAATTTCTACGTCAAATCCTTCATATTGCCCCGATGGCGTTAATGCGGCATATGGTACATAACCTATGATCATTCCTACAACAAGGGAGTCGTTCGGGTGGTTGTTAGCCGCTGCTTTACGGCATTTGAAAAACCAAATAGCGGGCAGGCTGAGTGCAATTGCGCCCAGTAAAGCAAATAGTATTGTTGATTTAGGGATATTAACGTTCATAGGGTTTTCCTTAGCCGATTTTGAGAGTGTATGTTTGAACTTGCACTTCTGTCTTATACGATGGCAAAATTTGCATTTTTTATTCAAGTGATTTATAATTTATACAGCTAAATAGTGCATATATCAAGAAAAACTTCATAAAAATTTCAGGTAGGCTTCTTATTATTTGACGTTAAGTCTTAGCCGTTTTTTTGTTGTTTTTATTGACAATTGTGATTTTCGTGGTACAATTAAGCATTAATGAGATATTTTTGCTATATAATCTTTAATTATTTGGAGATGGCATATGAAATATATATATAATTTTTTTGTAGCGGTTATTTGTTCTTTTCTTTTTTATTCAGCGCAAGATCAATGTTCTGATGGGATGGTTGATGCAGATCGGCCGCCAGAGGCAACTGAGCAGGCATTGAGGTCTGATATTTCTGATAAGGCGGACGGCAGCGCTATGAAGCATCAATTGCCCAAAGAAGAGGAAGTTGCAATGGCCATTAGGGTTGCTCTTGCCAATGGTGGCTTTGGGATGCTTGGGTCAAGGGTCGCTCCTGTTATAGATAGCTTGGTGGCCGCATTATTAAACACTGAGCTGCTAATGGTTAATGATGAACGTTTCAAAAACATAAAACGCCCTAGGTTTCACATTGACAACATTAGTCCTTACATTTGGGCAGGGTGCGTAATGTTAAGCCAGGCTTATGGTAACTACCTAATGAATCGTTCGCAAGTGGCAGTCGCTATTGATAAAAATACCAATAGTGACAATAAGATGGCTAGTAATATTCTTGTTAAAGGCATGGGTCATATTAATCCAATATTAGAAAATGGTGGGGCGACGGTGGGGTGGGGTATGATAAAGTATATGCTTTATCCGCTTTCAACCCAGTATAAGAGTGTCCCGCGCGCGTTTGTTGACCTTGTGGTTTCTTTGGGTGGAATTTTGTCTCAACCGCTCTACAATCTATGCTCTTACAAAGTTAGAAAGTTATATGCCTCCTATTGCGCTAAAAATAAGGAAAATACGCCTGAAGCGCCCGTAAGTGCGCCTTCTAGCGTTTAAGGATTTTGAATATGAAATATACACATACTTTTTTTGTAGCGGTTATTTTCCCCCTTTTTATCTGTGCGACGCCTAGCATTTGTTCTGACGATGTTGAAGGTGTAGATCAATCGGTGTTTCCGGTTGTTTCTGAGGCTTCTAGCGAGCCTGCCTGTAAGACGATGAGGAGCCGATTGACTGGTGCCGGTAAAGTTATCCTTGCTAACGGTGGCTTTGCTGTATTTGGGGCAGCTGTTGGTACTGCTATCAATATGCTGATTTGTAAGCAATTGGTGAACAATTTACCGCTAGATAATAACTTGACTGGCTTTCAAAAGCATAAACTTTGGTGTGCCTTGAGTGATATTAGACCTTTTCTGATTTGGGCTTGCAGTACAATGCTAAGCCAGTCTTGTGGTAATTATCTATTAAAAAACAGATCACGAGATATTAATAGCCTTGATGATGCGGCGAAAAATAGTACTAACGTAAGCATTGGTAATGTTCCTAAGTGTCTTAGTTATGTTGATATGTTTTTACAAAATGGCGGCTCTCCTGTTGTAGTAGCCTTAATTGCCCACCTATTTTCTCGAAATGTCTATGATCTGCATAGAAGTCATGCATGGTTTCGAAGTTGGGGTCTTGGTGTGGGTGCAATTTTGTCTCAACCGCTCTACAATCTATGCTCTTACAAGGTCAGAAAGTTATACGCTGCTTATCGTGCCAACTTGAAAGATCAAAAAACCAAGCCTGAAGTGCCCATAAGTGCGCCTTCCAGCGTTTAAGGATTTTTCAATATGAAATATACGCATACTTTTTTTATAGTGCTTATTTTCCCTCTTTTTATCTCTATGGCGCCTAGCATCTGCTCTGACAATGTTGAAGGTGTAGATCAATCTGTGCAGGCGGTTGTTTCTGAGGCTTCTAGCGAGCCTGTTTATAAAGCGGTGGGCACTCAACTTGCTAGCGGTGTTAAGGCTGTCCTTTCTAATGTTGGTGTTGTTTTGTTAGGGGGGGTTGCAAGCGAGGCTCTATCTGTTTGTGTTAAGACAACAATAAGGGACAATTTGCCATCACGCAATAATTTGACAGATCGTCAACAACATGATCTCTGGTGTCAGATAAGCGATATACGACCGTTTTTACTGTGGGCTGGTTGTACAATGCTAGGTCAATCTTATGGCAACTATTTACTGAATGGCTCGCGGGTGGTAAGTTGCTCTCGTGATAATTTAGAAGAAAAAATTGGTAAAGTTTTGGCCGGATGCGTTAGGCGCACTGATATGTTTTTAGGCAATGGTGGGATTTCTGTAGCAATGGGCTTTTTGATGCGCATGTATGGCCGAATGAGTCCTAAGTGCCTTTGTGCTGAAACGAACAACCTTATGAGGATTCTTTCTTTGGGTATTTTCGTGTCTCAATTACTTTACAATGTGAGTTCTTGCGGCATTAGGAAGCTATATTGTTCTCATTGTGCCAATCTAGAAAGCCAGAAAAATGAGGCGTTAAGCACTGATTTAGCTGGGCCTTCCGGCATTTAACGACCCCATAATTCCGACTATTTCGCGTATACCGATACCTTGATTGCTGCCAAGCAAGAAAGAGGGCGCAGTTTGTGGCTGAAATTTTTTCCAATACCATTGCCTTGAGTGTAATTTAAATAATGTAGTAATGAGTTTGAATGTATTTTTGGCAAACCAGGTAGCAGCATGGCTAAGCCCTATTACAGTTTCAAGCGCAGATGAAGCTAGCGTACCAATCGTTACAAAGTTACATCGCTCAAGTCGTAGTGCGTCAAGGGCCGATAAGACAAGCACTTCGGATGTGATAGGTGGTGCTGTTTGCGTGGTCATCAACATATTCAAGTACCATCCTTGGTATGAGTCTAATTTATTTAGCATAAGCACGCCGATTATTTCATCGTTTTGTTGAGCGTAAAACCAGCGTTTGTTTGACCGGTGGGCGAAAAGATCTATCTGTAATAGGTATATTTGAAGTCCCTTCCTGCCCTGTAGCCATGAGCGAGCTACATTTTCAATATCCCTTTCTATGTGTGGATCGTCTGTAAGATGCTCTTTGATAATGATATTAAGGCGTTTTGCTTGGTTGCATTTGTTTCTGAGGTTGCTCGCATCAAATCCTTTACGTTCTTTTGGATCAAATGAAGGGTCAAGAATAATCTCATTTCCAATAGATATAGCGGTTCGATATTTATGCTGCAGGCCCCACGTCACAAATTGTTGCGAGGCGGAAACATGTACTATGTTTTTTACAGAGCGGTAGCAATAGTCATGAAACCTATTAATGAGCTGTTCAACGTTCATTTGTGCACATACTGGATCGCCGAATACTATTGCGCATCCAGCTTTTACTTTGTAGCCAATGATGCCATTAGCTTCTGGACAATGAAAAATATGACATGAGGGGTCCAGGAGTGCAACAGAGGTAAAATGTCCCCATTTTTGTACATAATCTGCAACCGAATGATTTTCTCTGAATAGTTTTGTTGATTCAGTATGAAAATTAATTTTTTTTTTGATCATAGCGGCTCCTGTTCTATTTCAAAAAAATATGTTGCATTTAAGCTATTATTTTCGCCAATAAATAATCAAGGCTTTATATCAATATTGTTGTTTTGTGTAATACCAGGTACACTTTAAACAGTTTGTTGCCCGTTTTTCTATGATTAAACCGTTTTTTTTGTTTGTTTTGGCATAGGGATTTTAGGAAAATAAAACTTACATTATTTATGTTTTATCTGTTTAGCTGTGCTTTATATGCCTAACGTAAGAGAATAATTCGTGTCTGCCCGTTTTTGTTGTTTATTGATAGCCTTGGTCTCCTTGGTGTTGTCGGGAGTACACCTGTTGTGCATAATGCGTTTGCATAAAACAGATAGTATTGACGCAAAGAAAGCTCCTTTGGTGGTGTGCACTACCAGCATTATTGCGGATGCGGTTTTGAACATCGCGGGAAGCAATGTTCAACTTGTGTGTCTTATGGGATCAGGAGTGGATCCCCATTCTTATCATGCAAGAGAACGCGATGTGCACCTTCTTGACCAAGCTGACGTTGTCTTGTATCACGGTTTACATCTAGAGGGGAAGATGGGAGAGCTTTTTTCTGCCCTTGAACTACAACAAGGAAGGCGTATGGTGGCTGTTACTAGGGCGTTAGACCGCCGATCGTTGCGCGCATCGTCATTTGAGTCTATATATGATCCACATATATGGCACGACGTAATGCTTTGGCGCAATGTAGTACATGAAATTACTACCGTTCTAAAAGAGATCGACACGGAGCATGCTGAGTTGTACCAGACATCAAGTGATTCGTACATAAAAGAGCTTGATAGGTTGGATGACTATATAAAAGATAGATTTAAAAGTCTTCCGACTGAGCGACGTATTTTGGTTACCGCTCACGATGCATTTGGTTATTTTGGCAAGGCATACGGCTTTCAGGTTGTTGGATTGCAGGGTATTAGTACCGAAGCTGAAGTTGGCATGAAAGATGTCCAGCGCTTAATTACCTTTTTAATAGAAAACCACGTTTCAGCCATTTTTTTGGAATCATCCGTTTTGCCTCGTGCTTTAAAAGCTGTTCAAAAAGGGGTATTTGCCCGTGGACAGGAAATACGAGTTATAGATGAACTGTATTCGGATTCATTGGGTGTTCCAGGCATTGCTGCCTCTTCTTACATCGGAATGATGCAGCATAATGTTAATACTATTTTTATTGCTCTATCTGACACTTTGGTAGAACACTGATGTTTGCGGTAAAAAATTTAAATATAGCGTATGACGATCTATTTGTCGTTCAAGACGTTTCATTTTCGGTTTCTGATGGAATGCTGGTTGCGATGGTTGGTCCCAATGGGGCCGGAAAGTCGACGTTGCTCAAAGCTATTGTTGGCTTGGTGCCGCGCGTTTCTGGTGTGATTACGTTAGGCGACAAACCCTTGTCTGTCGCTGGAGGACTTGTTGCGTACATACCTCAGCATGCGACTATGGATTGGAATTTTCCTATTACACTTGCAGATCTTGTAATTATGGGATGCTATGGACAGTTTTCCTTTGGTAGGGCTCCCACATGTGATAAGTATGCCCAGGTAGATGAAGTTTTAGAGCTGGTTGACTTGAGATTGTACAAAGAGCAACATATTGGAGTCCTTTCTGGCGGTCAAAGACAAAGAGCTTTGCTTGCACGGGCTCTCATGCAAAATGCCAAACTTTATTTGATGGACGAGTCCCTTTCTGGCGTGGACACGTTAGCACAAACCATCATTATGGATATCTTAAAAAATCTTTCTAGCAAAGGGAAAATGGTTATTATTGTTCATCACCATCTTGCTTATATAGAACGCTATTTTGACGCGGTGTTGCTGCTTAATAGATCATGTTTGTATTATGGGCCTATGTGCGACTTTCCAAGTCCCTCTTTGCTGCATACAATGTACCATGCTAAGACAACATAGCGTTTGAGAGGGGCGATGTTATATTATGTTTCATGAATTTTTATTGTCTATGGCATATTGTGCCGATCAAACGCTTGCAATTATTGCAATAAGTACGGGATTGTTGGGATTGTCTGCCGGCATTCTGGGCGCATTTGCATTTGCGCAAAATCAAGGAATGCTTGGTGATGCTATTTCGCATGCCGCATTGCCTGGAGCAGTACTCGCTTTTTTATGCACCCATAGCACGAATGCTCTACTTCTTTGTTCTGGAGGAATGGCATCAGCAGTAATTGGTATATTATTTATAGAGTTAATAGTTGTTTTTAGCCTACTCAGACGTGATGCGGCCATAGCGGTTGTCCTTTCGGTTTTTTTTGGCATTGGTTTGGTGCTGCTTACTATTGCACGTAAATATCCGTTGCATGGTCAATCGCTTTTGAATCGCCTGCTTTTTGGTAATGCTGCAACAATTACTATTGATGATTTGTATGCAATAGCTACGGTAACTATTGTTCTTATGACAATAGTTTTTTTGCTATGGAAAGAGTTTTTGATTGTTGTATTTGATCATCATTATGCGCAAACGCTTGGACTCAGGTCATCTGCAGGGGTCATTGTGTTGATGCTGAGTATCGTTACGATAGTTTCTATTGGGTTGCAGACTACAGGTGGTATTTTAATGAGTACCTTATTGCTCGCTCCCGCGGCAGCAGCGCGTCAATGGACGACACGTTTTTCACATTTTGTTTTTTTGGCCGGTTTTTTTGGCATGATGGGAGCGATGATCGGTTCTTTTATGAGTGCATTGGTTGATCAGTTACCTACTGGTCCAGCCATAGTGCTTGTAGTGGGTGCCATTTTAACTGTTTCACTTTTATTTGGATGCGGTGCGCATGTTCAAGTGAGAGGCTTATAAGATGTTTATTGTGGCATGCTTGATAGCAATTATTTCATGCGCTTGTATAGCGACCATTATACCAGGATTTTTTTTAGTTTTACGACGAATGGCGCTCATGAGTGATGCTATAAGCCATGCGGTGTTGCCTGGGATAGTAATTATGTTTCTTCTGGTTAAGCGCCTTGATTCGCCACTTTTGCTCTATGGAGCCTCTCTTGCAGGGCTTTTGATAGTTGCCGTTACGCAGTATGTGATAAACAGCGGTAAAATCAGAAAAGAAGTTGCGATAGGGCTCATATTTCCATTTTTTTTTTCTTTGGGAGTTATTCTTATTTGTCGATACGCTCGTGACGTACATTTGGATACGGACATGGTGTTGCTGGGAGATATAGTTTTTACACCGTTTCGCTTGTTGAGTTTTAATGGCATTGTGTTGGGACCATATGCGCTATGGTTAATGGCCGGTTTAATAGTGTGCAATGCGCTTTTTGTAACCATTTTTTATAAAGAATTATTAACGGCTACGTTTGACCAAGACTATGCGCAGTTAATGGGTCTGAGGCCTACAGTCATTCATTGCGTGCTTATGGGGTTGACGAGCATCACGGCAGTGGCGGCTTTTGATTTGGTAGGTTCTATAGTTGTTGTTGCATTAATGGTAGTCCCCGCCGCAACCTCTTTATTGTGTACAGATAGGATTCAAGTAGCGCTTATACTTGCCCTGTGTTTTGGTGTTTTGTCTGGCGTGGGCGGCTATGCTTTTGCGCACATGTATGATATTTCCATTTCCGGTTCTGTAGCGTTGATGGCTGGCTTTCTATTTTTGCTACTGTTCATCATAGCTCCAAAGAGAGGAATGAGGGCTATGTGGATATTCAAAAGTAGGTCAGCAAAAAAAATGGCAATAAGAGCTTTGAGATTATTTTTGGACAAAACAGATCTCAATGGGTATCAATTTCCGACAGAGTCTCTAGTGTATAGAGCGTCTAAGGAGCTTGGGTGGACCGTTTCTTATACGAGTACGGTTATGCAGTGGGCGTGGCAAAAAGGTGGCAATCATAGATGATGTACTATGTATTCCTGTAGTTTGTATTGGATACATTTTTTGATGATTACTGTTTTAGATTTTTTTTTAAAAAAATGGTACTATAACCATATTTTCTTATGAAATTAACATCTTTTTTGTTTTTAAAGGATAATTATGCCAGTACCAAAACGCAAGCGCTCGCGCGCTAGACGTGATAAACGATTTGCTAACAAAGCGCTTTCTGTATATTCTGTGGGAGCATGTGGCCATTGTAGCGCTCCTATTAGATCACACCAATTATGTAGTTTGTGTGGATATTATAAAGGCGTGAAGGTTGTTCAGGACAAGGTGGAACGCACTGAAAAACGATTGAAAAACAATAGATCGGCTGATAAGCCGGGGCGAGCCTAGAGCGAGAGGCGAGATATGAATATTATGTTGTTTGAAAAAATTAAAAATATTGATATGCAACGGTATGTGTCACATCTGCTAATTTTTGCCGTGGGAATAGGATGCGTATTTTCTTGTTGTAGTCTGTATTATTTTTACAAGGTGTATCAGGAGCAGGCAGCTCAAAAGGTGATCGGTTTTTGCATAGAGGACTATCGCAATGCACTGAAATCAAAAGATAGAGACTGGGACAAGATCATAGATGGGTTTTCACTTGCTGCTACGGAGTTTAGTGCGAGCGCGCTCGCACCATACTGCTATGTTTTTCAGGCTCAAGTACTCTATGAAAAAGGTGATTATAGTGGTTCTATTAAAGTGCTTGAAAAAGCAGTTGAGATGATCCCTAAAGGTTCATTATTTTTTTATGTGTTTAAAACTAAATTAGCTCTTTTTATGTTGGATGCTCGCGATGAGCTAGACAAACAAAAAGGTGTAGCGATGCTTACTGATGTTGCCAGAGCGCCTGACAATGTAGTTAAAGATTATGCGCTTTACTACTTGGGATACTATCATTGGTCGCGCAATGAGCTGAATGAGGCTAAAAAAATATGGCAAGAATTGGTAGATGAATATCGCCATGAAAAGTCGTCTCCCTCGACCTGGGCACAACTTGCTGAGCAAAAATTACCTTATATTCTTTAAGAAAGTCTCATTCCATGTACCTCCAATCTGTAAGCGACCATCTTGGTGTGCGTGTTCGCTTTGCTCCATCCCCAACGGGCCATTTGCATTTGGGAGGGTTAAGGACGGCTCTTTTTAATTTTCTTTTTGCTAGACATTATTCAGGGTCATATTTACTCAGAATTGAAGATACTGATACAGATCGGTCACGTGTTGAATACGTTGAATCAATTGTTTCATCGCTAAGGTGGGCAAATCTATTGCCAGATGAGCCTATGATTATTCAAACAGATCGGGACAAGGAGCATCGTCAGGAGATTGAGCGCTTGCTTGAAAAAAGCTTGGCATACAGATGTTATTGTACTGCTCAAGAGATTGCTCAGCGTTGTAAAAAATCGGTGACGCAGACGAATGATTTTTTCTTTTCATACGATGAATTTTGTCGCAATGTAGACCGCCTTGATTCAGGTCCATATGTTATTAGGTTTGCTATGCCACTTTCAAATGACCCCATTGTTTTTAATGATTTGATTCGTGGTCCCATATCCTTTGAGCGTTCATATTTTGATGATTTTATCATTGCCAGGTC
Source organism: Candidatus Babelota bacterium (assembly GCA_013286935.1). Classification (GTDB taxonomy): domain Bacteria; phylum Babelota; class Babeliae; order Babelales; family Vermiphilaceae; genus JABDES01. The sequence continues at coordinate 129,088 of JABDES010000001.1, forward strand.
AGATGGCAGACCTGTATATAATTTTGTAGCTGTGGTCGATGACGCTCATATGCGTATAACACATGTGATTCGTGGTGAAGATCATATAGCTAATACGCCAAAGCAGATATTGCTTTATAAAGCGCTCGAATATGGCGTGCCTCAGTTTGCTCATCTTCCAATGATTTTAGGTCCTGGTGGTAACCGTCTGAGCAAGCGAGACGGAGCAGTATCAGTGTTAGATTACCAATTAGAAGGGTATTTTCCTGAAGCGCTCGAAAACTATTTGGCACGTTTGGGATGGTCTTATGGCGATCAGGAAGTTTTTAGTCATGCTGAATTGATTGACTATTTTACGCTTGAGGGCGTTAGTAAGAAGGGGGCATGTTTTGATGTAGCAAAGCTTGGCTGGATGAATAGTGTGTATATAAAATCAAAATCTGCCCTAGAACTACTTGCCTACATGGAAAGTTACCCATGGTTAGCATTATCTAACCACACTTCATGGCCTGCTCAAGATATATGTCAAACAATCAATTTGTATAAAGACCGTGTAAAGACGCTAAGGGAGCTCAGAGAAGCTGTTCTTTCGGTTTGCAATCCGGTCGATTTAATTGCTACAAAGAGTTTTAATCATGATGGAATGGATGCTATTCATCCTCACATGGATAAAATATATGAGTTATTATTGTTGATTCATGATGCAGATTGGAAAGAACCGAATCTTGCTGCTTGTATTAAAGGCTATTGTGCTCAGCATGCTATAAAATTTGTCAATGTGGCACAACCACTTCGCCTGGCATTGACCGGCTCTAGCGTCGGACCGGGCGTGTCTGAACTATTGGCTTTAATTGGAAAGAATGAATCGATACGTCGTTTAGCTACTCTCATATCAACACTATAAGGTAATAACATGTCACAAGTTGATAAAAAAGATACGTATGAAAAGGTTGTAGGTATTATTGCTCATAAATTGTCCATAGATAGTCAAACTATTTCTGAGGCATCCACATTGCATGACTTGGGAGCGGACTCTATAGATCTTGTTAAGATTATAATGAGTTTGGAAGAGCAATTTAGCATATCTATCGATGATGCAAAAGCGGAAACGCTTAAAAATGTTGGGGATGTGGTAGACTACGTGTATCAATTAAGTCTACAAAACAAAGCGAATTCGACTAATGAGTGAATATATTTTCTAGAGCAACCTTGCTATAGGAAATTATTAACAGCGTGCTCGTTCATTATCGTTTTTTCATGGTTCAACAACCATTTTTTGCGTTCAATGCCACCAGCATAACCACCGATTTTACCATTATGGTTAATAATGCGGTGACATGGGACTACAATGGCAATTTGGTTGGTGCTGTTAGCATTGCCAACGGCTCTGTGCGCCGATGGTCTACCAATTGCAATTGCCTGGTATGAATAACTTCTGACCTGTCCATACGGAATGTTCATTAACATGCCCCAAGAGATTTTTTGAAATGACGAACCAATAAGATGCACTGCTGTTTTGAACTCTTTTAGATGACCTGCAAAATATAATTCAAGTTCCCTTTTAATGGAGATAATTGGGTCTGTGATTCCTGGAAGGATTGATGATTTTGTTTTGGTACTTAGCGTTCTTATCTGATCTTCTAGACCGTCCTTGTCGGAAAATTCTAATAAATACAATGCCTTTTCATCTGCGACTGCCAGCATGGTTCCGAGTGCCGAATCTAATGAATATGACTTTAAAGTAGGAGGGTATGTATTTTTCATTCGGATAGGATTTTCACTGCTTGCAAATCACCAGTAGCGCATGCTGTCCAAAAAGGAGTTTGGCCATAGGCGTCTGGTTGATTAGCATTTATATTTTTGGCATTAAGTAACATGTGTAACATATCTAAACGATGTTTTGAGTTGCTTCGGGTCAGAACCTTTTGTATTGGGCTGCTACCGCAAAGATCGTCTAATCCATTTACATCGGCGTTTGATGCTATAAGGAGTTCTGCTATCTCTGTTTTATTCCATATAATAGCGCTATCCAACGGAGATATGCTATTTCTTTTCAAGTTAACATTAGCACCGTGAGCAATGAGTAACTTTATTATGTCTATGTTGGCTGTTTGGAGGATGGCAATATGAATAAGTGCAAGGTTATTATAGGTTAAATTTGGATCGCCATTATTGTCTAAATATTTTTTTACTGCCTCAATATCATTACGACATATTGCTTCGTGCATATCGTTAGATTCTATAAAGTTCTTATATTTTGACTTACTGCTCATTCCAACGAGCGGCGTAAAAGTGACGGCAATAGTAAGTGCCATGCGTGAAACAAAATTACAATTCAAAACTATTCTCCTGGGTAAATCAAACAATTGCACAATTAACATTGCAAGAAAGAATATGTTACCAATAAAAATGTTGATTTAATATAGAAAACGACCTCACGTTAATGACCGGCTGTTATGGAAATTTTGTTGCAGACAAGGCTTGGTAGGTGTCGAATAAAAATATTCTTGCTATTTGTGATGATTTGCATTATACCTAAGAGCATGAAAAATAAAATAATCCGTTCTAATACGTTTCTATTTGGTGCCACGCCTGTTGGTATCAATTCTGCTGCCGGTCCTTGTTTCAGGTATTTTGGTGCGCACTCCTATTATTTTTATTTTATAGATAGAGGATCGCAGTATGCCTGAATAAGAGATTAAAAACTATAAGGCTATTGCGCGAAAACCTCAGTTTACAAAACTGGGGTTTTTCTGTGTCGAAAATTTAAAAATTAGATGTTAATGTTCGATCTTACATAACGAAAGAAGATATGAAAAATAGATTTTTGATAGTGTTTATCTCTGTAATGATTGTTTGTAGTTTTATTCTTATGAAACGTATTGAAAGGTCAAGGACAAAGACTACATACAGCATCGGTATATTGCAGACAGCCTCACATCCAGCCTTGGATGCAGCACGTGATGGATTTATTGAAGAATTACAACACACAATGGGAGACGATGTTGCATTTATTATTCAAAATGCGCAAGGATCGATTTCTCAGATGCATGCAATTGCTCAACAGTTTCATGCTAACAACACACTAAACGGTTTTTTTGCAATAGCTACCCCCGCGGCCCAAGCGATGAGTAGTGTAGAAAAAGAAAGACCAATTTTCATTAGTGCGGTAACTGATCCAAATGCATTGGGATTGGTATATCCGACGACAAATGTTTGTGGTAGCAAGGATATGATTGATGTTAACGCTCAAATAGAGATGCTTATTCAGTTGATTCCGCATGCAAAAACAATAGGTATTTTGTACACAGCTGGTGAAACAAATTCAATCACCTTGGCAAAGCTTATGCATTCAGAGCTTCGCGCACATGGCCTAACACCGATTGATTTTGCGGTTACAAATGAGTCGGATATGGCGGCAGTTACTGAACTTGCGTTTAGAAAATCTGATGCCGTTCTAGCACCAACTGATAATAGCGTAGCATCAAGCATTTCGCTTATAGTATCCATTGCCAATAAGCATAAAAAACCGATTATAGTGAGCGATAATATGTCGGTCCGGTTTGGTGCTCTAGCAGCGCGAGGAGTTGATTATAAAGAAAGCGGCAGGCAGACAGCACGTATTGCATACGCAGTTCTTGTTGAAGGCAAAAAGCCATACGACCTGCCAATTGAACAAACAGAAGCAAAAGCTATCTATGTGAATAAAAAAACATTAGATAATCTTGGATTAATCATCCCAGACGCTATCAAAAATGATGTTGTATTAGTCTGATAGGATAAAAAATGATTGAATTGCTACAAATAGCTCAGGGTATTGTTGAGCGAGGATTAATTTTTGGCATTATAGTTGCATCAGTTTATTTGGCTTCTCGTTTGACGAATTTTGACAACTTAGCCGTTGAAGGTGCATTTGGATTAGGGGGAGCTTTAACTGCTCTTTTGATAAGTTGGAATGTAAATCCTTGGGTTGGACTTGTGAGCGCCTCATTTGTTGGCGGATTATCAGGGATTGCTACCGGTTTTCTTAATACCAAACTAAAATTAAATAACTTAATTAGCGGTATTGTTGTTACTACTGGTCTGTTTTCAATCACCTTAAAGACTGCTGGATCAAATATGTCATTGGCTGGCAAATCAACTATTTTTACCTTACTTCCATCTTTTCTGGCGCCGTGCCAGTCATTGGTATTGTTGACGAGCGTATGCCTACTATTATTTTATGTTATAACTCGTTTTTTAAAAACAGAGGTTGGATTTTTACTTAGTGCGGTTGGGGATACGCCACAAATGCTTACCAACGTCGGTAAAAGTATCGATGGTTACGTAATGTTGGGTTTAGCCTTATCCAATATGTTGGCAGCGTTAAGTGGTGCGATGTTTGTACAATATACCGGTTATTTTTCAATTTGGACAAGCGTTGGCGTTTTGATCATCGGCCTTGCCGGTATGATTTTGGCTCAGACATTGAGTACAAAATTTGGAATAGCGCTTCTCATAGGCTCAATTATTTATCAAGCGATTATTTCACTTACGTTTGAACTACAACTTGATCAAGATTGGAACAAATTAATTACAGCGTTATTGATAGTTCTATTGATTGTGGTCAAACAATGGGTGCATAAAAAATAAGGTACGAAGATGCTAAGGCTTAAAAATATTAATGTATCCTTTGGTCAAAACAGAATATTGCGCAATCTTTCATGCAATGTTGCTCAGGGTGATTTTATCGTTATCGTTGGTGCCAATGGGGCCGGAAAGAGTACATTTTTTGATCTCATTGCAGGAAAAGTAAAACCGAATAGCGGACTTATTATTCTTGATGGCTCGGACATTACTCAGTTAAATGAATTACAACGTTCAGTAAGTGTTACACGTATCTTCCAAAATACGAGGCTGAATTCGGTAGGCTCAATGACGGTATTGCAAAATCTTGCTATTGCCAATTATAGCCGACGTACAGCAAGACTGATTGATGGAATGCATGATATGCCACGCAAAACAGCAGAACAACTTATAATAAACATTGGGATGGATCCATCCATTTTAGATAAACCGATGAACTCTTTGTCGGGTGGACAAAGGCAGCTTATAGCATTTGTGATGTCAACACAGCTTATACCAAAAATACTTCTACTCGATGAGCCTACAGCGGCGCTTGATCCGCAATCTGCTACGAAACTACTGAAATATGCAGCATTATTTATTAAAAAGCACAACATAACGACTTTGCTGATAACGCACGATCCACACATAGCATTAAGCATCGGCAACAAAATTTGGGTTTTAGAGGATGGTAACATTGCCAGACAATTTGGAGCTCAAGAAAAGAAAAATGTGAATCCGGAGGAGCTGATTGGGCAGATTGATTATGCTCATATTGCTTCTTAGCCTGGCAGAGTATGAAGTGCGACTATGATGGTGTAGTTTGGTGTTGCATGCCTATTTTAGCTGTCTCATTTGAAGACGGCTTTTTATAGCGCTGATAAAGTTTCATCAACATGTACAAGGCACTAGTTAACAGTATGGCGCCGCCAATAAAAGCCAATGTATTGTACGGAATTACATTGGTAATCGGTGGTGCAGTAGGTGTAGCTGGTCTGGCTTGCCCAGAGCCTTCTGGTGCTTTCGGATCAACGGGCTGCTTGCTAGTATCTGCGGGGCTTACAATGTTTTTCTTTGTATTGTTTATCATTTCGATTAATGAAATAATGGCGATAGAATCCTTCCAGCCGTTTTTTTTAGCTATTTGGTTGGCATCATCGCCACTATTTTCTAGGGCCGTTATATATTCATCTATTTCACTCACTGAAGTTCTGACAATACCAAGTAATATATCAGCCTTATTTGAATTTTGCTTACGGTAATCCTGCATAAGCCTATTCAGTCCGGCCAGAGCTATCTCTTTTTTATAGTCGCTATGCATATAACATGTATTGTTTTTGTACAAGTCGTTGATATCTGCTTGTAGTTTTTCTACTTCTTGCCTATTTGTGCTATCAGCATAGACATCGATAATATCCCTAAATTTTTCCCTTATGAGCAAAATGAACATTTCGTATCTTTCCTCTATAGATTCTTGATTTGTCTGGAGCGCGGTTTGAACCGTTGTTTCTCCAAAAAGTACTAAAAAGAGAGGTATTACTATGTATGGCCGATATGTCAACCAAAGAATAGATTTCATATGGAAATCTCCCGAGCTATTATAGTGATTAATCCTACTAGACACATTGTAACACTTTCAAATAGGAAATTCAATAAAAATAAATTTAGGTTTTTGGTAGTGCTATTCGCACGATTTGGTCATTGTTTTCGTATAGCTAGATCATTTGCTGGCAATTTCCACATTTTCTTGAAAAAACTCTCCAGAGACTCTCAAGGGTGAGAAATAAACGGTAGAAACTGCTTTTGTGTTTCATTTGACATATTATAAAAAATATTCTATTATTAAACAAACAGCAAAATCAATTAACAATTATAGGGGAAAAATATCATGAAAAAATTACTAATCGTTCTACTGGGTTGTGCTATTGGCATGATTCAGGTATCCGTACATACTGTAAATGCCTCACAAGAATCTAAAGGTCCTGCTGAACAATGGAAAGAAGCGCGACAAAAGCTTACGCCAGACGGCGCAATCGCGCTTGATAAAGGTCTTGCGAGCGCAACGCATAATCTCTGTGGTCCCTGTTGTGGGCTAGATGGTGCGATAAAACCCGATAGTCTTGATCATATT
>JABDES010000002.1 GCA_013286935.1 Candidatus Babelota bacterium
GGTATGACGTTGAAGCGCTCAATATTATTGCCCACCAGTCTGAAGGATGCGTCCGCGATGCTTTAAATTTGTTAGAGCGAGTACGATTTTGTGCCGATGCAGTTACACATCAAGCTGTATGTTCATTGCTTGGATATATGGGTCAGGAACAGATACACACTTTGCTCATAACGCTACTGACACAAAAAACAGCTGATTTATATAATTTTTTTGTCAAACATCCATTGAAGGATATTTCAGTTGATCGGCTATGGATACAGCTTATGTCCGCGTTGAAAGCTCTATTGCTTATAAAAAGTGATATTAAGCCGGAGATATCGGCAATGCCCAATCCGAACCTTATAATGCTTGCCAAGGTTACTACGTATGAAAAGCTACATTCAATTTTTGAGGCTCTTTTATTGCATCAAGAGCTTTTGCCTCGCGTTGATGACAAGCAGCTTCTTTTTGAATTAGTTCTTTTAAGATTGTGCGAAGGAAATGCGATTATTGATGATACTCAGGGTGGTGCTCCTCCAGCACAAGCTCATATGGCAGGACATCGTGAGGATGATTGTCGCATAGATGATGCTGAAGATACAGATCCTGATGCTGCACATAACGTATCTGAGCCATTATTGAACTGTATGAGCACTAAGCGTTGGTTCAATTTTTTAGAATCAGTTAGACAATTAGATGAATCTTTGGTTAGTTCCATATTCAGTCAAACGGTTGATGTAGTATATAACGAACGTAATGCAAGTTTAATAGTAACATTTCCCAAAAATCTTATTTTTTTAAAAGAGGTTCTAGAACGAACTAGACCATTGTGGAAGAATAGTTTAAAACAAAGTTATACTGATGAGATTGTGCTTGTAGCAAACTTTACTGCTCAGGAAAAATACAATCCAAAAAATAACTCTGATGCACACAAACCGTTGTCGGAAGAGTCGTTAAAATTAACTCAAAAGAAAAATATACGTAAAACGATTATTGGTAATGAACAGGTTATTGATCCCGCCATGTGGCCAAAAGCACACATGGTGTTGAACCATTTCCCAGGCACTATCCACATAAAAAATGTAACCATATGAAAAAAACAGATTTACCAAGTGTTGTAATTGTTGGTCGTACTAATGTAGGAAAATCTACCTTATTTAATCGCCTATCTGATGATATTAAAAGTTTGGTATTTGATACGTGTGGTGTTACACGTGACTTGATCAGCGAAACAATCTCTTGGCAAGGCAAAAATTTTGATTTAATTGACACGGGTGGCGTTAGTTTTAAAAAAATTGACGATCGCATTTTACAGCAAACACAAATAAGGGCGCAACAGGCAATGGAAAATGCTGACTTGCTTGTCCTCGTATGTGATGGCATTGTTGGACCTCTGATCGAAGATCGTGCTATATCAAGCCACCTGCATAAATTGGGCAAAAAGGTGCTTGTTGTCATAAACAAAATAGATGATAAGCGTTGCCAGGAACATATACATGAATTCGTGCAGCTCGGGCATCTCCACATTATTGAAGTTTCTGCGCAACATGGCAAAGGGATAGCGGATCTTTTAGAGCAGATCGTCAACCATATTACAAAATCATCCGGACAGGAAGAAGTCTCGACGCCAGCCAGCTTTAGAGTTATTGCCATCGGAAAGCCTAACGTTGGTAAATCTTCCCTTATTAATAATTTGTTAAAGGAGGATAGGTTTATTGTGGCTGATCAGCCCGGCACAACTCGAGAGGCAATTAGCGCAACAATACGTTTTTGCAAAGAGGATATATGCGTCACCGACACTCCAGGAATTCGTAGAAAACGATCCGTACAGGATCCTTTGGAGACGCTAATGGTAAAAAGTTCATTTAGTGCGGTTCAGGATTCAGATATCGTTTTATTGGTGGTGGACGGCTCTGCCGGTGGCATGGTAGACCAAGAATTTAAGTTAGCGTTCTATACATTTGAAAAGCAATATAAGGCTCTTGTGGTTCTCTTCAATAAAGATGATATCACGGATGAGTCAACTGCGGTTGATCTTGAAAATAGCATGACTCCTTACAAATATTTTTTCAATAAAGTTATGTCGATTCAAATTTCTTGTAAGACTGGTAAAAATGTAGGCAAAATTGTACCTATGATTGATGCTCTTTGGAAGCGCCACTCTCAGGAAATTCCTAGCGACGAATTAACCTCTCTTCTTAGGACTTGGCTTGAGCGCAAACCACTCTATAAAAATCAGCAACTTTTAAAGCTATTTAATGCTACTCAGATCAAATCAGCACCATTAACCATTTTATTGCGTGTTAGCTATGCTCCCTTATTCCAAGACAGCCAATGTGCCTTTTTCGAGCGAATATTACGTAATAAATATGATTTGCGTGGTGTTCCAGTAAGATTTATCATCAGAACTGCTGGGCAAAAGTAGTTGCGTGCTGAGTCCATCTGGCTATACTAGTCAGCAAATTGTACTGTTTTGTAATAGAGCATATTGTAGGAGTTAAGATGAACAAACGAATTACGTTTCGACATATGGATCATTCAGAAGCTATGGAAAACTATGCCAATGAGCATCTTGCAAAAATTGAAGAATTTCTTTCAAATGAGCGCGATCCGATATTTATTGATCTAATTTTCGAACCATCTACTGTACATGCACATCATCGCGTAGAATTACAAATTAACTCGCCACATTATAATAAAAATTCTGATTATGAGGGGCCAGAGTTTTATAAGGTGCTTGATCGTGTTATTGATACAATGTATAGGGAACTACTCGAGCAAAAACGACGTAATCATGAGCAAGAAAAAGAGGTTGGTCGGCATGATGAAATGAAAAAATTACGCTAAACGCTAATTGACATTTTTCATGATGAGATTATGTCAAATTGAACGTGCTATACGTAACAATTTCATTAAGCATGCTCGTACGTTCTGCAGCAACAGCAATGGTGCGCTCAAGCATTTTCCAGAATATTTTTTGTCGCTTTGCGTAGTGTCTAGTTTTTTGGGCAATGTTGCTTATGGCTTGTGATTTAGTTGTATGACTGGCAAGATAATCAAGAATATCTACATAACCTATAATTTTTTTCACTCGTAAAAATTGTTCCCAATCTGTATTTTGTAAATTTGCAACCTCATCAATCCACCCTGCTGCTATCATGTGATCAACACGTTTATTAATTCGATTGTATAAATCTTCATTATTTCGTGTGATAAAAAAAATATCCATGGCACCAGGAGGGGAAAAAGTCGGTTTCAATAGTGAAGGTTTCGTATCAGTACTATACCACAAAACCAAGGCACGCTTTATCCGATAAAGATCGTGAGGGTAGATTGACTTAGCACGTTCTCTGTCAATATCATATAATCGCTTCCACCATGTATGACAATCTGCATCATCGTAATAAAAACTCAAGTCTACCTGGCAGTTCATAGTGTAAGTCGGGGTATATAAGAGTGATTTTAAATAAAATGATGATCCACCAACAAGCACTGGAACGTGGTTTCGTCCCAAAATTTCATTGATTTTTTCAGTCGCGTGCATAGTGTAAGAGTATGCAGAACCGTTTTCTGGAGAATCGAAAAGATCAAAAAGATGTTGGGGCACTGGTGAGTCGCGCCAATTCGGCTTTGCAGTACCAATAGTCAGAGGAGTGTATAGTTGGCCCATATCCATATTGATAATTTCAATAGGAAATACATCTGCAAGTTTATCAGCACATTCCGTCTTCCCCGCTCCTGTGGGTCCATGAATGACTATAATTCTTCCATGTTCAACTGATTGAGCACATTTTAAAAGAAAATTATTCATCTACTCTGTAAGTAATGTTCACTGCTGGTATCACGCATCGGAATCCCATGAGTTAATATGCCCAGTTGTTTGGTAGCACTTTGAATGTCTACATCGTATACAATAGTTATTTCCTCAATCAAAAGTGATTCAGTTTGGCTCAAAAGGGCTTTTTCGCCAAAGGAAAGTCCTTTGGTATGTTCTATCATTTTGAGATCACGATAAATTTCACAAATCTCTTGCAAGTTTCCAGTACGCATCTTTCCTTGATACTCTTTATTGCGTTTATTCCAGTTAACAGTACTAGCATCAATGTTTATACTAACTGGTGGTACGATTAGCGCAGAAAAATTTTTAAAAATGGTATCAATACTTTCTCGTGTACCCAAACGTCTTATGCCAACCAAAAGCGCATTATCTACTGGAACCAAAATTGTTACAGGCTTACTCAGAAATGTGAGTTCAAAGAAATTGGTGGTTTTGAGACCAACCTTTTTTACTAAAATTCTGCTAATTTGTGCAACGCCATAACCGGGGTACACAATCTTCTCATCGAGAGAAAACATAGACTTCCCTTTCTCTTCCTTTTTAATTTAAAGAGGGAACCTTTATCTCACCCAACAAAAGCATCATGTCTATCATAAAGAAAACTACCATAGATTAATATTTTTTAAAATAGACCATGCAAGATATATCATATTCGTTGTCCATTATTAGTAATTTTGTGATTCCTTATCATTTCAGATAAGCTTGCATCTATATCAATAGCATAATTAGGCATATAACATATACAATTCAAAGATTAACCCAGTGAATTCAGTAACCGTCTATCAAAAATTAGTACAAAGTATTGGTTGGAATGCATGTGAATCGATCGTGTATCACGTCCTATACGCACTCCACCAAATAGTTCTTTTTAATACAGTTCCTTATGAAGAATATGGACGTATTAGTGTTGCATTTAGCATGCTTTATTTGGCAGTATGGATATTAGATTTGGGGTTTGACACAGCGCTTTGCCCCTTTTGGTTTTTTTGGTCGCAATCAAAAAAAAGAGTTGTTTCGTTTTTAACATATAATAGCATACCAACAATCATTGCATGGATCCTTTTAAGCATTGCTATCATGTTAGTAGGTACTTTTCATGGTTATCATGTAGCGCCATCATTACGATTAATAACTTCAATTGCAATAGCAGCTGAAATAGTGAGGCGATTAAGTAAAACTATTTTACAGCTACTCTTTAAAAACCGGGATATCGCTGTTGCCGAGCTTATTTTTATAGGAAGCTATATATCTTGCGTATGGTCCATATGGGCAATGGGGATTCCTTTAACGGTATATACAACAGTTGCCCCGCTACTTGCCAGCTCTCTAATTAGTGCTTTAATATGCCTTACTCAGGTTCTACGTTGGTATAGAGCACTTGCAGATCAATCTAACACAGATGACGAGTTGCATTATTCAAGAATTGCCCGCTTTCGCTTATACTCTTACGGAAATTCGATGGGAACATTGTTTTTTTCCAGTAATTTTTTAGTTCCACTCTTTGGACTTAAATTTGGTGCAAGCCATGCTGGTTTATTAAAATTATCCGGTTCCGTAGTACACAGTATCACTATTGTGTTACAAAAAACTTTTGGTAATGCCTGTAAGGCAATCCTTGCCAATACCCGCTCCAATAATGACATTACGCAAAAAGAAGCATTTTGCACCATAACGAGATATCTTTATCAATTACTATATGGACTTTTAATTTTTTGCATAATCAATCATAGATTTTTGATACATATATCTGGTGCTGCAGATCTTCACTCAGGCATACTGCTTATTTTATTTTTTGTCATAAGCCTTCTTGATAACTTTGCAATTACATATGAAAAATTATATGAAATAAATGAGCGACCTGATCTATTGTGTCTTTTCAATGGAATAGGAACTTTGTTAATGATGATTTTGATAACATCGTCAATCTCTGCCGTTCCTCTTCTGGTCATTATGACACTCATTAGGATTTCAATATTAGCATTGACCGGTTGTATGACTTTTGCAATATATCGCATTAGTCCCTATCAGACCATCGAACCAATCTTTATTTTGGGAATGATACTTTTATCTCTCTGCTTTTTTCTTTTCTTTGGCAATACTTAAAACGCCAGTTCGCGATAAACGAACTGGCGTTTTATTACATGTTCATTAAAAACAAGCGTTCGCTCATGTACTACTCTTCATCAACTGAGGAGCTAGCACGCATCTGGTTTCGCGGTGCTCTTAAAGGCATTAAATGATTATTTTTCTTACGTCGCAAGGTGCTGCTTGAGCTTGCAGGACCTGCCTTGTTAGTCATTGGCGCCTTCAATTCTTTTAGCTCCTCCTGCACTTGTGATTCATTTGATTCGGCAGCAGACAACTCTAATACCTTATTTATAACGTTTCGATCCTCTGCCGGAATATGGGATAGGAAGGTCCTATACGCCTCAAGAAGAACGCGAGCCTCTTCTTGAAATGCCGGATTTTTTTCAAAAACAACCCTAAGTGTTATAATTCTGTCCAAAATATCTAGATAATCTGTAAGCGCAAATGCCCTAGCCTGCATTGTAGGCGCCGTTTCCATATTTTGTATACGTTGCTCTAATGCTTCAAACCAAAATTGAATGATACTCGTCATTTGAGCGTCCGGTAATTCAGATATCTCCTGTGCAAATTTTTCAAATTCTGCAACAGAATCTTGAGGAAGTCGTACAAGCCGTTGAAAATATTTACCCTCCTCGCTTTGTATTCGTCCCATTTGCGCAATTAACAGACTACTGCAAGTGCAGAGCACTATCGCTAGAGATACTATGTATTTTTTCATCATGACAACTCCTTTGTTTTATTAGGTGTAAACGAAATTAACATTGTTTTTTAGGGCTTGTTAAGCTTCACTGGCGGTGGTTTCCTGCCGTTTTAACTGGCGTTTTAACGGGTGGCTTAACTGGCGGTTTAACTGGCGTTGGCATACGAAAACCGCCAATTTTTTTACTTTGTATATTAGTGCCAAGAGTATTTAAAAGACTCGCATTATGAGCTTTAAAGTCAGAATAATGTGAATCAAAAATGTTCATTGCCTGACCGCTTGTCCCCGGCGCTGGCATGGGGATGCGATCAAGGGCTGACTTAAGTGCTTCTACCCTGGAAAAAATAGTATTAAAATTTCTTAAAGCATCAGATCTGACCTCAGTATTGGGCGCATTTTGTATCTCTAAAATTGAGGAGTCCAAGGCCTGGAACCATGATTCGATCACTTTTGACTTCTGAGCCTCCGGCAACGCTACAACTTCTTGAGCAAAATCATGTATTGGTTTTGGTGTATTTGGTAGGCGAACCAACCTTTGAAAATAGTTACTTTCAATCGGTTGCACTAAAGAAAATAGTTGACTGTGGATACATGCAACAGAAAATAGTACGAATATTATTTGTTTTTTCATGAGTTACTCCCTATAAAGATTAAAATGTAATGAACGTCATTCATCCTTCACTGATTTACTTGAGTTTTTTTGGTTCAGTTTTTTTAACATTTTCAACTTGCTGCTGCTTTAATGTTCGCTGCTGTTTTACAGCCTGATGGAACTCTTCGGGGGCATTTTCCAACACAGCCATCAAAGGCTTGGATAACGTCTCCATAAGCAATTGCCCTGCCCATGTATCAATATTTGCCAAATCAGGATTTTTGCTTGTTTTGCCAATAACAGTAAGTTCGTTCAAAAGGCCGTTAAATGTTAACAAAGCGCCAAACCCAGTTTTATATGCATCCGGATCTGAAAACTTTTTCACCTTGTCTAAAAGTGGGGTGATAGCAGTTATGATTTGCTCTTTGGAAAACAATGCCATTTTTGTTGCGATGGATTGTGCAAGTTTTTGTTTTTCTGTTTTATTAGGGTCACTTTCTATAAACTTTTCTAATTCATCACCGGCAGCAGGAATTGGCATGCCACCTTTGGTTGGTGAATTTTTAAATATAGTATCAACAAGGCTCGCCTGCATAAGAACCAATTTATCAATCTCCATGGTAATTGCAGCCATTTTTTCACCGGAAACACCAGAAACATTTGATGCTACCGCCGACTGACCGCTAGTATCAACATTAGGCACTGGTAATGATTGGCTAGAAGTAGAAAATAATGGCTTGCTAACTCCTTCAAAACCTTTTTTATAGAAAAAATAACCTCCAGCAGCTGCTGATATAAGCAGAACAATGAAAAGAATCAGACCTATATTTTTATTTTCCATAGCATACTCCCTTTGTCATATTTGATTTAAAATACATTTTTATTCCTTTTACCGTTCAACTGTCACATAGGTTCATAAAACAAACAAACATCTTATTAGTATAAATTGTAATAAAAATTAAATAATTAAATCAAGATTTTTTCAAACTTTTAATAAAACAACGCTATTACTCTTTATTTTGAATAGATTTGAGCTTTCGATAAAGCTCCTCTTCAAATGCTACGGCCTTAGGTTCATATTGTTGGCTAAACTGCTCGACCAACCACTCACCTAGCTTTTCGGTTTGACCGCCCAGTTCATGTAAAGATTCAGCTATATCCGATAACACTAGAGCAATAGCTCTATGTTGTATGCTACTAGCAGAACAAAGCACTATCTCCTGCCTGATCTGCTCAAATTCTGCAACATTGCGCACATCGTAAAAAATCTCTCGTTGATCGGCAATATCATTTTCAAGAGCCGTGTTGAGCTTGGAAAGCCACTCAGAAAGAATCTCTTTTTGCTGTTTTTCCGAAATAGTAACCATCTCCTTCGATACTTCCAATGCTTTATCTTTAACAGCGCTAAGGAGTTCATCTGCCATTTGCACATCAGCTTGATATCGCTCAATGATATTTATAGCAAGCGCTGAAAGCTCATCAAATCTTTCATGCAGCTTGCCGCTTATTTGTTGGTTATCCATGTCACTATCCCCTATAGTTACTTTTTTGGTCTATCTACTATTTGTTTTGTAAAACAAATTCATATTAGAATAATAATGACACAAGTGATTATGAAAAAGCCAGTATTTTAGAAAAATAACGTATTCTTTTTTTGAAAAGAGCTACCAGCAGAAGAAAAAAAATGATATATCAATGCAATAGTGTGTATTGAGTGTATTCCCGCATTTGATCAACCTCAAAGCTAACCATATAAACAGCATATCCACACATGCCCACATACGCACAAAGCATTCGTAGCTAAAACTTCTTTTATATATGGCCTATAGGCTCATTTGGATAGATCATTGAACATTTCTCTGAGGGACAGCATTGCTTCTTGATTGTCCGCAAGGCTTTTTTCAAGTTGACTCAATCGAGTTTTATACTGTTTTGCTGTCGCTTGAAGTGTTGTATTTTGTCTTGCTAAAGTAACATTTTCGGCCCACATGAAATCATTGGCTAGGTATTTTTCTTCGTGTGATCCTAGCATGTCTTTGAGTACTGTGTTTTGTGTTGTTAGATACATATTTTCATCCAAGATTTGCTTATTGTCTTGGATTTGGACATCTACAGACTCTAACAGGCGTCGCCTTTTGGTATTCTGGGCAGAAAGTTGTTGATCATGCTCTAATATGAGCAGATGCTGTTCTTGATTACGCTTTAATATGAGTAGATGCTGTTGTTGACTACGCTCCAGCTCCTCTTTATGCTGTTGTTTAGCATGATTTAATACTCTTAGAAATTGTTTCTCTTGACTCTCTAATACCGCTACCAGAGTCTCATTTGTTTTTGATAATATTTGACAGTCTTCTTCTAATGCTTTCTTAGATTTATGTTGCGGCACAAATGGCTTAAGAGCCACATCTTTGTAGGATAGCCGTTTGACAAATCGTTTGGCACTTTCGAAATTATCGTCACTCAAAAGTGGCAATATAGGTCTGTTATTTCCTGCGCCAACATTATGATCCATGGTATAAACCAAGCCAACAGTTTGGTTTGCAATTATTAATCCAACTGTAAACAGTTTGGAAAACGTGTTCATTTTAGTGCCTTTATGAAAAATTATAACATTTCTATTGATCCTATTAAGGCTACAGGGTACCTACCTACTTTGCAAGCAAAATAAACAGTGAAACGAATGCCTTTATTTCTATAGGAAACGTAAACCTCAAGACGTACGCGTTACATCAAAACGTTGTGTAAAATTGCCAAAAAGAAAAAATAAGAAGTGGACAACAGTTGCATGCATTCTCAGTAAGGCGACCTCATATTGTCGCTAAGAGATTAAGCGTAAAATTACGTAAAGCTCAGACGGCTAAAAAATCGATCAGGTCAACACTTATGATGCTATCCACCAACACACTTCAATGATTAGGAAATAAGCATTAGGCCAAATTGACGTGCCCTAGGACGTCTCTGGTTAAGCTCTTCTTGAATCTTTTTTGCTTGTTTTTCATAGTATTCAATCTGTTGTTGCACGCTCATCGTGCCAGGACAGTTCTGCTGCTGATCTTCATTAGAACTATTTTTTAAGTGCTGAATATCGCTGTTGTAAGAACGCTCCCAGTTTTGAAGCTTTCTTATTTCTTGCTCTTCATTTTCAAGCCATCTTTGTTGGTCTGGGTTAAGGGCAGGCCAGGTAAGTTTTTCTCCCTCTTTTGGTTCCTGCATTCCACCCGTATCTTCTTTGCGCTTTATAGGCTCTTGCTCGTGATTTTCGCTTGAAGTTTGCTCTTTATTTTCAATTGCTAGCGAGTGCTGCTGCTCGGGCTCCTGATCGAAATTTGTATCTTCTGGTTCATTTTTGTTCACATCTGGGCCGGCTGCTCCAATTACCACACCCATCTGACATGGCGTATGGCTTGGATGGCAATCTGGCAATTGAGCTACATCAGGTTTTTGAGCCTCGGACTCTTGTTTTTTTGGAGCTGCATGTAAACTCTCATGCTCAGGCTGAGGATTTTGGCTTTGATTTTCTGGACTCTGTGGAGCTATAAGAGGACTTAATTCTGGAAGTTTATTACCACCAACATAGCGAGCAATGAGTGCTAGAACAATCGCAGAAGTTGCAATAGCTCCTGCAGCTAATATCTTGTTCTTATGCTTGGTATAAAAACTTTGCTTGTGATTAAGGCTACCAGACTCGTTTGGCAATTGCATTGTATCAGCACCATTGATCATCAAGCTGCACGAATGTGCTAACGTCACAAAAAAAACAATTGTTAGTCTTAAAAACCGTTTATTATCATAGTCCATTACTATTTCCTTATTAATGCATTGAAAAATTGCAAACATCCATAATCCGCTTCCTGCATACCCAGTCCAGCATTATAATATTATGTAAAAACCATACTAATTGTCAATAGCTCAAAAAATCTTTACAGGGTTACTAAAAAAATCTTCGCGAAGGCACTTAGATTTTTTTAGTAAAGAATTGACATGTAATTTTTGAATATATATAATTCTATAATATGAAAAACATGCTTACAGCCAAAGGATTTTTATGAGCAAAATTATCGGAATAGATCTTGGAACAACTAACTCAGTAGTAGCCTTTATGGAAGGCAATACACCTAAAGTTATACCTAATAAGGAAGGTGAAAATACTACTCCTTCCATTGTAGCTTTTACAAAAGATGGAAAGCGGTTGGTTGGCACGTTAGCCAAACGCCAGGCCATAACAAACCCTGAAAACACCATCTTTTCAGCAAAAAGATTAATCGGTCATAAGTACAGTGAAATCGAAAAAGAAGTAAAGCGACTACCATATAAGGTGGTTAAAAAAACAAACGGAGATGCTGGCATAGAGATTCAAGGCAAGGAGTATTCCCCAGAAGAGATATCAGCCTCCGTATTGGGCTATCTCAAGCAAGTGGCAGAGGATTATTTAGGAGAAAAGGTTACGGAAGCTGTCATAACCGTACCAGCATACTTTAACGATTCTCAACGCCAGGCAACAAAAGATGCAGGTAGAATTGCTGGACTCGAAGTTAAACGGATAATAAACGAACCAACAGCAGCAGCTTTGGCATATGGCTTTGAAAAGAAGGCCAATGAAAAAATAGCAGTCTTTGACTTTGGTGGCGGAACATTTGATGTATCTGTACTTGAAATAAGCAAAGACGGCGTTATTGAAGTGCGCTCTACCAATGGAGACACGCATCTTGGCGGAGATGATATTGACGCTAAAATACTTGATTATCTTATTGAACAGTTTCGCAAAGATACCGGAGTGGACCTGCAAAAGGATAAAATGGCCTTGCAGCGCCTAAAAGAAGCTTCAGAAAAAGCCAAAAGAGAGTTGTCAACTCTTGGTGAAACGGAAATAAATCTGCCATACATTACTGCAGATGCGTCCGGTCCAAAGCATATGAGCACCAAGCTTTCCCGCTCAACAATGGAATCGCTTTGCCAAGATATTTTTCAACGCCTTCTAGAACCATGCAAAAAAGCCCTTAAGGATGCTGACTTACAGCCTAAAGACATTGATGAAGTCATTTTAGTGGGCGGATCAACTCGCGTTCCAAAAGTACAGCAATTGGTCCGAGATCTTTTTGGAAAAGAACCAAACAAAAAGGTAAATCCTGATGAAGTAGTTGGTCTTGGTGCGGCAATTCAGGGTGGTGTCCTTGCAGGACATGTAACAGATATTCTGCTTTTAGATGTTACTCCATTATCTTTAGGCATAGAAACATTGGGTGGAGTTACAACCAAACTTATTGAACGAAATACCACTATTCCTACTAAAAAATCGCAAATCTTTTCCACTGCTGAAGACAATCAAAATGCTGTCGACATTCGGGTTGTGCAAGGGGAACGTGAATTTGCAAAGGACAATAAAACACTCGGGCAATTTAGGCTAGACGGTATACCGCCAGCTCCTCGCGGAACACCGCAAATTGAAGTAGCATTTGACATTGACGCGAACGGCATTGTTCATGTTTCCGCAAAAGACAAGGGTACCAATAAAGAACAAAGGATAACGATTACAAGCGGTAGCGGATTATCCAAAGAAGAGGTCGAACGTTTAGTGCAAGAAGCGAAGGTGCACGAAGCTGAAGATAAAAAGGCACGCGAAAATATCGAAAAAAGAAACCATCTTGACAGCATGATCTTTAACGTTGAAAAAACACTTAACGAACAAAAAGAAAAACTATCAGCAGATGATGTGACTTCGATAGAACAGGCAATTGCAAAAGCAAAAGATGCCCTAAAGGAGCATGCTGATGATGCGGACGCTTTAAGCAAGGCAACCGACGAACTTATGCAAGCCTCTCACAAAATTGCAGAGATTATGTACAAGCAAGAACAAACTTCTGAGGCATCAGCCCCAAATGCTGAAAATAATGGCGACAATCAAGGACCCATTGATACGGATGCAGAATAGTTATACAAAATGGCTGATTAAATCAGTTTAATTATTTTTTATTACATTTCCCCATCTGCAAATAAATTTGCAGATGGGGAAATTGTTTTTCACAGGTTAAGACGAGGAGTGCATACTCTAACATATAATGGCATCCATCCCGCTGATTAACGCCAATTCGAGTTAAGGAATTGACAATGGAACGCGCAAATCGTCGTTCCGAGGCTCGCCAAGCAACCCAGCTCAAAATTCTTTATCATGGGTTGCTTGCCCGCCCAATGCTCCTCTCAACAACAACGATCCAAACGGGTTTTTCGCTTAAATCTTTAGGCCAAGCTGGCGTTATTTAACGCTTTTTATACTCAATTTTGTATACAGCGTTGGCGTAAGGGGTTGGCATTCCCATCGTCAAAACAGCAGCTGCGACCGTGCTAATTACAACAACACTCACCACGGCGACTGAGATTTGAACTTTCTTATTAAAATCTTTTTCTGCTTGCTGGGCTCTTAGTCGCTGTTCGTTCTGCTCCCTTGCTTGCTCTTCTAGCAAGCGACGATTTCGTTCTTCTTGATATTGAATATTTTTTTCTTCCAGCGTTAATCCTCCCGTTTTCGCCTCCAAGTTCCTTCTTTGCTCTTCTAATTGATGTTGGCGATTTAGTTCGCTCAGCGCTACTCCCGTCCTCGACGATTCTACTATGCTGCCGCCGTACTGGTCTACGCTTCTTACCTCTACTGCACCTACCTCTACAGCTTTGCCTGGCTGCTCTTCCTGTTGTTGTGCCTGCTGAAGTTTTGCTTGCGTGTCCGGTTTTCGGTATAAATCTTTAGCTCTTTTTTCCTCAATATCTCTCTGTCGCTTTGAAATCACGCTCTTTTCTTCTGCCAGAGCATTAATATTTTCGGTAGCAAACTTATCTTGCACCTTGTGTATTTTTGCAAGATCTGCTTTTTTTTGCTCTAATTGACTCTTTGTAAACTCTCTTGTTTGTTTATTGCTAATACTTTGAAGCTCATTCTGTGCAGCTTGAGTGATAGCCCTTGCCCCCTGCAGCATTTGCTCCTGCTTTATAATAGCCCCCTTGTATGCTGTTATGGCGCCTATATCCTCTGGAGTTCTCTCATATTGAGCTTTTGTCTGTCTTATAAGCTCGTTTGCTTTAATCATATTCTCTTTAAATTTTTGCTCGTTGTCTGCAAGCAGTTTATCAACTCTTTCCATTGCTATTATGTCAGCAACCCCACAGCCAAAGACAATTGATCCTACAGATGAAAATGCATGAGCAAGAGAGCCGCATGGTGATTCATATAAGTTAGTATTATATGCAGACATTCTACCGATCTGATAAGAAAGACTATTCCAATGATAAAGGCAAAAAGTAACTACATAGTCGCCCAACACTTCTCCATCTTGATTTATGTGCGGAATATTTGTTTGATGCCACTGATTGTCTGAAAAAAAATTCTCTGCCAAATTGAACTTTGGAGATGAAACGCCTATCCAGGCTCGCGTGTTGGTTAATGTGGCGTTCATGCGCTGCTTTAGAAATAGCACTGGTCCAACTTCCGGCAAATCTACTACTTGAGTAAATTCATAATCCGTGCCAGAAGAAAGACCAGTCCAACGGGAAAATTCTGCAATCTGTGTAATGCCACTCTTATTATAGTTTGTTGGTCCATATGCAACCACGGTATCGCCCACCCCTGGCCAATATTTGCTTTGATCGAGCGGTTTGCCACTACTTTTAACTTCGCTTAATGTAACTGGTAGGACATGTCCAAGCGTACCAACGGGAGCCGGGTTGTACACGTTGACCTTTGTAAGAGCTGGTACTGATAGCCTAGAAACATGCTCTTTTGCTACATCCTCTTTTGCAATAGATTGAAGCACAAAAGTACAAAAGGCCATCGTGAATAATAATTGACGCTTATTAATATGTTGCATAACAACTTCCTTCCCTTAACTACATATTTTATTTTCATTTAGTGTTAAATGAGTAATAAGACTGTATCAAAAGACGAAATGGATCGGCAAGCATAATTCTATTATGATGCCAAAATCCCTTTAGGCTTTGTGTTTTAGTTAGAAATTGCTGACTAAGATATTGGTACGATTACTATCGTATTCGTTTTTTATACTCAATTTTACATGCAGCGTTGGCATAAGGGGTTGGCATTCCCATCGTTAATACAGCAGCTGCAGTAGCACTAAGAAGAACAGCGCCCACCGCCACCGCTGAGCACATTGGAACAGATATATTACTTTTTACCGTATTTTCAATGTCTTTTGGCCCTTCTTGTTGTTCGCTGGTTTGTTGATCTTCCCTTTGTAGCCCCTCCCGCTCCTCCTGTTCTCTTTGCTGCTGTTGTTGTTGTATTTGAAGTTCACTCTGTTGTTGTCCTCTGAACAGATCTTCTTGCGCTCTCTTGGCGCTAACTTCTTCAGTTTGCTTTCGTTCTTGTTCTATAGTGCGCAATCTTTGCTCTTGCTCTTCACGCTCTCTTTGCTGTTGTTGTTGTATTTGAAGATCACTCTGCTGCTTTATGAGCAGCTCTTCTTGCTCTTTCTGGGCATTAGCATTCTGTTCTGCAATTTCTTCTTCTTCCTGTTTTCGTCGCCGTTCTGCTTTCTGATACTTCTCGGCTTCCAACTTTTCTTTTTGCTCACGTGTACGTTGTGCTTGCTCCTCACGTTCTCTAGCTTTAAACTGTTGCTGTTCACGCTCTCGGCCTTCTCTTAGTTTTTGAATCGACTCAGCATCTCGCTTGCGCTTTGATTCTTCGCGTTCCTTCTCTTCCCGTTCCTCCTGTAGCTGAAGCTGCATACGAAGATCTTTTTCTGCTTGTTGCTCTTCTTGTCGACGCGCTTCTTCAATTTTGCTTGGATTCGCTATGGGTTGTTGCAGGGTATTTTGCCGCACGTCTGTTTTTCGATGCAATGCTTGAGTGCGTTGGTTATCCATCTTCCGCAGCTTGTCCGTAATATCTTTTTTTTCCTTTGCTAGTTGCCTAATCCCCTCAGTAGCAACTCGGTCATTTTCGATATGCTTATTTCTCAGCTCCATTGTTTTTTTGTCTACTGCTTGCCTTTTGCTTGTTTCTAATTGTCCAAAACCAATACGTTGTAGTGCTTGCTGTGCAGCTTGAGTAATACCTCTTGCGTGTCCCAACGTCTCTTCACGCTTTCTAAGGGCTTCCTTGTAATCAGCTAGGGCATCTCTATCATTTTGATTACTCTCATATTGAGCTTTTTTTTGCTCTACAAGATCACTTGCTCTACGCATGTTCTCTTGAAATTTTTGTTCATTGTTTGCAAGAAGCTGATCAACGGTTGCAAGAAACTTATCACCCTCCTCCATTGCCACCACATCTGCAACACCACCACCTAAAAGAATAGATCCAATCGATGAGAAAGCATGAGTAACAGTACCAAACGGTGAATTATACGTATTGTGAACACTATGTGCAGAGTAGGCTGACATTTTACCAATCTGATACGAAAGACTATTCCAATGATAAAGGCAGAAGGTGACGATGAAGTCACCTAATACTTCTCCATCTTTATCGGTATGTGGAATACGTATTTGATGCCACAGGTCGTCTGAAAAAAACTGCTCTTGTATGTCAAACTCCGGCGCAGCTATGCCAATCCATACCTGTGTATTTGTATGTGTGGTATGCATACGCTGCTTTAAAAACAATACGGGCCCAACCCCTGGCAAATCTATTACTTGAGTAAATTCATAGTCCGTATCAGAAGCAAGGCCGGTCCAACGGGAAAATTCTGCAATCTGTGTAATGCCACTCTTATTATTACTGGTTGGCCCGTATGCAACTATCGTGTCGCCAACTTCTGGCCAATACCTGCTCTGATCAAGCGATTTTCCACTGCTTTTAACCTGGCTGAGCGTAACTGGTAGGACGTGTCCAAGCGTACCAACGGGAGCTGGGTTGTATACGTTGACCTTTGTTAGCGCTGGCGATGCTATTCTGGAGACATGTTCCTTTTTTATAGCATCTTTTGCGATAAATTGCGGGGTTACAATAGCGCAAAATGTAATTATCAAAAAAATGTGACGTATATTGAAATTTCTCATGAATCTTTCTTTCGCCGGGTACATCTTATTTTTATTAGTTTCGCCTAATTAATAATTATATTTTAGCATAAGATAAAAAACATAAACAATATAATTCTATTAAGCATGAAAAACAAACCTTGAAAAACAAATTTTGACAGACATCTATTAGAAAAAAAATTATTTTGATTACTTGCTAAAACGCACCAAAACAATGTCTCCATCACGCACAATATAATCTTGACCTTCAGTGCGCACCTTGCCAGATTCTTTTAACGCCAAGATACTTTTGTTCTCAAACAGGTCTTGGCTGTTAAATACTTCTGCACAAATAAAGCCGCGCTCAAGATCGGAATGTATTTCACCAGCCGCCTTACGAATGGTCGTACCGTGCTTAATTGGCCATGCATGAATCTCTTGTGGCCCACAGGTGAAAAACGTTATAAGTCCTAAATTGTGATATGTTTTTCGAATAATAATATCAAGGCTGGGCTCGCAAAGGCCATAAAGACCCATAAGCTCAGTTGCATCATTATGCTCTAATTGGGAAAGTTCTTGTTCAATTTTAACGCATATAGGCAGAACCTTTTCGCTTCCAAATCGCTTATTTAGAGCTTGTACAAATTCATTGTCAGTAATATTGCTTAAATCTTGTTCTGAAATATTGGCTATAATTAAAAAATTTTTTGTTGAAACAAAAACATTATTAAGCGCCGATGGAATGTCATTAGACAACAGGCGTATTTTATCAAGATCACCGTTGTTTAAAGCAAGCTCCATTTGTTTAAGGAATGTTATCTGCTGCTCAAGAGCACCTTTTTCCGCTACATTTTGGCATGTTTTATATAATTTTTCAGATTTTGCCAATATATTAGCAACCGTTTCTAAGTCCTTAAGCATTAATTCAGCAGTGATAATATCGTAATCTTCGATTGGATCAATAGTATCATTTGCATGCATAATATCAGGATCGTTAAAGCATCGTAAAACATGGATAATCAGATCAACTTGCTTGATGTGACTCAAAAATTGATTACCAAGTCCTTCACCAGAGGCCGCTCCTTTTACAAGTCCTGCTATGTCTACAAAAGTTGCCGTTGCAGGAATTATTGTTTGGGAGGAATAAATAGTTTTGAGTGGCTCAAGGCGTGGATCTGGAACATTTGTAATAGCAACATGCGGATCTATGGTGCAAAATGGATAATTCTCCGCGGGTACTTGTGATCGAGTAAGAGCATTAAATAACGTTGATTTACCAACATTTGGCAACCCAACAAGTCCCGCTTTAACAGCCATCTTATATTTCCTAGTTTGTAAATTATTATTTATAGTGCTATATTTCTATTGCATGTCGTGAGTATCATGCAATATTCGTTTTGAATCGTAACATAAATATATAGTGCTGTACATTCAGCATTTTATTTTATGAAAACTTTATAGAATACGATAGTATTGCGTAGAGAAAAGGTTTGTGTTAATAATAAGAATAGCAATGGTAAAAATGGTAATTTTTTCTAAAGGAATCCTCTATGATGCATAAATCTCCAATATTAAAAATTCTTTGTATCGCTGCCTGGTTAATAACAGGGCTGGTTTCTATCAACATTGGATTGGGTGCTGTGGGGTTTCACCTTACACAACAACCGTTTTTTGTTGAAAACTTTGCTCCGCTACTAAAACCTATGGCTTATGTTATAGGCTTGGCCGGCGCATGGAGTTTGATCAGTCTTGGTATGATGCTGTTTGGCGCTTGCAAATGTGGGTGTGGCTGCGGGTCGTGCAGCTGCGATTGTGACAAAAAAAGGCCCTATAGCATGTAAATCTGCTTATTGCAAAGTTTACAACAATATCTTTATGAGGGAGAATTTGAAAACAAATCCTCCCTCATTTTTTTCGAATATAGCTGTTAATCGTATCTATTTTACATACTTGAGGAAAAATACAATGGAAAATCTCTCGACACACATTATGAAGGCAATAGGATTTTTTTCTTGGCCCATAACAGCGCTTGCATCTATTCATATAGGAATGACTAAGGTTGGCGTGCAGATATTTAATATCTCAATTCTTCATAACAACGCTCCTTTTTTATATGACTGGGCACCCTACGTTGTAGGTGTAGCTGGTGCGTTAAGTGCATTAAGCTTTGTCATGATGATGTGCGGCTGTTTTAGCAAAGAAGGCTGTAGTACCTGGGGCAACTAAAACGTTATTTTAAAACGTCAACCCTACTCCAATGCCAACGCGCAAAGTGGTAGGGTCGGCGTTCGAGCTATAATAGTCACAAAATATATCTACAAATAGTGGAATGCATGTGATGGTAATACCGGATTTGAAAACAGATCCAACTCTCTTTTTGATCATTTGACCCAATATAAGCCCATTGAGCTTAGCATCATGAGAATCCTCATATATTTTTGGCATTATATAACTACCTCCAATGCCGACATATAGACTAAAAGGGGTGGTTGATATTGGTAAAATCAAATTACATCCAACGCTAACAGGCCTAACTCTAACGTTGATATCCCCTTGATCTGTCCGATTTTTATGGGCACAGTGATAGTTTCCCCACAGACTACATATCGGTAAAATAGTTTGTGATACTTGAACTTCTGAATCAAACCCACCAGATTTCAGTTCTGTGTTTAATGTTGGCCTAGAATAGCCATATCTCCATTGGACTTGTATGCCTCCATGTAACAATGGGACAATCAATAACATACTGATTGCATAGAAAACATATGAAAATCTTAATGACATGAGGCCTTTCGTCGCTGATTTTAAGCTTTAAAAACATAAACTCTCTAATGAGCCTGCAAATTATAGCTAAAGTATAGATAATAGATTTTTAACTAAAAACTTGTATGTATACGTTGAGCAGCACTTACATTAGAGGACCATGGTATGAATACATTATTGCATAACCTTGTAATAGCATTATTGATTTTAACATTTTCCGATGTATTGGCAAAAGAACGAGTTTCCAAACTCAGCGCTCCAGCTCGTACCATAGTATATGTATATATTCCGACGGAGGTGGGTAAAGTGGGCCACACGCTACCAGTACAATTTCAAAAAATTATCAGCAGCGGCCCCGCGCTCGATAGTAATAAGTATTGGCCAGCGCCTGGAGACACAATACAAGCGGTCGGACCAACATACAGCAATAAAAGCGGAGTGGTTGCCGTAGCAGAATTTTCCCGCTGGACCGGTATTGAAAATGGAATTACTTACGAATTTACTCAAATAGTTGATCTGCCAAATCTTGGGCCGATACTCAAACTAAAGCAACGTGTTTTAGGAACGGCGTTAGACACCAAATCATGGATTGGTATCGAAACACCTACGGTAAAGAATGCCTGGTTTGACGACACTGACTGGCACCGGACATCGATCAATAATAATGGGTTTGGAACATATGTTATTACGTTTTGTTCATATCATTGGAATAAGCTGGAGTATCAATTTAAGACGATACAAAAGTCTCATAAACAGGTTAACCTGGACATTTCACCTTTTGGCAAAAAATCGATCGTTGGACAGCTTGTTGAAAATGTACGCTATGCGACAACAAAGATACTTGGCTTTTGTGTGGGACATGTAGTGGCGGGTGACATTGATGCTCAAATCAAAAAGAAACAAACAGCATTGAAGAATTACGAAAAATTAGCTAAAAAGCTACTCTTAAATCCAGACCTAGAGGAAGATGATGCTAGACAGGTTAAACAAAGGCTTAAGTCAAAAACTACAGAAGTAACACACCTTCAAGAACAAAAACAGCAACAGCTCAACCTTGAACGCCAAGCCCAAGAATTGAAACAAAAAGAAGAGGCCGAACAAGTAGAACAAGAACAACTTAAACTAAAGCAAGAACAAGAGGCGCAACGACGACAACAACAGCTAGCACTAGAAGAACAAAAAGCAAAAGAAAAACTAGCTGCACTTGAGCAAGAAACGAAAGAAAATGAGGCACAAGCAAAGGAACTTGAAAAAGAGGTAGAACCAGAAATCAAAGAAACAGCTGACGAACTGTGGGCGCAATTGGCACAACAAATGGCAGAAAAGAAGGCACAGAAGGAAGCCGAACAAAAGTGGGAGCAGCAAAAAAAGGTTATCGGCATAACTACCGTAGTTGCAGTAGCGCTTGGTACCGCGACCATATATGCTCTCAGGGGCCTGCCAACGCCATATGCAAATATGGTCTATAAAATAGAGTACATACCAGCTGCAACGTACAGAGGAAGTTTATAACAAATATCAGAAAGGAACGGTAATGAGTGACTACCACGAACGTTCATTTATGGATCAATACCCATTAAGCCCTAGAAAACCTTTAAAAAAAACATTGACTCAATTTCCCTTTATAGCGGTATTTTGTATATTTTTGGTGCATCCAGCAATGATGCTGCTCGAGTCAAAAATATCGATATCTTCCACAGGTTCAATATTAATCACGAGTGCCATTTTTCTTATTATTGTAGCCCTAATCTATCTTTACGAACAATGGTATTTCAGGACATATTTTTATAATTTGACCGATAGATTAATCATTATTCGCAAAGGCCCCATCGCTTCAGGCGAAATCACTATTTCCTTTGACCGCATTCAAGACATTTATGTTGATCAAGACGCTTTAGATCGCTTATTTAATATTTATGATGTGCATATTTCAACTGCCACAGCAGCATCTGGGTTTAGAGCTCATATTGACGGAGTAGAAAAGGGTACCGCTGAAAGGTTACGCGCATTATTTTTAAAAAAAGTTGAAGAGTCTCATAACAAGTAGGTCGATTTTTTGCTATTTTGACATGTTGCTCCGGACCGAACATCATAACGGCTCCCACAAAATGAAATAGATACCAGATGCAACGTACAAAGAAAGCTTATAATACAGATAAACCAACAATGGAGAGTTTTAAACTCTCCATTGTTGGCCTGTAACTATCGCATATAATTTAATATTGCTAGTACCAATGTGATAAGAACTGGAGTTCTTGCCGGTTTAAAGCCCCATACTTTATAGGCAATGTTGCACAAAGTAAGCACTATCAGTACTGGATATGCAATATTAACGATTGGTCCGCTAGCTAACCACAACACATACTTAAGGCCAAATATGGAAAGCGGAAAACATAAAAAGACGGTGATAGCAAGGGCTACTTCAAAACGCATGTGCCCTCGAACCAAATATTGAAGATATTCGGCAAACACTGCGCACAGTGCTATCGATGTAGAAAGGCAAGCCATAAAAACAGCAACGCCTATTATAGCAGCTCCGCTGGTCCCCATTACCTTAAATCCAACAATGCTAAACAACTCTCCTGGATCTACAGCCTCCATACCTTGGCCATGCAGGTAGCCTAGAAGCGTAAGTCCTGAGTAAAACAGGGCAAGAAGAGCTGCGCCTATAAAGCTAGCTTGCAACCCTAATAATGCCAATTGCTTTGAGGATGCTTGTTGCCCGCGCATATTGTGCTTGAGCAGATGAAGCGTCATTGATGAAAAGAATATAGCTCCCAATAAATCAAGTGTTTTATAGCCTTCAAAAAAACCTTTAAAAAACACGCTGTATGTATCCATGGGTATAAATGGATAAAGCGTAACATCACTGAAACATCCTTTTATGATAATAATGGCAAGTGCCGCTATCTTAATCGGCCCTATAATGTTGCCTAAAAGGACAATAATTCCATTTTCCTTGATCGCCCCAAGGTATGTAATACATAAAAAAACAATAGCAAAAAACATAGATGATTGAAGCGTAATCGTACTTAAAGATGCTGGTAAAAATGGAGCAATCATTGTATGTGAAAGCGTAACAATGCGTGGAACCGCAATGAGCGGTCCAATAATAAGCATTGCTATAAAAATTGCACCTTCTTTGGCGTATTTATTGCCTAATCTGCCAAAAAATGCGTTATAATTTCCGTCAAAAAGTATCAATGCTATAAGCCCGATTAATGGCAAACAAACCGCTGTGATCAGAAAACCTAGTAATCCAATCAATAAGTGTGAACCTGAGCTCATTCCTACAGTGATCGGATGCACTAAATTCCCGGCTCCAAAAAACATAGTAAATATGGCTATACCTACCGAAATAACCTGAAAAAGCGAAAATTGATGCTGTTTCATAAAAAGTCCTCAAACATAATAAAAATAAAAAATAAAGCAGACTCTGCGAAGCGAATCTACTCTCTATATAAAAAGATAAAATATCAAATGAATAACTATATAAACAATTCTAAACAAATTTGTCCAACCTGACAAATTATTTAAAACTATCCATTATGAACGCCTACTTTGCCAACACAGTGTACACCTGTGTCAATTCCATAGACAAAATAGTCTGCCATACGTAGCTTTCTACTACGCTCTTCCAGCCTTCGCATAAAGCTACGGCGGACAGATGTCGAGCTTCGAAGAACAAGTTAGCGAAAATGTAATAATTACGAAAAAGCCCTACT
Organism: Candidatus Babelota bacterium; assembly: GCA_013286935.1. Classification (GTDB taxonomy): domain Bacteria; phylum Babelota; class Babeliae; order Babelales; family Vermiphilaceae; genus JABDES01. Next base: position 23,649 of record JABDES010000002.1, read on the forward strand.
ACGCTCTGCGAGCTATGAAGGGCATACTTCACTTGGTTCTATCACAGACAACCAACACTTATGTGTCAATTCCATAGACAAAATGGTTCGCCATACGGAGCTTTCTACTACGCTCTGCGAGCTTCGAAGAACAGGTTAGCGAAGTATGGTGGAGCTAACCGGACTTGAACCGGTGACCCCATGCATGCCATGCATGTGCTCTACCAACTGAGCTATAGCCCCAAACATCAACAAAAAGAATTTTTACTTATAACGTATTTGAAAGTATACTTGTTCATTATTTAGTTGTAAATCAGTTAATCATTTTTTTCATTACATCTTGGATTCCATGTCATCATTTTACATGTCACATTTTCAACAAAAATATACGTATTTGATTGCATTAGTCCTTGTTGCAAATATATCGCTGGCAAAATCAATATTTGATGTTCAGTTTGACCATGCAGACAAGCAAATTACGAATATATCCGTATCAATTACCATCCCCGAAAAAGATTTTTTATATAGCGATTATTTAAAAATCACTACAGATAACCGATATATTTCTTTAGGAGAATGGCAACCGTCTAGTAAGCCATTAAGTCGTTATGATAATACCTTTAAAGCGATAAAGCCTATTTTGGTCGGATCATTTAAGATAAACTGCATCGCTAGCACGAGTGATGTGCGATCAGATCAAGATTCACATCTGCACATTTCATACTATCAACAATCACAAGGCAAATTTGCCAAAGAAAGCTTTGCCATCCCATCCCGAAAAACAACCGAACATGTGCCAGTTGATACCCCAGACAGTACTACGACGCCAATCAAACCGGTCCTATCAAATTCATTAAATGCTCAATGTCATATGCCACAAGAGCTAGCCAAAAAACCATTTTCGCTCAGTCGCTTTGTATATTCGTTATTTCAGGCAACCACATCTGTGCCATTTCGAATTTTACTATCGTTTATATTGGGGCTGCTTCTTAGTCTTACACCGTGTATTTATCCAATGATTCCCATTACAATCGGAATCATGCAAGCTCAAAAAAGTAGCTCACTGTGGCATAACTTCTTACTTTCATTGTCTTATGCTTTGGGTATTTCGAGTACATTTGCAACACTTGGGCTTTTTGCCGCATTTACTGGAACCATTTTTGGTAGTTTTATGACAAACCCGCTTATCGTCTTACCCATTGTAGCCTTTTTATTGTACATGGCATTTTCTATGCTAGGTTTTTATGAAATGTATCAACCGAGCTTCTTACAACAAGTAAATTCTAGTGTTAAACGAGGATCTATAATCTCTATATTTTTCTTTGGTGCCGCTAGCGGCACCGTTGCTTCTCCTTGCCTTTCCCCAGGACTTGCTCTTTTGCTTGCCCTTGTAAGCACACTTAACAGTTATCTGCTTGGTTTTTTGTTTCTTTTTAGCTTTGGAATGGGCTTGAGCTTGCCACTTTTAATTATTGGTACCTTCTCTGGTACAATCAACTTCTTGCCTAAGGCTGGGGCATGGATGGTGGAGATCAAGAAGCTGTTTGGGCTTATAATGATTGCAATTTGTTTTTATTTTTTAAAAAACTTAATGACATGGTCACTATTTATGTGGCTCTCCGTGGCGGCTACCATAGCTACAGGTATATTGGAATTTTTTGTAGCAACATATTCACAAGGTATATGGCGCACCGTCCATAATGTTATAGGCGCTATTCTTATATGTGTCGGTTTTAGTTTGGCAGTCAAGACGTATCATGATGAGTATTACTGCAACAGCTCAACATTGGCAAAAAAAATCAACTGGCTAGAGGACTACAAACAGGCAATGCAACAAGCATTGCTGGCGGATAAACCAATCTTTGTGTACATGACGGCCTCTTATTGTACATTGTGTACCGCTATTGAGCGATGCCTATTACACCATCCTGAAGTATTAGAAGCATTAAGCCACTATGTACCATTAAAACTTGATGCGTGCAGCGATAAACCGGAAATTTCTGACTTAAAACAAAGATACTCAATCTCAGGGGTACCAACCTATTTAATTATTAGACCACAAGATGGTAGCCTTATAAATCGTTTTGGATCAGAAATATACGATGACGGTCCACATGTATTTGCGGGTATAATTGGTAGGCTAGACTAATATTTACTGGTTTATTTTGACACATTGAAAATAAACCAGTAAGATAATCTGTACGGTGACTATTTTACTTTTGGACTAAAGCTTACAGGAATAGCCAAATGAAACAATCTATATCCTTGATCTTTCTATTGATGGTATCTACACAGGGCTTTTGCTCACAAGAGGATATCGTAGGCGATATCGCTCAAGAGGGAGCTACAATTATCGCATCTCAAGAGGGTAAAATTTCATCAAACGAACGGTTTATAACTGCACTCAAAAAAATACCTTTGTGGAAAAAGGCTGCCATTGGCACTTGTGCAGCCTGTATTATGGGTATAGTTAGTTGGAGATTATTTTCTAGCCTCAATCTGACTGCTCATGAACCGATTGAGCCACCTTTTAATCCTAAGCCATTTGCAGATAGGATGCGCAGGGATACATATCCAACGCTTAAACAACCAGCACAAGAAACGTTTGAGTCGATACATGAAAAAACCAAACAATTCAACGACCAAATATGTAAATTCCCTACTAAAAACAACCTGCCTGAGGCTATAGCTGGAGGGAGTCTGGGCAAGCAAAAAACCATTGCAATACAAGCTAATACCACACGACCCATTATTCATCGAGAAACCCTGACATTAATGCAAGGCTATCTTGAACGCAAAAGGACTATTGGTAACGATCGCGAAAAGACATTCTATGCGCAAATGACTGTATATCAATTTATTGACCGTCTTTTAACAAAGCGTCCAATCGTGTTTATGGGGGCCAATGATTATTTTCTTTTAAAAAAGGAACATAGAAGCAAATCTATTGACAAGGATGAAGTGATTAAGGAACACGACAATTTTGAGGCCATTGGAACCAAAAAGGAGCTCGATCCTATTACACTTGAAAATTACTTGTCGTACGATGAAATGCAAATCTCTGCATTGATAGGCGTTTCGGTGCCGACCTACTTTATCAATAACGGTAGTCGTACAAATAACGCCACTCCAGGAAAACTTGACACCTACCAACAGGAAGGAGTTTATATAGGGCTTGTTGGGGCACGTTTTGAAAAGCCAGGGTTGATGGAAGATGCACATATAATAAGACATAAAGATACACAAAGAAATAAAATTCACGCTACAGAATGGCAAAAGTTTTATGAAAACAAAGGACCAGAAATATGCATTCCCATCCATGATAAGCTCGTATTTGATTGCAACGTATATAAAAAACGGATGAGAGCAGTTATTGAACCATACCTTTTAGAGGCTAACCTGCGCGGCATAGAGGCCAAAAAACAGGTATACTGTCATGTGGTTGGGCTTGGTCTTGGAGTATGGCAAAAGAGACCTGAGCAAGGAAGAATGATGCTAGAGGTTTATAAAGAACTACTAGAATGGCACAAGTTAGACCATATATCCGATATTAATTTTAGTTGGTTTCCTGATAATGCACAAAGTATTACGATCGATGCTCCTTTCAATCATCGTATTAAAACACACTTTTCAAAGCGTGCGCCAGCAGATAAGCTTGTAGGAGATGATGAAAATAAGCTTTTGGTTGCTATGTACGCTTGGGATGGAAACTCTTATCCTGGAAATGAATATTGGATCGAAGCTCTTTCTGCCTCTGGCGACCCAGCTGCGGCATGTTGTTCTACCATTGCTTGGATGCAAAATCCTGACATTAATAGCAATGTGTGTGGAACAAATGTTAAAAGCTATCCTTAAGGCTTGATTTAAATCAGCACTATACAATAACGGCGCCTACATGAATTTGCAGATACTATTAGCAAAGCACTCTAGCGGTTTTCCGATTTCTTCTCTAACGCTTCTATGCGGATATCATGAGCCAATGATGCATTTGCAAGAGCGTTCAATGTATTTTCAATATCATCCAACCGTTTATGGTGATGTTGCATGACTTTAACTACTTGTAACTCTGCTTTTGCATAGCCCTGGAGAGCCTCTTTAAGCACTTCTTGCCGTTCTTTTAATACAACAATACGACGCTCTAACATCTCAAGACGTTCATCGCTTGTTACTGGTGGTTTACAATAATCAAGCAATTCCTCAATTGTTAAACTCACCACACTTCCAACTATAACGCCTAACACTAGCGACCTATTAAAACCGTTTGGTGTTGGCGTGCTTGCGGTTTTGGCACAGTGAACACCCTTGAGAAATGTGGAAGGCATCTGAGAAGCACTACGTTGAAAACCAGATATATGCCATAAACGAAAAAACTGAGGCGTCTTGCTTGAAAACATGGTCTTAGAGGCAGAAAAGGTCAACAAGCAATACAAGATAAGGAGACGTAGCTTAAGAGTCATGAAAAATACCTTCAATTATAAAATAATGATAATACATAGCTTGAACAACAGAATATTCCAATTTTTACCACCTGCACATGTATACCACAAACCCACCATGATAGCCACTCAACATTGTTATTTTGCAATACACACACGCACAAAAAAGAATTTTTTTCATCTTGTCTTGTTCCATAAGACTTGGTATGTTTGCTGGACTTACTGGTAATGTTGTTGAAGCGTAATCTAATCTGGTACATAATCTGTTATCTATTATAAAAAAGGTTGAATAATGAAATTTTTAACAATAAAATTGCTCTCTATCTTCCTTCTGTTAACACCACTATGCCATTGTAAAGAAATAACTTCCACTTTTTGGAAATAATGGCACAACTAACATTACATAAAACTTTTTGTACGAGTGGTACTTATTTCTTTACGGTCACTATGTTCAATTTCCATGTTCCCTGGAGCTGAAAAAAACGAACAAAAAGTTTTGCTGGAAAGCATGTGCCTCAAGGCATTGATGGGCCTCCTTAAAGCTGCATGTGATGAAACTCCTTTCCAAAAACAGTGTCTAGTTGCAAGGCAAAAATGGCATGATGCATACAAAACAAATCTAACAAAACAGTGTATGCAAACCAAAGGTCTTATTGAAATACCAGATTCAAAAGAAAGTGAAATAACACTGCCGGAAAAAGTTAGACTTCTCATAGAGGCCGGATCTTCCGAAAGTGTATTTGAAGAATTAAAAAAAACTTTTGTAGTAAGTGGAAGTGTCTGCTCTGAGGTGATTACACAGGAGGCTCGCCAAAGCGCACAAGAATTAGATGCGCTACAAAAAATGATGGAAATAACTCAAAAGACAGGAGTAAAGGAACTTATAGATTTCCATGCTTTACAACTTAGTAATGCGCAAAAAAAATATGACAAGATTATGGTGCAACAAAAAATGGTGTTTGACTTTGCTCAAATCAGCTTATGCGGTTATGCAGAAGTAATATCGGCACTCTGTGGCGTTATTACAGACGATAAATTTCAGTCATCATTTTCTGGCAGCGATTGTAATGCAATCTTTGAAATACTAAAATACCACGGTATGATCAGACTATAGTAACTATTTTTTAGAAAGCAACTCCACACTTAATCCATATACTCCATTGCGATAAGCTGCTACATATAACAGATGACCCATTAGTATGCTGCCCAAGCTCTACGGACCCGCCACAACCTATGTACGGATTCCATTGATCATTGGCAAAATCAACGCTGATATGCGCAAATAACGTGCTACTTGTGCTATATAAGCCTTGACCATAATCAATATCCTCATCGGTCAATAATATTGGTTGAATTGATGTATCGATATCCGGCACGCCAATTTGCGGATTTGCAACAAGAGGAACTCCATCAATATATGCAAACTGTGGATTATCAGATATTTCATTGAGAGGACCACCCGGGACCATCGCAACATTAGGCACGGCAATGTTAAGTTGAGCATTGCTTTGCATAGCGCTTAAAGGATATGCAACCGCAGGAACCCCTCCTATAACATCCTCCGGTATATATCCAAATATCTGAACATTGCCTTTTAATCCCCACATATTATTTGTTCTGTTAAAACTGAAAGCATTGCACTTTTTTGCTCCTTTTGAGGGTGTTATCATTTCAGTACTCCGTGCCCAAAAGTTGTACCCTACGTCCACATTGCAGCCGCAATAATGCATAGTAAGCCAAAGAACAATATCTGTTTGTGCCTTATAACCAACATCTACTGAACGCATTGTAAGGTTTGCAACAGGGCAGACCTCGTAAGCAAACTGTACATTTGCGGGTGTTAAGATTGGAATTGTGCTTACAGATCCACCAAGCATTTCAACATTGCTAGAAAAATGCTGAGCTAATATATATCGACTCAAGGGAGCACACTTTAGATCAAACACACGATCTTCTGTTCGCGCAAAAAGATGTATCAAGGTACCATCAAAATATACGGATATTGAAAAATCATCGTCGCAAGACTGCCATACTCTATAATGACCCGTTATTCCTCCACCCAATTGCCATTTATTTTCACTAATAGCAGGAGAAAAAAGAAGATCTGGACTTGTGGGAATCCCTGTTGGAGACGCACATTGTATGTTAATGCCAAGATGATAATCTGAACATGAACAAAAATCCCAACCAATTTCCGAATTTAAATCTGAAAACCCAAGGGCCGTTTTCTTGCCTGATTGTATACGATCATATTCAAGATTATTCATTATTGTTGCTGATTTTAAGGCTATGCTAAGCGGAACACCATCAAAATTACCATCCCCCGCCGTTGTTTGAGGTGCTTGACCACACACATAACTCGAAAAACAAGGCAACAAACTATCTCGAGGGGTATCTGTTTCCGTTAAAAATCCACCAGGGATGCTTGCCGATCCGGGCAAGATAACCGTTTCTTTCCATCGCAAGTTCCACGTTGCATGTGTAAACGCACCGTAAAATCGAGCATAGAAACCGCTTAAAAAACCATCTAAAGCAACATATAAATCATAATTACATAGCGCATTAGTAATACGAGGACTAAATGTTACTTGGCTAAAATAATCACCAGGCAAATAGAAATTTTCTGCCACAAGGGCATGCGTATTGCCATTAATGCTTGCCTTTGTTGTGCTTCCTTGTATTAAAAGCATTTCTGTTTGTGCATCATTGTTTGTACTGCTTATCAAAAAGGGACCAAATAAAGCGCCAATAATATCTTTTGGCGAAAACGATACACGATACTCGGGGGTCAAAGAAATTTCTGATACTAGATTACTGCACGTATCTGGCTGATGGGTATAATTACTTGTTCCTGCAACAATAACCGCTTTATTGCGTGTTGAACTTCGAGGTACAAATCGCGTGACCACTCCGCTAGGCAATGCCTGAACGGTCATATGTGGTATTACATTAAAAAAAAACATAAACGCAAATGAAACTAAACTGTTTCTATTCATGCAACTGCTTTCTATACATATATTTAGTTAAAAAAAGGCTTGGCGGTAAAGCCAAGCCTTTTGAGTACTAGGTGTAACTGTTTGCTTACTGTCACCAGATGGTGATCTGTCAGCAGTATTAGTTAAAGGCTACGCCACCTTTAACCCATATGCCCCATTGCGATACAGCGCAGCGAACGCTTGTAGTATCACATCCGGAATTTGCGCTACTACTTGTTGTTGAGCCAGTAGGACAAGTAACGGTTGCGCTGCAATCATTGTTTGAATGATTGCCAAATTCAGCAAAACCACCAACACCAAGGAATGGCATCCAGCATCCGCAATCAAAATTATAACTCAGGTTAGTAAATATTGTATGCGAAATACCACGTGTGCGAACACTATAGTCAATGCTATTTTCTGTAAGCAACACTGGAGCCAATGAAGTATTGATAGCAATAGGAAGCGCTGGCGGAACCAATGGGCTGCTCGCTAATGGTCTGATTGTTGGAATTGCTCCAAAAGGATTTATGGAGGCAACCGCTGGGCTATCGATGCCTGTATTTACCAAAGTAGCAGTCGAATTGGTAATCGGACAGGTGATCTGTGCCAAGCTTTGTGTTGCGCTCAAAGGATATGCAACAGAGTTAAACGACGGCAAAATTGCAGAGTCAGCATTGCTTCCAGGAAAATAACCAAATACTTGAGCGTCACCTTTAAGGGCCCACTGATTATCGGTAGTATTGAATTGGAAACCGTTGCTACTGCTGTTAGAACAGCCTTCATCACGCTGACCAATATGTTCGCGGCTACGTGCCCAGAAATCGTACCCAATATCCCAACTAAAGTTGCAATATTCCACGTTAAACCATGCAACTACATCAGCCTGCACACCGTAGCCAATCTTTACATCACGGTGTGTAAGATTTGCAACTGGAGATACTTCATAGGCAAAAACAACGCTAGGATTTGGTGTTGTGCCTGGAGGGGTTGGTGCTCCAACTAGATTTTCAGAGTTTGTGCTAAGCCTTTCTGCAAGCAAGTAGCGGCTTAAAGGTGCACCCTTCAGATCAAATACTCGGCCTTCTGTTCTGTTGAACACATGCGTAATATTTGCATCCAAATAAATGCCTACACTGAAATCATCACAGTCACTGCACCAGAAATTGTAATGACCCGTTACGCCACCACCAAGTTGCCACTTGTCATCACCAATACGTGGTGAAAACAGAAGGGTTGAGCCTCCTTTTTGTCCTGTTGGAAATGCTAACTCAAGATTAACACCTAAGTGATAATCATCACACATCCAAAAGTCCCATCCCAATTCTGCATAGAGATCAGCAAAACCATTAGCAGACTTACCCTCTTGCAACATACGGGCATAACGAAGACCATCCATTGTAGTTGAAAGGCCCAATGATGCAGACGGCGCTGGGAATCCAAATGCAGGAGCACCAACTGCAGCCCCGTTGAAAAGACCGTTACCAAATGTTGAAACTGGCGCAGTTCCCTGAGCATAAGCTTCAAAATTTGCGAGCAATCCAGACCGAGGAATGTCAGTCTCTGCAATAAGACCACCAGGCAGGCTAGCAACACCAGCAGCAATTACGTTTTCGCAAAACCCTAAATTCCATTTAGTATGTACAAATGGACCATAAAAGCGTGCGTAAAGACCGCTACATAAGGCATCAAGCCCTATATATAAATCAAAATTAACCATAGCATTGGTGATACGAGGAGAGAATTCTACCCGACTACTGAAGTCTGGCGGAAGATAGAAGTTTTCAGCAATTAAGGCATTTGCTGATCGATTTGTCACTCCGCTACCCTGAATGAGCAAGGTTTGAGTGCTACAATCATCATTACAGTTTGTGGTTACCGAGGATGAACCGTTGTTTGTTAAAAAACCTCCAAACAAACAGGAGCTAATGTTTTTCGATCTCCACGTGCGCGTATATTCAGGAATGATACTTAGTTCTCCCCACCCGTTCGAACACATACCATATTCATGGGTATATCGCGTTACACCAACATCTTCAACATACTTATTACGACCCTGTGCTCGAGGCACAAATGTCGCTACAACTTCGTTACCATTACCATTACTTGATGAGCAATCGCAATTAACAAGAGAGGTTGCTAAACCAAATAATATAGCAACGAATAATAGATTCTTGCGCGTTTTATTCATAAGATAAACTCCTTACTACCTTGTAAGCATTGTGCGCTAAAAATACAACACTTACTATGTATACTCAACCTACCCACATGGACAGCATGATATACAGTATTATACCTAACAAAGCTAATTCTTATGTAATTTTTGAGCTATGATACCCTCCTCCCGTTTTACTGACATGACCTGCTTACATCACCTTAGACGTGCTTCAATTTCACCAGACTGAGTATATACTAGAGTAAATTATTATTCATTGCAATATAATCATTGGCCAACGCGTTGTCTTAGGTAAGAATATGTACGAAAATAACGATGCGCAAGCAGAAAAATCAATAAGGGCAGTTGGTTGACTGCTTGGTGGTGAAGAGATCGTTATATACAAGATCAACAAATGTGGTATATGATTGGCTAATGAAAAAGATCCCGAAACTATAGAATTATATATCGTAGACTAAAAAATTCGATGATACACATATCATTTTTCAATGCTTGCTTGGTCGTTCAAATTTTTACCGAGCTTTGTCCAATTAGTAGCTCTGGACACATAGTTTTGTTTCAGGCCTTCGTGACAGATTTTTTTTTGCATAACGGTATGAACACTAATCCACCTTTTTTATGCGCATTGATACAACTTGCACATTTGGTGACTGCTGGACAAATATGTTTTTTTTATAGAAAAAATATCATGCACTTGAATAAAAAAACATTATACAGATTATTTCCATCTGGCATACATTATATAGGCCCCATTATTGCAGCCGACCTTGTCACCGCAACATTCTTTATCTTTAAACGCTATGTTCAAGTTTCTTCTGACTATGTTGTCGTCGGATTTGCACTTACAGGGATAATCTTATGCGCACAACAACTTCTTTCTAAATACGTTCATACAAATAACAATCAGCTAAGCTACGCGCAGGGAATAATTCTAGGCCTTGCACAAGGATTAGCATTTTTTCCGGGGCTTTCACGACTTGCCATGGTATTTAGTGCTGCTCGCTTGCTTGGACTTTCCACGCGGGCAGCCTTCGCACTCTCCTGGATTATATACATACCTCTTATTCTGGGCTCAAGCCTTATTGCAGTATTATCATTAATCTGCAATTCGTTTTTGACTACATCTGAACTAATTATATACATACTTACGAGCATTGGCGCTGGTATTTTATCCTATCCAATTTTATGTAACGTATATCTTTTGGCACAAGAAGAAAAATTATGGTATTTCAGCGTCTACCTATTGGTGCCTTTTTTATTAGCATTGTTACACCGCAATTGACCATTATAATAATCAAGCACAAGTAGATTGCGATAGCCGATATTGTAACTTGTATTCAAAAAATGCATATTAGTGGTCAGTAAGTAATATTGTATGGAGAGTTTAAAGGTAAAGGTGTTTATGCAACTTAATGAGCAATTTATACGATCAGCTCTTCCTGATGCACAGATTAGTGGTTCACTGTCGACAGAGCAAGTTGAGGCGTTTTCTGTTAATGCCGACACAGTCGGTTCTTCAGACATGTTTGTAATTCTTGAGCGAGAGGAGGATACGATAGATCAAGATACTATTGTCCAAACATTGCATACTGCTTGTGGTGTTTTAATTTCTAGAGATCAAAGCCGCTTTCTAGAGCTACACTCCAAAATATTGGCACAAAAATTTGTTGTGTTAGTTGAGGATGCTACGGAGGCACTTGTTTTACTTGCTCGTGAATGGCGCGCACTATTTTCGATACCGATTATGGCAATAGCCGGTTCAGTTGGTAAAACATCCACTCAAAAATTATTAGACAACATTTTAAAATCCGCTGGAAAAAAATATTTGTTGTCATCAGAACACGATAATCGTTTTCCTATCCTGGATGCTGCTCTGAGTTTATTATCTTTACGCGGCTCTCACGATGGAGCTTTATTTGAAGTAGGTGTAACAAAGAGGGGCCAAATGGAAAAGTTGGCAGCCTTAATTAAACCAACGACAGCCTTAATTACCAATATAGGCCATTCGCATATGGAAGGAATAGGGTCGCTAAGTGATGTAGCCTTAGAAAAACGTGAAGTCTTCAAGCATTTTCTTACCGATAGCATAGGACTTATCAATGGAGATTTTACACTGCTGAATTCAGTATCATATGCTCATCCGATAATCAGATTTGGTACCAAAACAACCAATCAGATACAAGCACGTAAAATTAACGTAGAATCCGGATTAATACATTTCACTCTCAAGATTTACAAAGCTAAGTATCAGATCTCGATTAACCATCCGCATATGAGTGCCGTATTTAATACGCTTGCAGCGACAGCTGCTGCCTATTATCTGAAAATACCCGTAGAAAAAATAGTTTTGGCAATTCAACAACCGTTTGGCATATCTGAAAGATTCGAGCTGTGTCATCCTGCCTCACGCAGAGGCATTATTATTAATGATGCATGTAACGCAAACCCAGAAAGCATGAAGGCTTCTTTGTTAGCTTTTCAGCATGTTGAAACTAATGCACCAAAAGTTGCTGTTCTTGGCGACATGCTTGACCTTGGGCCAACAAGCGCTTTTTGGCATCGCCAACTTGGTAGGTTTTTACGCAAAGTACCATCACTACAGCAAGTTGTTCTTGTTGGTGCAATGATGATCAAATGGGCAAAAAAAACAGTTCCTGCTACACTTAATGTCCATATTGCACACACATGGCAAGAGGCTGTCCCTATTGTAAAGCAATATTTAGATAAGGAATCGATAGTTCTTATAAAAGGTTCGCAAGACACCGGCCTGAGCAAAATTACTAAACAACTGTTAGATCAAATATAGAATGAACAAAGATTTTTCAAATCACGTAGTACATAAACCGGTTATGATAAAAGAAGTGCTTGATTGGCTTGCGCCACACAAAAATGGGGTGTATCTGGATGCAACATTTGGAAGCGGCGGTCACACTCGAGCCATCCTAGAATCCGAGCCTGAATGCACAGTGATAGGTATGGATTGGGATACTCGCATGCTTGAGATATACGGTAAATCTATCACTGAAGAATTTGGAAATCGTTTTATTCCGATCTGGGGAAACTTTGCTCATCTTTATAAAATGGCCAAGGAGCATAAACTTAATAATTTATCAGGAATATTAGCCGACTTTGGTACATCTCAAATTCAGATTTTTACCGGAGAAGGCTTTTCTGTTTATAACGACACTGTACTTGATATGCGCATGTCTCCGGCATACCAAAAAATTACAGCCAGTTATGTTATAAATAAAAGTTCTGCTGAAAAGCTAAGAGAGATTTTCTTTCAACTAGGAGGAGAAAGGCATGCAAAAAAAATTGTTCACGCAATTGAACTGGAACGACTAAAAAAACCGATTAAAACTACCGGGCAACTTGCCAATTTGATTGAACACGTTATAGGTCCAACCAAACAGCATTTGCATCCGGCAACTAGAGTCTTTCAGGCTTTACGAATCTATGTAAATCACGAACTTGAAAACATAGAAGCATTTCTTCCTGCAGCCGTCAGAGCCTTAGCAACTGGTGGTAGGTTTGTATGCATTAGTTTTCATGAGCTTGAAGATCGCATAGTAAAACAGTTTTTTAAGGAACATGAGGCAATACTTGATATTGAAATTTTAACTAAACGTGTAATCAAAGCATCCCCGGAAGAAATAGCGCTCAATAGCTCAGCACGGTCAGCCCGATTACGAGCAGCTAAACGTTCAGATAAAAAATAAATATTAAAAACATTAAGCAATTTGACAAAACTGATCATTCTTATACACTGATGCCCATGTTCGTATGGGAGAGAGTAAGGATCAAAAAGGAATGCGGAAATGAAAATAACTGAAGTTAAGGTTGTTCCTGCAAAAGATGATGAGCATTTGAAAGCTTACGCATCAGTGGTCTTTGACGACTCCTTTATTGTGCGTGACTTGAAAGTCATCGAAGGACGAAACGGGCTGTTTGTTTCAATGCCTTCGCGCAAGCGTAAAGATGGTTCTTTCAGAGATATTGTGCATCCGCTAAACTCAGAAACTCGATCTACGCTTGAAAAACGCATAATCGAGGAATATGATCGGATAATGAATGAGGCCGGCACACAAATTGCCTAATCATCGTCATTAGCCCATATCATAGGAAAGCATTTACATTGCTTGAACAACAGTTTTTCTTTGGGGCGTGGCCAAGTGGTAAGGCAATAGGTTTTGGTCCTATGACCGGAGGTTCGAATCCTTCCGCCCCAGCCATGTAAGACGATCAGCTGAATTTAAGATGGCGTCGAACGGTTTTAAAGCGTCGTAGCGCACTGATCCGTCTTCGATTCTCAAGTTCGATAGTACGAGTCTTATAAGCTGTCGTTTTTCATCAGCTTCAGAACTCACAAATAAATCATACGCTCTATTAGCAAGTTCCAGTATGTACTTGGCGGTAACAAAGTAATTATTTTCAGCTTCTTTCAACCGTTCAAGTTGTAGGCTGAGATCCGCTTCTTGATCTCTGAGCGACAGATAAACTCGATCATACCGGTCCTGCGTAATATTTCCTCTGAGCTTGTCCAGATACAGTTCATCCATCATCCTGGTTGCCATTTTCTGCTCATTCATCAGCTTGTCAAAGTGCGTGTTGTGGAATTTGATCTTGTCCTGGTGCACAGTACTAAGAGTGGAAATTATTTGTGCTACTACTTCTTGGGGTACCTGTAATTGTTTAAATACCTGTCCAAGTTGTTCTGTGATTGTCTCTTCAGTCAACCATTTTGCCCCATGCTTACCGTTGTACTGAGTACAGTGGTAGTAGACATGTCCCTTATGTTTTTCTGGTGTTATGGCTAATCCACAGTGGCCACAACGCATGAGTCCTCTGTACATGTAAGACAATCCTGCATATTTGAACGGTTGTTTATTGAACGAATCTTTTACTTGTCTGACCTGATCGAAAAGAATTCTAGAGATAATAGGAGGATAACGATGCTTGTATATCTTCTCCTTAACCACCATTTCGCCATAATAGAAGGGGTTACTCAAAATTCTAGCGACATAACTTTTGGATAGTTTGATGCTAAAATCTGTCTTAAGCTTTTGACACAGTGTCTCTGTTGAGTATGCTCCTGTTGCATATAATGCAAACATTTTTTTAATGATGTCTGCTGGATCCTCATCTAACACGATGTCTGTTTGGCTGTTAGCTAAGGTAATGTTCTTGTAGCCGTAAGGCGCCTTTGCGAGCCATTCACCTTTACGTAGTTTTTGCTCTTGAGCACGCTTAACGTTGTCGCTGATTGCATCCGAATAATACTTTGCCAGTCCAAGCCCTATTGTTTGATTAAACTTTTCTACGGCGGACATTCGCGCGCTAAATATCTGTCTTTCCGAGGCGAAATGTAACTCTATCTTGTCTGCCAAAATTTTGACATTTAAGAGTGCATTTCGTTTATCAAATATATTTCTGGATAGACGATCAACCTTGTCAAAGCAGACGGCTACCTTGTCTTTTTGCGCAAGCACAAAATCCATAATCTTATCAAATTCATCTCGCTGATCGCCATAGGCACTCTCATCAAAGCTAAAGCTTTTCATGATTTCAAAGCCTTTATGTCGACAATACTTTTCAAGACGAGCAATTTGAGCTGGTAGAGAGTTGCCAGCTTCTCTTTGTTCTTCTGTACTTACTCGGGCGATAATGATGGCTTTCATAACGATATATCTTTATGCAGTAGTATTATTCAGTTACTAGTTGTCCCAACTCTTTTTCATACAGCAGTCGAATGCCTTCGCATAAAAGCGTTGATCTGTCCGTCTTATTACGATCTCTGAGGCGCTTTATAAACACCTCATCTAAGCGCTTTTCATCTTCTTCTGGTATGTAGACGGAGGTCTTTATTTTTTTTGGTGTAGTTGAATTGTGCATGATAATTCGTTCGTGTAAAAGTGTTTTTGTTATTCGTATGAATGATACCATTTACACGAAAAAGAGTCAAGCCTCTAAGGCTTCTTGGTTCTTTTTTCCCGAGACCTCATGCAATATAAAAGTTTGTCCAAGGCGTACAGGTTTTCTATAGTATGCAACTTACCAAGTGCTTACTTTTTGCAGCAACTAAATTTGCCCCGTCGCTATAATTGGAAAGAATAACTACGGTATAACCAGATTTCTGGTACATGGTTAAATGAGAATTTATACCGGAAAATCCACCACTATGGCCTACAGAGTTAGTTTGATTGTTAACTTTAAAACCATAACCGTATGCAGGAGATGAGAGCTCTGGTTTTGCGGTAAATACTTGTTCTTTAAGTTCTGGCCCAAGAAGCGTGTTCATGCGTAATGCCTGATCAAATTTTAATAGATCTTTGACCGTTGAATAACCTCCGCCAGCTGGTCCGCCGCGCAATACATGTTGAAATATGTTGTTTCTGAAATAAGTGCCGTTGGCTCCGAATTCCTTGCTATATCCAACAGCTAAATTAGGATTAACCCTGTCGAGTTCATACGAGTCCGTATTGGTCATGCCAGCGGGCTTGTATATGTTTTCACGTATATAATCAAAATAACTTTGGTCAATTACTTTTTCGACAATCGCCCCAAGCACCAAAAAGCCAACATTACTATATTGCCACTTGCTGCCGGGCTCGAATGCCACCTTGGTATCATCTATTAACTTCATCATGTCATCAACCGTGCGAAAAAGTGCTCGTGAGGACTCATTAAACTTTTGATTAAAATAGCTTCCCAGTCCGGAGGTGTGCGTGAGCAGGTGCTTAATTTTGATTTTCTTTGCATCTTCAGCATTTGGAAGATCAGGGAAAAATTTGTCTAGGGTGTCTTCGAATGATAGTTTGCCTTGCTCGACTAACTGGGCGATAGCAACAGCGGTAAACATTTTATTCATGGAGCCTAAATTAAATTTGGTATCAATTGTATTGGCAACATTAAAGTCTTTGTTTGCTTGTCCAAATGAGCGTGTATAAAACGGCTTTCCATGTTCTGCAATTAGGATATTTCCAGAAAATATGTCGGCGGCAACAAGCTTTTTCATGTATTGATCAAGCTCAGCAACTACTTCTTTCTTATGTAGCTTTTTTATACAGACTTTTTCTGTATAGGGACGAAATTTTACGCCTGCTATCAGATGTGGTTCTACAGCATCCGTGTCGATAACAAATATAAATTGATCACTCGTCAAACTAGAACTAACTAACAACTCAGCATGCGTAGCTGTGTATTCTTTAATACATTTGGTTTTGATGCCATGAGTTATGTCATATATGCCCAGCATAGGACCAATAAGCATATCCACTGGCATTTTAAGCAATTTCTGGTTATAGTTTTTCTCAATATAGAACTTTGTTTTCATACGATCATTTGCATTGATCAAATCGACCAGTTCGTATGCTCGCCGTATTGCAGGAGCATCGACTGATTGAATGAAACAGGCCTGTTTCATTTGCAAATACTTATCAAAAAATTGCGCAATACGCTCATTAACAAACCGTATTGTCTTGTAGGCGTCAACCGCATTCCATGGGCGTAAGGGCCATCTCAGGAGGATTTCATCAGAAAAATCTCCATGCGTCGCGTGAGGTACAATGATTGTTCGACAATCAGCACTGTTTTGACACAACTCATTTTGATGCTTGGTAACAGCATTCTGACGCGCATAATATTGTTCTTTGGTTTCCTGCTTTCGTTTGAGATATTCAGCAGTAGGTTCAGTTATTTCTCTACTCTTTTCAGCCCACATGAGTAACAATGGTGCTGAAAGTGGTTTTGAACCAATAATATGATCATACCAGCCGTCCAAATCTACGCATGCTTTTATGCGCTTATCAGTCCTACAGAATTCAATGGCAGCCGTGCCACCGGCTGAATGACCCATAACACCAACTCGTGTGAAATCAAAACGATCATAGAAAGCGCTCTGCTTATCTTGATCAAGTACTCTGAGCTGATCAAGCACAAATTGCATATCAGCCTTGTAGATCTCTATTGCTTTGGTCTGAAACTCACGTTGCTCAATTGGTGATAATTTTTCAAATTGTTCCGCAAACGCTTGCGAGCTTACTGCTGTACCATCTGGACAAAATGTAAGCATATTTAAATAGGCATGATCGATGCTCACAACAATGTACCCATGGCTGGCTAGATCTTCCAGCAGGGCTGTGTATACATCTGGCATACTGAACAAACCATGTGAAAAGAGGACTACTGGGTAGTTATTATTTTGTGTTGATAGTGGTGCATTGGTGTATGCATTTGTAGAAATGTCGCGTAGTAAAAACCTGCTGAGCCACTCTGGCACATGATAATAAGCAGCAAATTGCTTTTGTATTTCTGACATTTTAGCACCAAGATACGGTGCTTTTTTCAAGGCATTAGCATTGTTAGCGGGGTAATAGATGTGCGCTACTATACGGCGTTTTTCGGCCGGATTATCTGCATATGCTTCTGCTCTTTTCTGGTCGATCCACTCAATTGCTTGTGTACCAACTTGATATGGGCCGGTTTGTGGCGGGAACGGCTTGAGAATGGAGATAGCATGCGATATGTTGATTATACTTACTGCTACACCGAACACTAAAGAGGCTAAAAAAAATCTTTTCATGATCGTTTACTTTTTATTAAAGTCACATCCCATTCCATGAAATGCCAATCCGGGTTTTCTTTGTCAGCAATATGAGGATTATGTTTAAATGTCATAGACTCATATAGTTTGATGGCAGCGTCTTGAGAAGGCGATACATATAAATTTAATTGTTCCAAACCGTTAGCTGCAGCATATTCCTGTAGCGCTTGTACCAATTTCTTACCAATGCCCTGACCACGAAATGATGGTTTAACCCAGAACGAAATAACACGAGCAACATTCTTCTTGATCGGTTCTTTTTCATGAAGTAAACCGATCATGCCAACGATCTGTTCGTTGACTGAGGCAAACCACATATTTTGCATCCAATCGCGCCATTCAGACTCGCTTTTTAGAGCTTCTTCCTCATATCCACCACCAAATGCTTTTGGATCAGTTTGAAGGGCTTCAAGTCGAATATCTCTGAAAGATCGCCATTGATCGAGCGATAACTTGATAATTGTCATAAATTCCATCTCTCTGAGTGAAGCAATTGCCATACTATACAAAAAGGTACTGTCAGTTACTACTGCTCGCTCAGCTAAAAGAGTAAGATAGTAGCTTATGTGGTTGACTACTGGCAGATCTTGCGCATAAAGCGATTCACTTTTTCCCGCCTGAACTCCCAATAAGAGGTTTAGAGCAAATTCAAAATACACCAGTCGCTTGCATAATTGCATGTATATTTGCCACTGCGGGCTTAAAAGTTGCGCGTCATATTGTTCAAGAAATAGCCTCTCATTTTCTGTCTTAATAACATTTAATACAAAGAAGGCTGCAATGTCATAATAGGGATTGCTTAAAGCAGCATCACCCCAATCTATTAGAATCACTTGATTGGTGTTTGAGAAAA
This sequence comes from Candidatus Babelota bacterium, assembly GCA_013286935.1. Lineage (GTDB taxonomy): Bacteria > Babelota > Babeliae > Babelales > Vermiphilaceae > JABDES01. Next base: position 42,670 of record JABDES010000002.1, read on the forward strand.
TATTTCCAGGATTCAGATCGTTGTGACATGGGACTAGTGGTACCACAAGGCTTTGTAATTGTGCCTCTATCTCTTTAACCTGCTGGAGACCATTCTCTAACATGTCTTTTAACTTGCCTGAGCAATTCAGCTTTTTATACTTCGCGTTAATTCGCTCAAACATGTCTGATACATGCGCAAAAGGCGCAGCAGAATGATGTAACTGTGCAAGACTTGTAGCAATATTTTTGATAATTGCTGGTGTATTAGCGACAGCAGGAACTAACGAATTACCCTTCGCAAATTCAATTAACATATAATTGCCGGCAGGGTCGGCATAATACAACTTGGGCCCAACACTAAGATCTGAAGCATGCTGTGTCCATGCAATTTCACTTTTGCCAAATTCGCTACTACTAAAAAGCTTAACGATGTAACTTGCCGCCAGATGTGTGCATTTTATAATTGTAGCTTCATCAGAGCCACCGCTTACTAGCTTACAAGAGATGTCATCTACTGGTTGTTGTAAAAAAGCAGCAAGCGCTTTCTTGGCAACAATGCTTGGCTGGTCGTGAAAGAGACTGTTTTTACCGAGAGTCGTCATGCATATAATCCCTGAAATTAAGATGCCAACTACTCTATACAACTTCAGGATATTTGTTCGGTTGTGCCAGACAATAGCTCTCACCAAAACCACCTTCTGAGTGTTCAGCAGTGTCTACAAATTTTCTGCCTTCAAAGCCACCGCGCTCAGCCTGCTTTTTATGCTGTAAAGTAACAATATCACCCTTACTAATATTATGCAGAACGCACAATGCATCAATAATATCGGTAACGTCTGCTAGTTCACTCATCAGCTCATCATGAGATTGGGCAACGCGCACCTCTTCGGCTTCTTCTAAAAGCTTCAGGCGCAATTGCTTATCAAATTCGGTATCGTCTAAATAACGCCAATTAATCTTAGATCCCAGCGCTTCCATCTTTGTTACGGCGCCATCGCGCCACAATTTTTGCTGTAGAAATATTCTCATTTTCATAAAGGTCCTTCGTGTAAATAATCAAGCTTGGTATGCTATCAGTAATAATAACTTGAAATGGAAAGCCGGTTAAAATGTTACAATGCTTCTGTTCGCTATTTGCAACAAGAAAGCAAGGGTTATCTATCCAATACGAAATAAAAAATCAATGCCTGAATTTCGGTTACGTGTTTTTATGGAACCATTATAGTTAGAAAAGTGTTTCAGGCAACTTAGATTGTTATCGTGAGTATTAGATAAGGTAAAAATGTTAGCAGATAAAATCAAGCAGGAGTTATACCGGGCATTGATTGATAAAAATACAGAATATGAAGGCGTATTTTACGTGGGCGTTAAAACAACGGGCGTGTTTTGTCGTCCGACATGTCCAGCAAGAAAACCAAAATTTGAGAATTGTGAATTCTATCAAACGATAGGAGAAGCACTAATTGCTTCGTTTAGGCCTTGTATACGTTGCCGCCCACTTTCTCATCCAAACCATGTTTCAGATTTAGTACGTATCCTTGTAGATGCAGTTGAAGCAAATCCTGAAAAAAGATGGACGGATCGAGATTTTGAAGAATTATCTGTCGATGCATCAACTGCCCGTCGACAGTTTAAGAAACGATTTGGTATGACATTTGTTGAATATGCTAGAGTAAGACGTATGGGGCTTGCCATGAAGCAGATTCGAGGTGGTGAGTCAGTAATCGATGCACAACTTAATGCAGGATACGAATCTAGTAGTGGATTTAGAGATGCATTTTCCAAAATTATGGGAGCAGCACCTACCAATTTTAACAAGCACCACAATATTCTAAAGGCATCCTGGTTGGACACACGGCTGGGCCCCATGTTAGCAATAGCAGATGAAAGGGCTTTACATCTATTGGAATTTGTTGATAGGCGTGGTTTAGAGCGTGAGGTAGAAAGGCTGCGAATTAGAACAAAATCAGCCATCATTCCAGGCAATACTGGTCCGATTATGTCTATCACAAAAGAACTTACATCTTATTTTGAAGGTAACTTGAAAGCGTTTAAAACACCACTGAGCCCTCTGGGCAGTCCCTTTCAGGAGTTTGTCTGGGAAGCATTAATGTGTATACCTTATGGTGAAACCAGGAGTTATACAGATCAGGCAATTGCAATTGGTAAGCCGTCAGCGTGCAGGGCTGTTGCTAATGCCAATGGCGCCAATCAAATTGCTATTGTGATTCCATGTCACCGTATTATCAATAGTAATGGAGAATTGGGTGGATATGGTGGTGGTATTGCTCGTAAAAAATGGTTAATAGACCATGAAAAGCAGAACAAATGAACAAGCTAAAGAATATAAGATCGCTTCTGTGCGATGCTGCTCACATGTCACAGGAGAAATGTACTGCTTTTTATAAAACGGGCGTTGGGGAATATGCCGAGCATGACAAATTTATAGGTGTAAATGTTCCAACCATTCGTAAAATTGCCACAGAATTTCTTCATCTAACGTGTAAAGAAATTCAAAATCTTATTGAATCTCCGTTTAACGAAGAGCGGCTAGTGGCCTTATTTATACTAATACATTGGCATCGTGGTGCTGACGGAGCAGCGAAAGAGAAGTTGTACCTATTTTATATGCGCAATTTAAAATGGGTGAATAATTGGAACCTCGTAGATGCTTCTGCGCACTGGATCATAGGTGCACATTTATTAAAAGCAGATAAGAGCATACTGTTAACGTTGGCAAAATCAGATGTTATGTGGGAACGGCGTATTTCGATTGTTTCAACGTGGTACTTCATTCGTCATAGCGATCTTGAATGGACTTTTACAATTTCTGAAATGCTACTGAATGATCAACATGATTTGATTCATAAAGCTGTTGGTTGGATGCTTCGTGAAGCTGGCAAACAAGATCCCGATCGGCTCATAGCCTTTCTCGATCAACATGCTTGCCGCATGCCAAGAACAATGCTCAGGTATTCCATCGAAAAATTCCCCGAACATCAAAGGAAATCGTATTTAATGCGAAGCTAATTTATAAATACTATATACGTTTTGTATGGTTCATAATCGAGCCTATTACTGCATAATCAGCTTAATAATTTGTCAGCAACATCTTCTTCTTTAGGAGATTGACAGTGAGAAAACATGCAGTAAAATATACCGTTGTATCCACTTTCCATTCTTCAACAACTCGAGACCCCTATGAATATTCGTATTTCTCTTTTTCTTATTTTATTCTTTTGTAATCAACCAATAACTTGCATGAATGAGGAAGAACAATCATCATCCATCCTTATTGCCACTCAGCGTGGAGCATTGCCAATTTTACTTACTGCGCCGCACGGTGGATATAAGGCGATACTAGGGGCATCAATTAGAAAAAAAGGCTGTGTAACATCAGATTTACGCACATTGGAATTCACCCAACTTGTCAATGAGGAGCTTATTAAATTAACAGGCGAAAAACCGTATCTTGTATTGGCAGAATTCCAACGCAAGTATCTTGATGTAAATAGAATGCAAAAAAATGCTATGGATCCCGATATCGACAATCAAGCCGCAGAATGTATTTACCATGAGTATCATCGAATCATTAGCACCTTCACGCGGGAATTGAAAGCTGCTTGCAAAAATGCCTTGCTCATTGATGTACATGGACAAGGCGCTAGCGCTACAACCATATTTCGCGGAACAAGCAATTTAAAAACAGTAAGCCGTTTGATCGATGAATTTGGCATAGAAAGCATGACTGGCAATCAAAGCATTTGCGGATTGCTTCAACAAAATGGATATAGTATAGACCCCGCCGGCAACCAGGAAGAGGACTCACGATTTGGTGGTGGTTACACGGTAAGGACGTACGGAAGTCATCAAGAGAGCGGGATCAATGCAATTCAGCTAGAGCTTGGTAGCAATTTTCGATTTGAACAGCAAGAGCAATGTGCTCGTGATTTAGCAAAAGCTATTGTCGTTTTTAGTGACAAATATCTACGGTCAAAGTGAAGGCGCTACCAGTCGTGCCTTCAGAGAAAATATAAATTTCTGCAACTCCTGCGTATTGTTCATGTCGCCGTCATACACAATATCAGGATGATATGCCTGCCTATTACCCCGCATGCGCTGTGTGTACATTTTCATAGGAAAAGTAAGACGCGCATAACCGCTTGGTAAAATAACAGAACGGACGTCCATATAGATAGTATCAGCTGCCGTTGTTCGGCCAACAAAAAGCACTGGTGGTTCAACAACTCTCAGAAAATCAAGAAAATCCAAAGATGCGCTCGCACATTCCTCATCTATGATGGCTACCAGATGGGCCTTGACGGGATTTTGAATGGGGAAATCATTTGCATCTGAACGCCTTTCTACTACATAGAAATTATGACCAGCTGTTTGGGCCTTCTTCATGCCATAATGGGTAGTTGCAGCCCATTCATACTCCTTACTATCAATGCCAAATTGTTTTTCAAATGTGGTCACATAAGATTGTAGAAAATCAATATTACCAGTGCTTACTTGCCACCAGACGCTTGCCGGACGTTGCAAGCTCCTAAAATAGTCCTTTCCGAAGAGCGCTTCACCGATTTTATTCCCCCAGGCGCTGTTACCACCACCATTATCGCGCAGGTCAAAAATAATGAGTTTACTTTGTGCTAAATCTGGTAATCGTTGGATAATAGATTCAAGGTTTTTTTGTTGTTCTTGGTTTGGCTCAAAGGTTGGTAATGAAATCCAGAACATGTCAGGTTCCAATTCGGCTATGCCAAAATGGGAAGAGCATGCTGCACCAGCAGAAATTTTAGAGGCAGGAACGTCAAATTCATCGGTAGGACTTATGCCTAAGTGAGGGTCATCAAAAAGATGTGCATAATCACGCAGTACCTTAAGATAATCCTCTTTTAGATATACTTGATCAGCAGCGAGTAAGGACTCCTCATAGCCTGTATTAAGTATCATCATAAATTCCGGATCCTCTGCATTAAAAACACCTGGATGATTATCCATAATTGCTTGCTTAAAGGCAACAATGTCCTGTTTTGCTGTGGTGTTCCAATTAGTGCTATTTACTTGAGTGACCATCAAAACACTGAGCATGAATACGCCCAATGTCATAGTTACAGTTACAAGAATTACCTTTGTCATAGAAGCCTTTTACATCAAAATCAACAGGGCAACTCATTCCACTGTGTGTGCAAGACCTGCGCGCATATACCCCAGTGTGTGCCTCTAATCTTGTACCCATTTGATTTGATACACGATGTTTGCGAAAGGTGTAGGTACCACAAAACTCAGTCCGTATAAAACAGATGCGGTTAAGGCGATAGCCCCAGCTGTCTTGCCCAATTTCCAAGCAAGATCTACATTTGATTGCCATTGTTTATCAAGGGCGGCCTTCTGGCCCTCTTCCCAAATAACAAGATCTCTGAGAGTTTCTTGATTTTTCCTCAGATGCATTTCTTCCAGATTAAGCTTCCCTTTTAGGGTAGCGCGCTCTTCCTCGATACTTTTTGCCTCATCTGGGCCTATGTTTGGAGCATCCTCCCTATGTAACTCATTAAAACTAGCTAATCGACTACGTGCTGCAGTTACTTTTTCCTGCAATGCTATCTCGTTTGTTGCATTCTTCTCTCTCCTGGCTACCGAGTCCCACTTAAATTTATTTTTATCTTGTCGTAGCTTACTTTGTTCCAGGTATAATGCTATTGCCTCTGGGGAGGTCTGATGCTTCGCTGTTTGTAAGCTAAGCGGGACCGCCAGCGCAATTCCAAGTCCTGCTGTAGCTACGAAAAGATCCAGATCGGATGAAGAGCTTGGCCTTTTGTCTTCTTGCTCATCCCACTTGCGTTGGAACAGTTCTCTGTCGTCATCTTGTGCAGGAAGCTCATAAGATCCTACTAGCACAACATTAGACGGGTCTGCTTTAGCTTGTCGTGGAGAATGATAAAAGCAAAAACTTATTTCATAATGACCGCCGGAACGACGTATCTGTACTTGGTACCACTTGTCCTTGGTAGGGTTCTTTTCCCCTGGAAATAACAATTCATGCCAATGTCCATCTGTGTCCAAAATGGCAAAGCCTGCCATAGCATCGCTTCCAGTTGTATAATCGGCTCCTGTAATACGCTGGAGCAACTTAAGTACGGGGCCTACTCCTGGTAAATAGACATGTTGTGCAAAATCGTAGGTAACGCCTTTTTGAAGGCCAGTATAGCGAGAAAATGAGGCAACTTCAGTCAACCCAGAACTACCCTTGCCTGGCCCGCCTACGCTAAACATAGTATCTGCTTTGGGCCAAAAATAGCTATTCGTAAGTTCTTTGGCGCTACTTTTCACTCCCTCAGCCTTTATGAAAATCTGGTGCCCAACCTCGTCTTGATTCATCGGATTTACAACATAAACTTTTGTTTGGGCTGGTGCGGTTAACTTGGAAATACCGTTGCTTGCAGTGTTAATCGTAAGAAGGGTTATCGCTAAGAATAGATATGAAAAAGCAGCCCTCATAGCCGATGTCCTTTCGTTAGGTACGGTGTAAATATTACATGAAAATGAATTAATAGCTAAAATAGCTGAGCTTCATTCACTATTGTACGATAACAATATAAGGCACTATTTGTCAACAATTTTAGCGTTCAGCTCAAACCACTTCACGAAAATTCAAAATACAGGAGGGTTGCAGCTGTCCTTGGCACCGAGAAGTAAGTTTAGTAAGCTGTTTTTAATGATAGCCTGAAACAGGTTAGCCGTCAAAACACATCTAATTTTCAACAGGGTACTATGTCTATTGAAAAACCGGACAATGAGTTACGCAGAAGTTTATCGGTAACAAAAATACTAGCCGTATGCCTTTTGGCATTGCTCACTACGTGTATGATAACACCTCAGGATAGTAACTCACCTGATAATTTTCCTGCCAAACTCACACAGCTACGTGAATTTGTACATGATCTTCAACAAAAAGGCTTGTTTGATGGTGAAGTATTAATAGCGCAGGGTAAAACCATACTAGAGCATTTCTGTAGCCCTGACGTTGAAGCGGCTGCCAAAAATGGCGGTCAACCGCAGTTTTTGATCGGATCGGTCTCTAAACAATTCACTGCTGTTGCTCTACTAAAGGCATTATACGATATCAGTCCAGAAAATGATGTAGAAGGCAAATGTGCTTGGATAGTAAAACAACTTTATAAACCGCTTTCCAAATTCTTGCCAGCTGATGCACCACTATGGTCAGGCGCTATGCCGGCATGGGCACATACCGTTACACTGCATCACTTACTAACGCACACGAGCGGCATTGCTCAGCCGATTGGCAATCTATTTAGAACAAAAGGCTTTGAAGGCGTGTGGGCTTTCTTAAGTAGCCCACATAGTCCACATGAATTAATCCGCATGGTAATTGATGCACCAGTCGAGTTTGGTCCGGGAAAAAATTATTCCTATTCCAATGTGGGTTACACCTTACTCACTGAAGTTGTTGGCGCATTAACCAATATGCCATTTGCACACTATCTGCAGTACGCTATTTTTGAGCCACTTGAAATGACTAAAACCTGTCATCCACAGCTCTGTCCACCTGGTGTAAGCCAGAAGGTTTCGTGTGGCAATGTATATTTAATAAGCAAAATATTATTTTGTTCATTAAGAAGCGCGACACGAGCAGTGATTCGTTCAATCATGATGTCTTTCTCTCAATATCCTATTTGCTGGGCAATGTATTTAAGTGATCGTAAGCCTTCACGTTCAAGACTAGGCCCAGATTTATGACCATACAAAAACAAGTATTGCGCTATGGTACAATTCTCTAGAGCGTGCTAATTTCCATGTTTCTTCCGTTATGTTATAAACAGAAGTCACGATTATATCAGGTTTGTAGTTTTTGCGTAAGGTGAGTATGAATGGGTAGTAATGTATAGCCCAAAATAGCGCCTATAACATAGCACTTCTTTAAGTGAAAATGAAGTGCAGCAAATCGGCAATTGGTAACTGATACGTTGTTTGATCACACAGATCATTCATTGTGCCGATCGTTTGGTTTTTTGCACACTATACATGCCAGCAATGGGAGCAGGGATTTATCAATACTGATGATGCATTCCGCACAACTGCTGTTGAAAATCTAGCACAGGTACATTTGGTGCGAGCCTCCTTTGCAAGTGATTACATGAGTGCTAAATTAACCGATAAAGCAGATGCCAATATGCGTTCTGAAAGCGCTTTGTGGACGTCTTACCATATCGCTAGTTTCATACTGAGCGCAATCTATTTAGGATCACTATTTTTATTGCTTGCGGTTTTGTCGTGGCAAGTGCACCATGGCATAATTTCATTTACCTGCGCTTTGGGTCTTGCTGTCACCTACACACAAAGCACCAGTGAATCAGTCGTACTCTAACCCTGCTGGAGGCAGAGGAACGTGTTTTGTTGGGACTAATACACCACCCCACTCATCCTGTATTGATTTATCCACCGCAGTGAAGCGAAGAAAAAGATTATCGTCATTACTATAAGATGCCTTATGGAGATTAAATGGCCACAGGCCAGTGTTTCCTGAAGTAGAGTGGGAACAGTTAAGGGTATCGTAACAACGGAATGAAGGTAGGACAGCAGTGTTTTTGTCGTATTTACCTCTGCGTTCAGGAGGGTATTTTATTTTTAATTCACCTCGTCCCTCAAGGTGATAGAAATACTGAAACATTTGAGGATAGCTATTGTATATAATTTGCTTTAATGGTCCCATTTTGTCGTAATATGGAGGTGTTTTGCCGTTCGTTCCAAAAATTTGGCCAGCCAATCCACTCCTTCCTCTTTCAATATTAAGATCTATGAGCGCATGCTGCATAGCTTCAATAAGATTTGGATTGTGATGACTTACTATCTGAAATCCATTTTCAAAGCCAAGATGTCCACCACGGGCCATGACAATACCATTTTTTTCAAGGTTTCCGATTGTTTCACTGTCAAATAACTGATCGCAAGTCAGCGGCTGCATATCTACATCGGCAGCTACTGCCGCTTCAGTTTCTTTGGTCCTGATGCTATTAACTTCTATTATCGCACGTACCAGATCAACGCGAAAATACACAGGTGTTTGCGCTGAAAACACTTCACTATTTTGCTGCACCTCAGGTAAATTGCGTATATCACGCAACAGTATCGGCGCACTATATGCCTGTTGCTCGGTCAATTGATCAATAATAAGACGTGTTCTTTGGACGGCTTCTGGTGGGGTCATGAAGCTGTCAAACCACAGATTAACCGTTCCTCCCTGTGTATTGATTGCCCATTGTATGACAGGATCAAGCAATTTTTCTCGTAGCTGCTCTTCATTTGCAGCGGGATGAATAAACTGCTGATTTCGCTCCAATTCTCTATTGAGCCACATAAGATTGACTGTGTATTTTCGGTCTTGAGGTCGCGCGAGCTCTGCATCAGGATATGGAGTTGGTATCCAATCATCTGTCATTGAAGGATTAATGGGCACTATAACTGGTTTGATCGCTTCAGCAGTAGAGTCTTCAGGTTGATTATCATCGATAAAGGCAGGCATCTCATTGCTTGTTCCGTTATCCTCTGATGGATTTGAAGGTGGCCTATCACTTGCGCCATCACCACCTGATGGACTAGGCGATAGTGGGCTATCTGATACAACATCATCACCTCTATGATCTGCATTATTTTGCTCACTGAATGGCATGGCAGCTTGTTTTACGTTCGTCCAATAGGGTATTTGTATGCCTGATCGAGCGGCATATATAACAGCGCAAGCACCGCCAGCTATGGACAATATGCTCAAAATCTTTTTCTTGTGCACCCAGCCAGCACTCAAAAATGCTTTTGCCTTCGTTTTAACAACAATAAAATGAGCATTATCAAAAAGTGTTGAGTCTTGGCTTTTTTTAGGTTTAATAGATTCAATAGGCTCACTAGACCGTGTCAACGATGCCGTAGCAACTATCAATATCCCGGCTAGAACGGAAGGAAGTATAGTGTATATCTTTGATTGCATAGCAGGCTCTGTGTTTAATGATACATTTATGGCATAAAAACTATTTTATATATTCTCGACTGTTTGAACTATTATTATATAATTATGACAGATAAAATATTTTCGTCAATAAGAACACTTTGATGGTAATTTCTTGTTAGACTTGGACATATATATCGGGACTTTCATCTATCTCTTAAACCCGCTAATCACCGTTGCTTTGCACCCCATCTTGTTTTTATAAGTATTTTTGAATTAATTAAAATTTGACTTTTTTGAAAAATTATCTATAATTGATTAATATCGCGTACAACATTAACGTTGAAAACGCTAAAAAGGGCTATTAATGTATTACAAATTAAATCCTACAATTGCTTCTCTGGCACTAATGGTTGGTGTGGCATTTGCCCAAGACAGCATAGACCGCGCAATGCCTTTTACTATTGAAAATCCTACTGATACAATCAAAAAAACGATTGATGAAATAATCATCGAAGGCTATTTTCAAACACGTGACGCCGTCAATCTGCATTATCGGTTCATGGTTCGCCCGCAAGCTACGAGTACCATCATTGTTAGTTGTGGCTGCTGGCCAGGAGATAAAGATGGCTACCTATCGCTTGCTGGTGCACTACCTACTAACTGTAATATACTTTTTTATGATGGCCGTGGACGCGGCAAGAGTGATTATAACTCTTTTTATTTGCCGCGCGCAGAGCTTGGATCAGGATTAATACAGACAGCAACTTTTTCCTACGGAATAAAAGAGCGTCTAGATGTTATAGCCGCGGTAGAATTTGCCAACAAACAAATGCAAGGGCTACCCTGTATACTTCTTGGGTTTTGTGGAGGAGCTTATAATAGTCTACATGCAGCAATAGCTTTAAAGCATGAAAATAAATTAAAGGCATTAAATATTATAGGTATTGTTGTTGATAGCGGCTTTGGCCGGATTAAAGATGCTTTTGATTCTAACGTTAAAAATTGGGCCGATGACCATCTACCAAGTTTTTTTGCGCCTATTCTTTGTTGCGTTATACACACTTTTTTAGCACCATTAATTAACGATAAAGAAACAAATCTTTTGGGTATCATTAATCAACTGCAACTTCCGATTATGTTTATACATAGTAAAGATGATAATGCCGTGCCAATTAATGTAGCGTATGAATTAGCCAATCAGATAGATAAAGACCGTAAGCATTGTTGGTGGATTACTGAGCCATCAAAGCATATTGAGCACTACAACCGATATCCATCTTTGTACAAAGAAAAAATTACCGAATTCATATTATTTGCCACGAATTATAGCGCACCATAATTTTGATCAATGCCTCATTTTTAGCTATCATTACATTCAGATATCACGTATAACGGCGATATAAGTGATACGCAGGCGTTATAAAAATGTATACTTTCGCTATCTAAATGTATTTAGGAATTATAATTAATATTTCAACAATGGAATAAGCTATGGTATTACGTAAAATGGGCAACAATGGAAAATGTGCACATTGCTCTAACTGCACACAAAGTGCTACGCGTATTTGTTCATTGTGCAGCGCTAATTTATGCAATCAACATAATGAATACCATACAGGTGATAACGATGAATGCGATCCAGATTATGTTCTTCCATTAATAAATTCACCGCGATCTGGCGTATGCGGCTATATGGGTTGATTTACTACAAAAATGAGCAAAAGAGGATTATCCAGAATATCTCAAAGGATAAGATTCTGGGTGCTTAAAATAATCCATGTCTACGTCTATATCCAAATCGGGCCAGTGAACGTGATGCCCATGAAACAATTGCAGGTTATAAATCTGACCAATGCTGGCTTTTAAAAACCAAGGAAAATCTTCAAAAGGCATGAAAAATGCTTCATCTTTGACTAATATCCAAACCCCTTTATCAGAAATAGTTTGCACATTAGCATTTGAAATGTTTTTTCCATAAACAGTTGGGCTCATTTTTACTTCTTTATCGTTGCTTAAATAGAAACTTGTCTGTCATTATGCCAAAGGATGTCCAACATTGCTATAATCGAAAAAAAATAGATTTGGCATTTACGACCCCAAAAAAATTTTCTATAATGGATTTTTTGTATTGAAAATTAAAAACAACATAATGAGCGAAGGTTTAAAATGAAGCTACTTTCAATAATTACTTTGTTTACCCTTAGTTTCTGCACACTGACAACAGCAATGCATCATGACGGTGCATCCATCGAAGCACTCATTACAGCTGGTAATCTTGATGCATTCAAGCAGGCAGAAACGCAGCTGGAGGAGTTGGCATACTGGGAAATAAAAAATTTGTTAGAGTTGGCTACACATAAGCAAACCTGCCTGCAAATAGCATGTGATCTTGCAAAAGACACCATGTGGAATGACTTTAAATCTATCATTACAGAAATACAAGCAACGGGAGAGCAGCAGTGTACACAATATATAACGGAACAAAAACAACAAGCTGGGATATCTAATATGCAAGCTTACTTTCCAGATATTGATGAAGGGTTTGCATGTATTGGTAGTGTCGCCTATATGGAACAATACCTTACAGACGAACTATCCAAGGAAACATGCGAAGTAAATGCATTAAACATTCTTGCCGAACAAACCAATCCAGTCTCATCACGATTTAAAGCAATGCATTTTATTAAAAAAATTGGCCTTGATGATGCAAGGTCTAATGTGCTCAGCCAGATAATGGAGCACCATGAAAAAGAGGCGCAGGAAACTTTAGGAAGAGTGCTCACAAGCATAGCCTTTTGGGTAAATGTTACTAACATAACAGCTGATGAGCGTACTACTATGTTAAACCACTATCTGCAAAATAGTCTTCAAAAAGAACAACCCGTCTTCGCGCACATGAGCACTACACTCCAAAAACATTTTGATTTATTTGAGGTCAAGACGATAGGCGATGGCAAGATGCTCAGATTTAAAGCAACCAAAAAAATTTAAACTCAAGCTCAAAAACAAACAGCACGTCATAACTCCTTCATGTACATCACGATAGGCATTAATCTTGAAAAAAAATATTTTCGCATCACTGTTCTGCCTGGCTTTTTCAATTTCAATATTCCATATTTCCTTTGCTATGGAACCAGACGGGCACCATTATCACTTGAATATAAAAAAACTCCTGAACTCTGCTAACGAAGTCAAGATAGAAATCACTAAAAAATCTAAAATTTTTGGTGCATCAAATCCCCAGGTTGCTCCTCAAACCGGTTCATTGATTGCAAATTTTGCAACACGTACGTGCAATGGCGAACAGAACCTATTTGCGCCCTTTAATGTACACCAAAGAATAGTATTTGGTGACGTATCAACCCCCGATTGTTTTTTATGGAGCATTCCGGATTTTGGCCTACTCAAGGTGCAGCAGGACGGGTCTGTTTGTTTTGGACAAGAAGAAGATAGTGCGCCATTGGCACATGATGAGTTAACGTTTGATACGCCAAACACATTGTTTTTGGCATCACTAAAAGTTGCTGCCTTAAAAATCAATTCAAAAGTAGCGCAACTGTGCCAGGCTTTGGTAGCAGATCGAGTGCATGTTGATGGCTATGTAAAAAACAGTGGGTGCGTAAAAACAAAGCAGCTGTTAGGACAGGCAGATTTTGTAAATGAAGGGATTTTAGAGCTTGAAGGCACACAGCAAAAACCAGCGATCTTAGGCATCAAAAAATTTCAAAACAAAAATAAACTCTCTATCTTACAGGCAAAAGTACACTCTTCTAATTTGCAGATAACAGCCAATAACAAAGAATTTACCAACGGAAGTGGTGCTACTTTTGAAATATTGCATTCATTTTTTACCAAATCTGCGCAGATAAACAATAAAGGAAATATGATATGTCAACAAGCAAATATTTCTAGCTCCGGTACTGCATGGTTCAATACCGGCAATTGGTTAATGGATACTGTTACCTGCGTAGATCCGCTTAACGTTGTAAATGAGGGAACTCTCACCCTTAAAAATAGTTCTTTGAACTTTGGACAGTTAAAAAACAATAGTGATGTTGAAATATGTAGCGGAATATACACAATAGGCACTTTGATCAATAAGCGATTGCGCTTACTTGATAAAAATTGGGTAGTTACTGATGACCCTAAATACCAGGCTCCATTTGGATGCCAATCACCAGATAGATTGCTATTTACGAATCCGCCTAAAACAGACTCTGGGATGAATTCTTGCCTTGGAGAAATTGAATGTCAACGTAATTTAGTTTATGAACTTGAAGCTATGCCAAGTATACTGCGAGCTCAAGCCGAATCGGTTATATGTTGTTCATACAAACGTGTACGACATATAAACCAGTTTAAAGCGCTATCGACCCCTATCTACAAAGGTTCCAGCTACTGTACTGGTAGAGTTACAGGTTACTGTGATCCTGTAAGCATGGTCAATGGAGAGTTTGATTTTCCCAATATTGGCCACTTAGAATTATTTGTAAATGGACCATTGGCTATTTCTTCTTTAAAAGCTCCGGAGCTTTCATTGTATGTTACCGGTCCACTTGTTGTGGGTAAAGATAATGAACATTTGGGGATAATAGCTGCCACCAGTGGACCATTAACGGTTTCAGCTGATGAAATCGATGGACGTTATGCAAAATTTTACGGAAAAGGAAGAACTCAGATCAGCTCCATCTACAAGGATATTCTTGTGGGCGCTCCGATATCAAAAGGGCCGTTTTTATATGGGCAAAACGGAAGCTATATCGCAAGTGATGCTAATTTAATCATTCAAGCGGGCAAAGAATTAAACGTGCGCTATGGACAAATTTTTAGCCAAGGTAAACAAACTCATTTGGCAAAAACAAGCGTGAGTAATGTTGCTGGTACATTCACCAGCCATAATGATATTGAGATTCATACGCCAAAATTTTTTAATATACGAGACGCTATCTACAATCAGCCTATTCCAAACTGGACCTGGGCTTATTCTGGTTGCTACAACCAATGTGAAAGTTCAGATAAGGCCGTGATGGGTGCTTTAGAAAATATTATCTTTAATGTAGCCGAAGGTACTAATGTCGCAAGTTCTATTTTGGCCGGTAAAAATATTCTCTATACCTCTTTTGTATCACAAAAGCCTTCTTTTGGGCAATTTGCTGCTTCCAGTCAGCCTCCTACGACAACTCGACCAACTTCGTTTACCAGCGTTGGCCGTGATAATTATGGTTGGGGACGTAATGATAAAGTTGGCTATCAACGACAGCAGAGTCCATGTAGTAGCTACTCAAGCACTATTCTTGCAGGACAAACTATTGAAATCGCAACAGGTGATTTTGTTATCACAGGCAATGCAAACGCACCTCTTGTTTCAATCGAAGCAAATACCGCATTGTTTGGCAATACGAGCCTCTCACGTCAAACCCTGAATCCAACAAAGCCAACGGTGGTTGATGTTACACAATATATGCAAGAACAAGCGCAAAGGCCTGGTGTCTATCGATTAGGCGCCAATGGTCGTGTTACAACAGAATTCCCGCTTGGTGCAGCATCTGTTGCGCAACAAGGGGATCTTGTATTGCTTGAAAATCCTGGGTGCGCTACGCCATTGCGTTGGAAAGATATCTTTAATCCATTGAATTCAATAAATCTCGACTCGCATTTGCAGCAATTACTGGCAAATCTGGCAGGCAAGGTATATGCAGGAAAAGCAAAAGGGAATAATCTTTCGACTATTTTTTGGGCTAATGCAAATAAGTGGCGACGACAAAATAATAAAGAAATTATGTCTCAATCTGATATGCAAAATGTAACTAAATCTATGCTGCTTTCTCAAATTTGTCAGAACGGTCTGAGCGAACAACAACAAATATTACTGTGTATTGCTCCGCAAGATATCAACCCTTACCAAGATCAGGGAGATATCGTAGCCGATGAGTTTACTTGCAAGACGGAAGGTGACCAAATTCATTTAAATAATCGCATTGTTACTAACGGACCGGATGGCATAACGATTAAATCATGTACCGGAAATGTTAACCTACAAACACAATCGCACACGGTGGTCCATGACATGGGCGCCACCAAAATTATGCAACAATTAGCAATGCCACAGCAGCAGCTCATTGCAACAGCAGGTCCTGTTACCGTTAAGGCTCATCGCGATATTTCTCGAACCGGAACCTTGATAAAAGCTGCAGGCAATGTTAATGAACACGCTAAGACAGGTTCACTTTTAAAAAATCCACTCATTTTACAAACAGTTGTTGAAACCAAAAGCACAAAAAGCGGGTTGTTCTCGACATCTGAAACGGTAAAAACAAGCCTAACGCATCACATCTTGCCTTCAACGACTATCTCTAAAACAAAAATTCATGATAAAGCTGCTATTGCAATCAAAGCCGTTGCGCCACAGGATTGTGCCAAGCAAGAAATTGTATATAAATCACCAAATACTAACATTGCTGGTTTAATTTTGGCTAATCGTACGACAACGAAAACACAGACGAATGGAGCGTTCTCAGAACAATCAAGCATTGAAAGCAAAGAAACACCATCCACACATCCTGCCACCATACAAACTCCACTCCTTCGCTTGGTGGGCGAAAATGCACGAATCAATGCAAACATCAGAGCCCAAGAGCTACGCGATAAAACAAAAAATGGAGCGCAGTTTGTTGCAACGGTTGCCCAAATGCTGTGCTCTGGGCAAACACTAACTTCAAGTCCGTTAATGAGTATAGATGCTGGTTATAAGGCAGGTTATGAAACAATGATTCAACCAATGCTGATGGTAGAAAGAATTATTCGGACCAAGGATACAGGCCGTATGCTTTTTGAATCAGCAATCATTGATAAAAATCAGACCGAAATTATTGGCAAGTTTGTCGAAACCACCTATCAGCTCAAGCAATGGCAGACCAGTTGGAGTAACAAAACACAATTGATTCCCGATGAAGCATTGGTAGTTGTTGCTCTTGCAGTTGCGCTGGCAACACAAGGTGCTGGCGTTGGTTGCTTGAGCTCCTTGCTGAATAGTGTTACTGCCGCAACAGGTATGCAACTGAGTGCTGTAGGCGTTGCAATGGTGAACGCCGGATTTAGCACTGTTTGCAGCAGTCTTACTACTTCATTATTAAAAACCGGGGATCTTGTAGGCAGCATTGAGCAAATGACCTCGCCTTGCCAACTAAAATCGCTGGCATTTAACATGGCATCTGCTGGATTATGCTCTCAATTAGGCACTATGCTTAATGTGAATATGCAGCCTGGATTGAAATCTTTAGCAGGTCATGTTCAGGAGCAGACGTTGCACAGTACAGTTGATTCGTTGCTCAATATTGCTCTTAATAAAGAGCCTGTTGATAAAGCACTGGGTAATACGTGCAAGCAAATTCCGTTAAAGGCCGCTGCCGCTTATGCTTCCAATAAAATCTGTACATCATATATGGATGCAATATCTGCAAAAGCGGCGCACACTGCCATAGGGGGATTTTCCGGTTTTGTTCAAGACCATTCTTCAAAAGGTTTTGTTTCTGGTGCAGTTGGCGCGTTAACGGCCCAGACAATTGGTGATTTATTAGTATCGGATGCACAAGAAATTTCTCTTATTGCTATTGAAAGGCTCAAAGCTACACAAAAACCGCTTACCATAGAAACAATACAACAAGCAATTGAAGAAGAGGTGCGGTGCAAAATGAACTATGCCAAAATTGCAACAGCTGGAATTGCGGCTCTAGCAAAGCAAAATCCTTCAATCGCTATGTCAAGTGCGATTAATGTACTTGAAAATGATATTGCCATTCGAAGTTCATTATATGCAATGGAAGAGTTCAAAGCCATGCTTTTTGGCGCAAGCCAAACTTTTGCTGTGCTCTCAGGACATGCTCAAGCAAATGAACAACAATCAGAACCACACAATCAAAAAACAGAAGATGAATCATCCATATCAGAAAATCCATATGATGAAACAGGCAGAAGGCCTTTTGTTGAAAATCCTAAAGCCGGCATTTGGTTGAAGGCGTGTAGTTCTGGAGAGCTTATACTGATGAAAGGTCGTGGGAAATATCTTTTGTTAGGGATGCGATTGTTGTGGGATAAGCATGATAAATGTCCATTTACTGTATTCGGCCATGGAACTCCTTCAAGCGTTGAAAGGGAGGTGGAGGTGGAAAAAATTCATCCAGATCTATTAGATAAACCAAGTTTATTGGATAGAATAATAAAGCCAATTATTCCACAACCTGCAAAGATAACAAATATTCCAGAACCATCTAACAGTATAAGCCTGAACGCAGTTGAACTTGCACAACTAATTAGAACGGCACCCAACTATAAACCGGGACAACACATTCACTTATTTTCATGTGAATGCGGAGCCGATCCGGATGGGATCGCACAGCAGTTAGCTGATGAAATGGACGTTCCCGTATCTGCCTTTACCGGATTGGCCGGAATGCTTGCTCCAGTATTTTTTTCAATAGAATCTGAATTACATCTTGCTTGGCCAAAATTAAAAGAGATTAAAACTTTTTATCCCAAGCCCAAAGAATCTACAGAATCTATTAGTGATTATTATGGTTATCCGGAAAATCATCACGATTGGGTTGATTAATATTCAAAAAAAATATTAATCATGATTGCTTGGACACATTGCTTTCTGTATGGTTTTTAAAGACAATCGGTCATAGAAACTCAAGCTCAGAGGTGCTCTGCGCATATTCCATTGCAGCTATCATTACTTGGACTTTTGTTCGTTCCTGACGAGTAACTTTTTTCAAAAAACTTTCAAAAAGATTGGCGCCTTTCAAGCACGCATGTCCTTCACCGTTGTTCTCAATTTTTTTTTGGACAACCGCCTCAATTTGCTCCATACATGTTTTATAATCATCGTTACCTGCCAAACAAAACTGATTGTTTACTAAAAATAAGATGGTTTTATCACGTATTGATAAAGAACCTTTTATTAATTGAGCTTCGTGGGCAAGGTATTGGCACGCATAATGCGATGCTGGTATATGACCGGCAAATCGAATTTCTTGAGACATTGTAGCCTCTGGCTGATCCTGTCGTTGTTTATCATACTGAATTTTGCCAGCCTCCTGTATTTCAGCAAACGTTAAGGGGAATTGACGCCAGACCAACTCTCCATGATTGGCAAGATTCTCTGCCATGTCAAGCATTGATTTTTGCTTCTTGGCATACATCAATAAGCCTCTAATATCAAAACTGCTCAGCGTTTTAAAAGCAGCAAGTGCGCGTTCGTTGTTAAACGCTTCCAAATCTCTTGTTGCAATATATCCTCTGATTGTTTCTGATGGGCTTTTATTCTGGGAGATTTCAAGATCAAAGATCATATAAGCCGACCCGGGAGCATTTTCCCGATCCATCGCAATAAGAGAAAAACATGAAATAAGTGTAAGAACATGTACCAATACTATTGTTTGCATTATTATTCCTTTTTTAAATAAGACATTTTGGAAAAAATCATATAACAAGATAGACGTCTGTGCAATAACAACACAAGAACATAGTACGTTTCCCTGACAAAAAAATGGCACTATTGTAAAACCGTGACCTTTATATTACAATGTCCCTATGAACCTCATTACAATCGTTATTTACTCGACAATATCTGGCAAAGAGCCCTATGCTGACTGGGAGAATAAAATCGACACAAATGCTAGAGCCATCATTAAGAACAGATTGGACAGGCTACAATTAGGTAATTTTGGGGATGCCAAAATAATTAAAGGTGGAGCCGGCATATGGGAACTTCGCATAGATTACGGACCAGGCTATCGGATTTATTTTGGAAAACAAGGCAATACTACCGTCTTATTGCTACTTGGTGGCAATAAAGCAACGCAAGAACGCAATATTGAAAAGGCAAAGCGCTACTGGCTTGATGGAAAGGACCTGTTATGAAAAAAAGAGTATTTAGAAATTACCAAGAAAAAATGATCCGCGATCTGCAAGATCCAGAACTTGCAAGCGCCTATCTTAATCAAGCACTCATAGACGATGATCCACGAGTATTTCTTCTTGCATTAAAAAACGTCTTTGCTGCGCGCCAAGTTGAAATGACACAACTCTCTCGCGATACGGAGCTTAGCCGAGAAAATTTATATCGTATTCTTTCCAGACGAGGAAACCCTAAGCTCACCAGTATTGTTTCTTTGCTTCATACAGCAGGATTTTCTTTGGCCGTCCAGCCATACAAGAAGTGAAGATTTGTCACATTAGGTTATTCAGTCATCTGCTCATTATCAGATCTTTCTCGACATTCTTTTTCTAATCGTTGATGGCGCTTATACAAATATATAAGCCCACCTATAAGCACGGTAAAAGTTATGATTCCTGCTGTAGTCAATGCTATATTGCGCCCCAAAGAGGAATTTGAAGATGAAGCCTCTTGTGATGAAGGCTGTGGTGGTGGCGGTGCAAATGTGTTGCTGGGCTGTGTAGGCGTAGAAAATAGTTGCTGTGCTGGTTGTGTTGACAGTTGTTGAGATTGCTTTAAGCCTAAAGAGATGTTTTCAACTGTAGGTTCTATTTCCTCCGGTAATTCTGGGGTTGATTTTGGCAAACAGAAAGATTGTGTAGGGTCAGTGGGTGGCAATTGTGATAGAGAATTCCTTAATCTGATGGTTAAAAGGCTCAATTGGCTGGTTAAAGCTTCCAGAGCTTCTAACTCTTGGTTTTCTTGTGTTAAGGCAGACCTATACTGATTATCAGCCTCTTCCGCCGCTTTTTCTAATCTCGTTTCTGTCGCTTCATCATTACCATTTGATTTATAATACTTCTTCGCTTGGCAAGACGCTTTATCAACATCATTCCCTACCTGCATCCTCTTGATTCGTGCATTATTTAGGCGCTCTTTTTGAGACTCGATTTGTTGCCCTAAAGCGTCAACTTCCGTTTTTAATGCTTGTACTGTCTGCGATGCATATCCATCACAAACGTGCAGCCCTATGACGGCAACCGCGCACAATGCTAATGTATTTATCAATAATTTCTTCATAAAACACCTCATGGATTCTAATTGTAATTGAAACAGCAAGAAACTATTCCTGTTAAAAGTGTACAAATTTCCAATAGAAAAAACAATGGCTGATTTGTTGAATCTTCATTCAAAGCATATAGTTTCTAATGAAAAATAAGCAATAATTACATATTATGTTTATTTTAAATGCTATGACTAGGTAATAACTCTCAATAGGTAATAATTAATGCTTTATGTAAGCAGACGCTCTTGACACCCGTAACAGAATAATGGTACTGTATCCATAGTATATAGAATCGACTCTCCAGAAAAGGCCTTATGAAGAAATATATAGCATATCAAGGAAGCGAATACACCATTGAATGGTATTACGATAGGAGGGCAAAGAGCAGAGCGTTGGCATACTACCTTGACCTAACAGATGATAGAAAGCGTAAGGTTATGAGTCTTTTCCGTTTGATGGCAACTCATGCTAAAATTCACGACGAGACCAAGTTTCGTTACGAGGGGGATAACATATATGCCTTCAAGCCGCAACCAGATCGTTATTTATGCTTCTTTTTTATGGGTAAGAAAATCATCGTTACTAACGCATTTGAAAAAAGAACTCAAAAGATGCGTGAACAAGAGAAGGACAGGGCATTGAAAGCGTATGACGATTATGAAATGCGTATAGCTCAAGGGATGTATTATGAAAAAGAGTAAGAAGACAAACAAGACAGTTAAATCAACATATGATGTGCTCGTTGATGATCCTGAACAAAAGAAGTTACTCGAGCAAGAGTATCAAGAACTTTTGTTATCAGAACTCCTTCTTGCAACAATGAAACGTGATCAACTGTCTGTACGCAAATTAGCCGCAGAGGCGGGAGTTTCGCCTACTATTATTCAGGAATTACGGGTAGGAAAGAGAACAAATATTACACTTGCTACATTTAATCGCGTGCTTGATGCAATTGGCTATCAGATTGCAATCGAGCCTAAAGGTCGATAACAATGTTCAGCGTAACGTTTTTATCATTCACCAGTTATGATGCTAAACCAACATGCATGCCAGAATTGCCAATACATTCCTTCAAATTTTTAAGCAGCTTTTTCCTTACAGTGGGACTATTTTGTCAATAGATGGCAAGACAAAGTCTATGATGAAAAATTGCGCACATAGCTTGACTGACGCTAAAAAGCAACCAAATCTTTCTCGATTAATTTTTTAAACTCTTGAGAACACTGATCAAAGGCAACTAAATCAACCTTAAAGGGCAAGTCTGACTCTTCAAATTCCTCTTGCAAGTTACCCAAATCAGATAAAGGGATATCTCCTTTATAGCACAAATCCAAGTCTGAAACTGGCTGCGCTGTCCCGTTAACGCGCGAACCGAAAGCATAAAATTGATATGGGTATCGTGCCAAAATATCTTTAATTATCGTTCTATGACGCGTTTCTAATTGAATCATAGCCGTTGTTTTAAAGCAGTAATCAATAGCCGTACTTGTACCTGAAATGATGGCAGTTGTGTGACAACCACATGTAAAACATCATCATTATACGTGTGAGAGGTTAAATTTCGAACGGTTATAAACGTAAACCAAATCTCAGGATCTGCAATCATCCCAAGCCGCGCACTCTCACGAAATACAGCTCTCGGGCTATTCACATCCTGTACCCCTTCACGTATCAATACTTTTCTGGCTGTTTTCCAGGAGAGTTCGTAGGTATATTCAAATGCTTGTACCGCCGCTGTTTGCTCTGTTTCTGTTACAAGCGATGTGCAAAAAAATACTAGGCGCTTATACGCCTGCTCTAAAGGAGAAATGCTTATTATTGTTGTTTGAACCATGGGTAATCATCCTTCGTATGCTCGTTGCCAACGTACTAATCATCACGTTCTTTTCTTGAACGAGCCAATGCTCTTTTCCTTGTTGCATTAAAGCCACTTTTTCTCGTTTTCTTTGTTGATTTTTTAATGATTTGAACAAGCTCAATCTCCTCAGCAATCTTAGTCTCCTGAGCAATCTCGATCCCAAATAATGTAGAAAGATCATCTTCAATTATGCTCGATGCCATTGGAGAACTTAATCCAAGCGAAACGTCCTGCGCAGCACTCAAAAGAAGTTCGGTGTGATCAACCTGTCGCAATATAAATAACTGCTCGGGAGAGTCATCAAGCCGAATACCAACACCGTATAGGACGGCACTGACATGCTTGCACATCGATGCATAATCCGGACAAGAACAATTAAGCACAATTTCATTTTTTTTTGGAAACAATCCCTTATCTGGCTGCATAATAATCTGCATAATATGCTGTGAAAACTTCCCCTGCAGCAACTCAATGAGTGAATTAATTTTGCCAGAACATTCTTTGATAAGACTGTGCCATGCTTCTGGAGAAACTGTTGAAATGGTAATGTGTACCGTGTACATTCGCGTTCCACAAACAAGGGCATTAATCTCACCAGGCTGAATCTTAAGATCAACAACAGCACCGCTACGAACATAGGAGCGACCACGATCCAAACGATACGCATAATCTTCATATGACTCCAGATTCTTGCACCACGCCTTGCCCCAAAATGTTTTTGCTATCAAGCGACCCTCTGCAATAACCGGCTGCAAATCCTTCTCTTTTATTTTAAGCTTAGATATTTTCTGAGCATTTTTTTTCTTACGCTCAGCTATCGTAATATATTGAGGAAACCTACCATAGTTATGCCAGCTCATTCTTTACTTTCCGTTTCAAATCCATCATCACCAAGCGCACGATCAAGATCGAGCGAGATAACATCGAGCAGCTCTGCATCGTTCAACTCAGAAAGCATAACTTCTCGTTCAGATTTCATGATCGTATCAACCAAGGGACGCTTTTGTTCAATAATTGCATCAATTTTTTCCTCAATTGTACCACGACATATAAATTTGTGAACCAACACATTTCTTTTTTGACCAATCCGATATGCCCGATCTGTTGCTTGATTTTCAACTGCCGGATTCCACCAACGGTCAAAATGAATAACGTGAGATGCATTAGTAAGGTTTAATCCCGTTCCGCCTGCCTTAAGCGATAATACAAAGAATGGTGGCCCATCCTCGCTCTGAAACTCTGCAACCAACTTTGCCCTATTTTGAAGAATTGTTTGCCCATGAAGCTCAAGACCAGGTCTACCAAAAATAGTGGTAAGAAATGCAGATAATGTTGATACAATTTCGCGAAATTGTGTGAAAATAAGCACCTTTTCGTTTTTTTGAGCAATGATAGTACATAGCTCTTTCAAACGAATAAATTTGCCACTCGCATCTGCCTGGTATTGATTGTGCCCAAGCCACTGATTTGGGTGATTACAAATTTGCTTTAACCGAATCAGGTACGCAAACACCAGTCCTCTGCGTTTTATGCCATCAACCTCACTTGCCAGGATGCTAGCAAGCTCATCAACCGATTTTTGGTACAAAGCTGCTTGATGTTTGGTAAGTGTACAATATGCCGCTAACTCGGTTTTATCGGGCAAATCATCGATTATGCGTTTGTCACTTTTAAGCCGTCGTAAAATATACGGACTTACCAATCGCTGAATGGCAGAATGGGCTATTTTCTTGCGTTCATCATCATCGGTATTGATTAATGTGGCAAATTTTTTACTTGATCCCAAAAGACCGGGTGCAACAAAGTCAAACAATGACCACAAGTCGAGCAAACTATTTTCTATGGGGGTACCTGTTAAGGCATATTTAACGTATCCATTCAATTCCTTAACGGCTCGCGTTTGCTTGGCGTTTGGATTTTTGATTGCTTGCGCCTCGTCTATAATAATCATATCCCATACAACAGCTTGTAAAAATGGTAGCTTGCTGACCAATCCATAGGTGGTTATAACTAGATCAACACCTTGTAGATCCGGGGTCTTGGTTGCATCTAAAGTTCTTTGGGAGCTATGTGCAACTAGATAACACAAAGTTGGAGCAAATCGTTTAATTTCTGACAACCAGTTCCCCAAGAGAGATGCAGGCACGATAAGAAGGTGCTTTTTGTTACTGTATTTTTTTTGTATAACCAGCAAATGAGATATAATTTGAATTGTCTTACCAAGGCCCATGTCATCGGCTAAGCAACCACCAAGTTTCATGCCGTAGAGTGTCCAAAGCCACATCACTCCCTGTAACTGGTAAGGGCGCAATTGCGCCCTTAAACGTTCAGCCAAGATATCGTTAATTGCTTGATTGTTGCACAAGTCTGGATTGCGTATAAATGCCAAAATTTCTTGCAGGCGATCCCCCTCAATAATCGTCGACCATGCGGCAACATCTTCGGTTGAAACCTGTGATTTAGATGAATCATTAATACCTGAAAGCATCCGCAAGCTTTCAGCCAACGACACACCATGCTTAACATATTTTTTCCAGTGCTCTAAGACTTGCTTGAGCTTTGCGTTATCAAATTCCAGCCATTGCCCACGTATACGTACTAGATTGTCTTGACCAGCTAAAATATTCTCAAGCTCTTCTACGGAAAACGTATCTCCGCCTGGCAAAGCAACATGCATATCAAAGTTCAGTAACGAATCAAGACCAGCAAGAGCTTGAGATTGTCCACCAACTTTTACCGTGATTGTCGGTCGTGGAGGGTTTTTTGTGCTCCACCAGCTTGGTATGCGAATTGTAATTCCGGCAGTCTCAAAAATTGGAACATCCTTAAGAAACAAATATGCTTGAGGAGCAGTCCAGGCGGTTGGTCGAAAGATTTCACCACGTTTTATAAGTCCAGATAAAAAGTTGCTCTTTTCAGCTGCCTTTTGGATGGGTACTAATAGCTTGACAAGCAATGAGTTTCTATCTTGAGAGGGACTTTCCTGCAATATGCGTCCCAGAGGGATATGCAATAAGGGTGAGTTGCTGTCTGTACTTGAGGCATAGGTAGCCAGGAAAGCAAAGGGATGATCATCACTATGTTTCTGTTCTGCCAAATGAAAACAAACTATACCATCAAATGCTTGCGATAACCTTTGAGTCGTTGTGCTCATCAATCTTTCATGTTGGATTAAATTTTAAAGGAATTTACAGTACCATGCCGATGTCGCCATAAAAATATACCCAATTATCACTAAAAATGCGAGCGCTAAGACCTCCAAAAAAACAACTCTTGAGCTTTGGGTCCATCAAAATAACAGACTCTAAACTCACTACGTCTTCATCTGAAAGAAGCTTTTTAAGCGCTTTAAAATCTTTTTTGATACTTATCGACTTACATTTTTGTAATAACTTGCCGTTGCAGTATCAAGATTTGAAAGGGAGATAAGATCTGGATCAACACCATTAAAATTTGGTGGACAATTAATCACCGTACAATTATAGACAAATGCGGCTAATCCGCCTGATGCGCCGCTAACATCAATTCCGCCACCACCACACGCAGCTATCTTGCATGATTGTATAAGAATATCTGCAAGAGGATCTGCTGATGATGCACTTATGCCAATACCTGCTGCAGTTTCTATACGGCTATTTTCAATAGTGATTTCATTACTTATAGTACCGCCAATAAGAATCCCGTTTGAGTTAGGATTTGAAATAGTAGCTTGAGAGATGGTGACGAATTTAGAATCAATCAAAGAAATGCCTTCTGCCCGCGCCCCATTGATAATGGCATTATTAATAGCGACACTTACTCCATTGGTAATATCAATACCAGACCCATTTGAGCCATTAATAGTGCAATTACGTATAGTTATATTGGTACTTAGAGTTGCACCGCCCAGAAGAATTCCGGCGCCTCCTGATGATTTGATAGTAGTACCGTCCACGCTTATTCTTTGAACATTGCTCATATCGATGGCCGTATTGTTAGACCCAGATATAGTGCATCCACTAATATCAACATCCGAAGTCGTTCCAGTCATCAATACACCCTGAGCACCTGATGCTACAATCTTACAATCCGAAAAAGTAATATTTTGAGCATTAGACAAAGTAAGACCAGTATTGCCTGCACCTACAAAAGCTGAACTTAAGATAGCAACAGAGTTCGCATTATTGAACAACATAGCATCCGATCCACAGGAATTTATATTGGTATTGTCTATCGTAACATTTTGAGCATTAGACAAAGTAAGACCCCTGTTTCCAGCGCCAACAAGAGTTGAATTCAAGATAGCGGCAGAGTTCACATTGTTGAACAACATAGCGTCCGATCCGCAAGTATTTATATTGGTATTGTCTATCGTAACATTTTGCACATTAGACAAAGTAAGACCACTGTTTCCAGCGCCAACAAGAGTTGAATTCAAGATGGAAATAAAATCAACATTGTTGAACAACATAGTATCCGACCCAGCAACGTTTATGCTGGTATTCTCTATCGTAATATGTTGAGCATCATCAATTTCTATACCAACAGTGCCAACACCCGTGATAGCACTATTGAGGATGAGTATGTTGTTGCTAGTAGGAGTATTAATGAGAATTCCTTGCGCTCCCGTAGAATTAATATTGATATTATTCATCGAAATATTTTGGCAATTAGCAATGAAGATACCTTGATTGACCATACGAAGCATCTCGCAATTAAGCAGCTGAACACTGTTGACGTTATTCATAGCAACAGCAGTATTTTGACAATCACAAAAATGGCAATTTACAATATCCCATTCTGCTGAAGTACCCTCAAGCTTAATAGCGGTATCCCCGCCGTCGGCAAAGAAGCAATTGTCTACTAAAGACGGTATTGCAGAGCTAGTTGCATGGATGCCTAACAGGTTAAATCTAAAAAGACAGTTTCTTACGTATGCGCCCACAGATAAGGCATTAAACTCTATAGATGTGCCCAATGCAATAAAGCTACAATTGGTTATGCTTGTAGGAAAGGAGTTCCCTATGACAATACCCGTCGTTCCCAAAAATCCTTCTGATGCAAAGATAATGTCTTTTGCTTCAATTATATATCCTTCCACCAACACAAATGAGCCAGTTGCAAGAAGCGCACCGCCACCAATTAACAGGGTAGGAGAATCCGCCTCAATCATAGTCGCCTGACTTGATTGAAAAACATGACACGCAAGATTTATAGTGGCCGGTGATAAATCGGGAACAGCTACTGTAATGGCCGACGCTGTCCCTGTATATTTAATCTCTTCGCCAAGCGAATAGATTCCACCGGTGGTAATGGTAATAGGAAGATCTGTATTGCGCAGTACGGATCCGGCACAGTTACTGCCTTGAATTTCGTTGAGCTGGGTCCAGATTGATGTCCCGATACCTGAAACGCCATTGAGGGGGTCACATACTACCGCCACCAAACCCTGACTGTATATGAACATGGCACATATAAACAATAAGAAGGATCTTGCTCGATTATTACAATACACAACGTTGAGCTTTATAAAGAATATATAAATACTTTTCACCAGGATCTCCTTATAATTACTTTCTAATGTTAAAAGCATCATAGCACCTCGCATCCAAAAACCAAGCAGTCATATTCTTCAATTAAGCAACAGATGAATTTTTATTGATTATAATGCACGTCAATGTGCCTTTTGATGGCCCCATTGACCATTAATTGCGGTAAATCGCATATGCCAAGCGGTTGTGCTATATGCTTGACTTCATCCAACTTTTTTGGAATGCAAAAGCTTATAATGTGGTCACAAGTCTCTATCGGTAATACGGTCAGGCCACTCCTAAGCAATACGCAATTTCGCACTAAATTTCTACGATCTCGAAAAAGCAAGAGGAGCTCCTTAAGTATGTATGCTCGTTTTTTATAAGCTTCCGCACTCATGTCTTCAGCCAAATCACTTTGATAGTAGAACAAGCATTCTTTTTTTCTCTGTAACTCTAAGCTATTTATCGTATTCAAATAATTTATCTTTAAATGGTCTAAAGGAGAACGCCAAGAACTACTAGGGTAAAAATCTTTTAAGGTCTGAGTACTGGGAGTAAAACGCATATCAGCCCAACATCGTAATAATATCTTTACAATCGATGGCGCAGAAGGGGTAACATGAGTAACAGCAATAGAAAGTGCTGTGCGAAGACTAGAAGGAGAAGGCCAACATGTGTCGCTGACAGGTGGCAAAAGAATGTCAATATCTTCAGGTTTTTTCAAATGTCGAACAACGCGCTCCATGGTTTCGCCATTTCCATACGCGGCAGCGAAGTGCAACGGAATTGTCAGATGTTCCTTATGTGCTTGAAAAAAGGCATGCAATAAAGTAGGCGAGCAAGCACCGTGTGGGTCTGATTTCAAATGGTCATCTGTTGTTTCAAGATCGCCAGTTAATATGCCTGTCTGAGCAAAACTTAAGCCTGCCAACGACGTACCGACCCACGGTGTTCTACTAACCGATGTATCCATACCCATAGCATTAGGCGCTAGTAGCATAACAGTAATGATAACAAAAAAATTCATAAGAGCATCCTATAAATGAACAAGTAGTAATGTTTAACGTAAAACAATGCTTATCATAGCGTTTCTCCAACCAAAAACAAAATATAAAAAGTCAGCAAATTGGCAAGTGGTACATTATTGTTAATTGCGCAGATAATTATGCCAAAAATATGTTCGATGTCAGAGCACAATAATAAGCTTCGGTGATGCAGCAATAAATACTCATTCGGCCTATTTTGTATTTTTTTTAAAAAAAAATAATAAGCTTTACACTTCATAAATATATCCTTAAAATAACGTTGTTCATTTTTATACATTATCTACATAATTGTTTTTACTCAGAGGTGATTAATGTTTTCGTTTCAAAAAAATTTTGTTCCCTTCTTTATGTTGCTGGTCTTCCACCATGCATTATCAGGAATGGGGGCTGCTTCTTCGCACACGCCAATAGACTCTCTTTTATTAGAAACCCTAAATCAGGACTTCTGCAAATTATTAAAAAAGGATGGGACAACGTACGAGCAGGTAGAACAATGCATCAACACCACGCGCCCAAACATAAATTGTTATTCCAATGATGATAAACAGATGACCCCCTTGCACATACTCATGAGTAAGGCAACCAAGATAACACGTGAGTGCGTTAAGCTTTTGTGTTTGTTGCACGCTGACAGAAATGCTCCGATACTCGCTCCAAAAAAGATGGGCTGGACGCCTTTGCATTGTGCTGTTCGCAGTCGGCAGGATCTAGGAGTCTTCGAAGATTTTATTAACATGGGAGCAAATCCAAATCAACAAAATGCCATTGGTGATACGCCTCTCCATCTATTGCTCAAAAAAGCTAAGCCTGAAGACTTTGAAGATTTAGATGAAGAGGATGAAGAAGATCAGAATCCTATTCAGAACCCTGTAGAAAGTGCTGACTTTGCAATTTACAAATTATTAAGCGGCTGCACAAAGCTTTCCATTCAGAATCAGGCCGGAGATACACCACTTCATCTTGCCACTGCAGCCCACTACAATGACCAGAAAGACTGGCTAAAGGTTTGCGTACCTTTAATGACACAAGCGGCTATTAATTTACCAAACGAAAAAGGTTTGACACCTCTTGCCAGCTGGTGTAAATCTTTCGCAGCTTCAGACAGTTTTGCAGCTTTAAACAATGCGGATAATTCACTTGAAACGATTAATCAGCGGTGCAGTTACGCGCAAGTAATTTTGGTTTTCAAATCCAAAGGTGCAGTTGAAGACACTATCGACAAACAAGGTCAACTGCCAATAGAATACCTGCTACAGACGCCAAAAAGTATTTCTAGATTTTCAGAAATACTTTCGGCTTTAGTCGTTCCGTATAATATTTACGAGCCGATTGTGATTAATGATGCCGGAGAGAAAGCTACATTACATGACCAAGCAGTGTGCTTTGGCCCTAACCGCTTTGGAGTAAACAAGATTGTTGCACTGAGGCATAAACAGAATACCACGCGATTAATTAAATTGTTTCCTGTATATAGGCAGTTTAAAACGGAGTATGGTCACGAAGTTGCCAGCGCACTGATCAAAGCCATAGATAATGAAATTCATGGAAAAAAGAAAACCGAATGGGACAGCATAGTAGAAAAGCACCAATCTTTTGAGAAAGTAAAGCAATTGTTTACCCAAAAACTATCTGAAAATATCAATAAAAAAAGAACTTTAGCGATTGAGGATCAACCGTTGTCGCAGGAAAAGCGTCAAAAATTGCCTCACCCCGAGCAGCTTTAATAGTTTATATGTTCTCTCTTATCTTCATGGCTAGCTTTTGCTAGCCATGAAGTCAGAATATTGACTCTCAAAATGTCATCGCACTGATGACAGGTTGGTAACTACATACATTTCAGTGGTACAGCAATAAATACTCATTCGGCCTATTTTGTATTTTTTTTTAAAAAAAATAATAAGCTTTACACTTCATAAATATATCCTTAAAATAACGTTGTTCATTTTTATACACTATCTACATAATTGTTTTTACTCAGAGGTGATTAATGTTTTCGTTTCAAAAAAATTTTGTTCCCTTCTTTATGTTATTGGTCTTCCACCATGCATTATCAGCAATGGATGCTCCTTCTCGGTACAAGCCAATAGCGTCTCTTGTAGAAGTCTTAAAAAACGATGACAATCAGGCATTCTGCAAATTGTTAAACAATGAGGCAACAACATATGAGCAGGTAGAACAATGCATCAACACCACGCGCCCAAACATAAATTGTTATACCAACGATGATGAACAGATGACCCCTTTGCACATACTCATGAAAAGGCAAAGCGCAATAACACTTGCATGCGTTGAGCTTTTGTGTTCGTTGGATGCTAACCCAAACGCTCCGATACTCGCTCAAGAGAGGAAGGACTGGACACCTTTGCATTGTGCTGTTGAGAATATGCTGGATCTAGGGGTCTTAGAAGGACTCATTGAAATGGGAGCAAATCCAAATCAACAAAATGCCATTGGGGATACGCCTCTCCATCTATTGCTAAAACGAACTCATCCTGAAGACTTTGAAGATTTAGATGAAGAAGATGAAGGTGATCAGAATCCTATAGAAAGCGCTAAATTCGTAACTTACAAATTATTAAGCCACCATACAAAGCTTTCCATTCAGAATCAGGCCGGAGATACGCCACTTCATCTTGCCGCTGCAGCCCACTACAATGACCAGAAAAACTGTCTAAGGGTTTGTGCGCCTTTGACCACACAAGAAATTATTAATTTACCAAACAAAGCAGGCTTGACACCTCTTGCCATCTGGTGTAAATCTTTTGCAGCTTCAAACAGCGAAGGTGATTCGCTTGGAACAATTAATCAGCAATGCGATTGCGTGCGACCCGCTACATTTTTCATTTCCAAAGATGCAAATATAAACATTATCGACAAACAAGATCGACGACCAATAGAGTACCTGCTACAGGTGCCACGAAACATTCCCAAATTTGAAGCAATACTTTCTTTGCTCGTCCCGGATGATATTTACAAGCCATTTGAAGTTGGTGGTGCCGAAGGTCTCAAAGAAAAAATTACATTATATGATCTGGCCAAACGTTTTTCTAAGCGAGTTGGGTGGAAGGAGATAACCCTCAATGGACGATTTGGATGGAAAGATCTTGTCATAAGAAGGCATAAAGCCAATACCAACCGATTGGTAAATTTTTTGCCTTCTTATGTACAATGTAGGAAAGATTTGGGTTTTGCATTGGCCGATGATGCTATGAGAAAATGTGATAACACAGCTTCCTATAACAAAACCATAATAACAAAATGGAACATTGTAAAACAACATCCATCGTTTGCTTCCAGCCTACAAAGCTTGCTTGACAACGAGCAATCTGGAGGCAGTGGTAAAAAAAGAACTTTGGAGATTGATGATCAATCGTTGTCGCAGAAAAAACATCAAAGATTGGCTCGCCCCAAGAAGCTTTAATAGTCTATATATATTTTGTTTCATGGCTAACAAAAGCTAGCCATGAAACAAAATATTGAGTCTCAAAATGCATCGCACTGAAATTGTTGTAAAATTTAGTAATCTGCCTTGTCAAGATACTTAAGAGATCGTATATCAAATGCAGGCTGCTGCTCTGCAAGCATCGTTTTTATCTGCCCAACGGTCCTTTTTTCTTTTTCAATTATACCGTTCACAGGCCCCCTAAAAAATGCAGTAGTTGGATTGGCATCCCCATCATGACTATAGCAATCGTAAACCGTTGCATAAGAGTCCTCTTCGCATTTTTTCATTATTGCTTCAAGCAAACTAGAGACCACATCGGAAATCTTAATGCTATCGATAAACAATAACGTCTTATGTTCCATAGGGCAAAAATCATCTGTTGCTGATTGGATCGCCGCTAATCGTTCTTTAAGACATAGTCTCGTAACATATTGGCTACCATACGATACGAGTCGAAACGGAAACCCGCGCCTACACAAATCGTTTTCTTTTTTTTCACGTTCTTTTTCTGCACTTAACAACCGCTGCTTGGCAACCTTTTTTGCATCAGCAACCATATGTTTAAAGTAGTACCATATCTGCTCTTGAAAAAGAGTGTGCGCTATCCCTAAAAGTCTCTCTTTGCGGTCGGTCACAGCGGTCAAATATTTTATAGTGCGATAACGAAATCGCGGTAGCACCTGTTGAACATTCTGAAACCTTTCAAAATCTCCAGCATTAATATACGATTTCAGTAATTGGACAACATTGTCGTAAGTTATTACAGAGACACGAAGAGTGTCGCAGTCCTGCTGATTAGGGGTAATAATACCATTAACAATCATTGCATTTTCATGCCCAAATCCACCCAAAATAATCATTGCACTTGCATATCTACTACATACACCCAAGCTGAGCAAAATCGTCCACAATAACATCTTCATTGCCAACCTCTAAACGTAAAAACTATCAACGCTATCCCCACAACTACAAAACTATAAGCCATTTTGTTTTGATTTAAAAATAATTATCTCCTTTTTGCACGGCATCAATATTTGGCATAACGGCAACAACATCTTGTAACTTCAATATTTTATTTATACAATATTGTTCAATCGTATTGCACATACGAAGATATAACTCTTTTATTTTATTTGAATAGATTGGATCTGCGTGTATTACACTATCACTATTAAACACTATCTGCTTGCTATCGCTATGTTGTCCAGTTCATTATTTGGTATGAAGCATAATAAAACGCCTTTTACAATCTATCAAGCCTGTGAGGGGGGGCACACGAGTACATTAACAGAATTTATACGTAATAAGGCAGATCTAAATAAATACTCCCCTACTGGCAAATCACCCTTAGGCATTGCAATAGAAAATCGCCAAGCCAACATAGTAAAGCTACTCATTGATGCTAAAGTTGACGTCAATTTG
The DNA here is from genome assembly GCA_013286935.1 of Candidatus Babelota bacterium. Lineage (GTDB taxonomy): Bacteria > Babelota > Babeliae > Babelales > Vermiphilaceae > JABDES01. The sequence continues at coordinate 76,902 of JABDES010000002.1, forward strand.
CCATCTCATTATCGATGGATTTTTTCATTAACCCCATTGCAGATCGCAATGTCTATGCCAAATAAAAAGATAATACAAATGCTTCTGACCGCAAACGCTAACACACATCTAAAAGAACCTACAGATGGATTTACAGCACTTCACATAGCTGTCACCTATTTTCTCCCAAGCCAGGATTTATCAGATCCGAATGGCTTTGACCCAGAATGTTTCAAAACATTACTTTTACACGAAGAATTAGATCCTAATGTAGCAGATAGCAAGTCTGAAGGCACACCATTTTGGTGGGCATGCAGGTCTGGCAATCTAGATGCAGTAAAAATGTTATTAGATTGTCCAAACCTTTAGGTAACCAACACTATACGTTGTAGTTTGTCGAATACATGTCACACAGATTATTTTTATCCTCAAAATCAGAATCTCGCCATGCCCTGTTGCGTATGTCAGGAATACCATTTGTAACTATTGACCAAAGCGCTGATGAATCTAAGTGCAACTGGGCTTTGCCGCTCAATGAAGTTGTCACACACATAGCACTATTTAAAATGAAACATGCTATTCTGCCTTTTGGCCACTTTGACGAGCAGATTGCTTATGTCCTTACTGCTGACACACTCACGCAAGATGCAGATGGAACTATTCATGGAAAACCTCTTAATAGAGATGACGCACGAGAGATGATTCGTCTTTCTGGCAGTGGAAATACAGCTGCTACCGCTTTCTGCATTGAAAAAAGAATATGGTCAGCCAACCAATGGAATGTCATAGAGACATCCACAGAATGCGTTAATGCCTTTTATCGATTTATAGTTCCAGAGCAGTACTTAGATGATTACCTTAATCGTAGTCCAAGTATTAGTTGTGCAAACGCTACCTCTATTGAAAATTTTGGGTTACAGTTCCTTAAAGATGTACACGGATCATACACAACAATTCTTGGGCTACCCTTATTTGAGCTGCGCGAAGCGCTGGAAAAAATCGGCTTTATAACCAACAAACATTAGTTCAAAATTGTTTGATTAGTAGGCTTCCAACGACGCAAAAGCTCTTCATAAAGCAACTCTTTTGGACTGGCTTGCGGATTGTTTTCACTTTTTGTTGTTGCTTTTTCAAGGCTATACTGCACCATTTCATCATTGCATTCATTGGAATCTATCTTGTCAATCGAGGGCATCAGATTTTGCGTATGAGCTTTAACTCGCACACGATCCTGAATGGTACTCGTTAAAATATTTTCAAGCATTCCGAAAAATTCAACTACTGTATCATGTATATCTGTCGGATTATTGAGCAACCTGCCCATAGCATTCATTTTGTCAAACTCTTTTTCAAGCCCAATACTACAAGCTTTTGCAATGACTTTTTTCAATTTTTTTTCATCATGATCTACCAACCAACGCAGCAAAATAAGAAGTTCGTATGACAACATGAACTGCGCCTGTAATTCTTTATTGGGAAAATTGTTATGTGCCATGTAAAATCCTTTCATTACATTGTTAAAATGCGATTTTTATATACTTAAAAAGCGGCCTGGCTTCATGAAATTACGTGTGATGCATAAGTTTTGCCGCTAAAAATTGCAGACGCGCTACTCGCTTAAAAAGCGGTGGATGGGTAGAAAATAAATTAACCCAATTTCTACCAGTCAATGGGTTAACTATAAATAAACTACTCGTTGCTGCATATTTTGATTCATTTTTATTCAAGTTCACATCATACGAATTTTTCTCTAATTTTTCCAATGCGCTTGCTAAAGCAAGCGGATCGTTGCAAGAGCATGCTCCTGTTTCATCAGCATCATATTCGCGCGATCGTGAAATAGCCAACTGCATTAAGGTAGCCGCAATGGGCATAACGATTGCCAAAAGTAACAAAAGGATTGGATTAGAACTACTACGGCGATCCTTACTAGACCCCATCGAACCCCAAAACGCAGTATATTGTGCCATCTGAGCCAAATAGCTAATAGCTGTGGCAATTGTCGCAGCTATAGTAGCTACCAAAATATCTCTATTTTTGATATGTGAAAGTTCATGAGATAGAACTCCACGCAACTCACGACTTGTTAAAAGATCCAAAATTCCTGTAGTAATAGCAATTGAGCCATTTTTTGGAGATCTTCCCGTAGCAAAAGCATTTGCCACGGGCGTTTTTATAATCCATAATTTTGGTATTGGCATATGCATTAATGTGCATAGCCCCTCAACCATCTCGTAAATATGACGGTACTGTAGCTTATCAAGCGGCTGAGCCTTGTAGATAGCAAGAACAATTTTATCAGAAAAAAAATAGACAATGCCGTTCATGAGCAACGCCATAACAAGCGCTATTTGAAGACCCGCATAACCACCAACAAGCTTGCCCAAAAACATCAATATGGAGGCCAGTCCGCTCAAAAGTAATACCGTTTTTATACCATTAAATGAAATCATAATAACCCTTTTTAATCATGTTCATCATATTTGACGTTCCACTTGGCCAAAAAAGCTTTAGTGTCAGACAATAGTGATTTTTGATTGTTTGTATACTGTTTTTGTTGCAGGTTAATAAGTTTTTTGGCTCTGACTTGCACCTTCTCTTTGGCGCTTTCAACCCGTCTATCAAGTTCATTTTGCGTGTTTTCAAATACCTTATTCATATCTTTTTGAAGACGTCCTATCTGTTTTTTAAGTTTTAGAATCATCTCCACACCTGCAAGATTGATGCCTAGCTCATGGGTTAAGTAAATAACCTCCTCTAACTTATTTATGTCTTCTTCTGAAAATAAACGCGTATTGCCATCCGATCTGGCAGGAGTTATAAGTCCTTGCTTTTCGTACAACCTAACGGTCTGCTGATGTACTGAAAACATCTTGGCAACAGCAGAGATTGAGAAAAAACCTTTTTTTCTTTTTAATTTTGTCACTTGCGCTCCTACCGCTACCTGTACCTATAAGCAGTTGTAGAGTGTTAACGATATTGCACTATATGTACCACGCAGTATAGCAAGTTGTTAATAAAAAATCTTGATATAGATAAAACTTGTTTTGATAAATTTCAATTAGAATTTTTGTCACCCGGTTTTTGCCAAACAAACAGTATGGTACATATAAGCAATAAAATCGTTAGACAATTTGATTTTAGCTGGCTCAGCAGAGTGCCTGGAGCCGTATACAATATAACTACCTTATAACCTAACGTTAAATAGCTCGTTTTTCGTACAATTTGACAATTTGACCTATTTTGATAATATATAAAATATAGTCCTTATATATGAATAATTATTTTGAAGGCACATAACATGAATATACTAAAAAAGAATTTTATAATCAGCTTTTTCGTAGTCTTTGTCGCCATTGCTCATACAATTCCCCTACAAGCCGATGATGAAGAAGAACAACCACCAAAATTTTCACCTTGTCTTCGACCAGCCATCTTGTTTGACCAGTCCAGAGTGTTTCACAATAAATCATACGCGTACGCTCTCGCCCAGGAAGGTTTTTTTATTGAAGGTGTTAATATGGACGGAACGCCTTTGATTCAAGTGGATCCTAAAATTGATTCAGAAGCCCTGGACCACGCATTTGAAAGAGAGTTTATCAAGCAATGGCAGCTGATGTGCGCAAAAGAGCTTGTTTGCAATTCGGTCATACCGTTCGCGATTCCCCCCTGTGTCATATATGCAGTGTACCGTGGCGTAAAAACATTAATGACATCAGAGACCTTCTCCAACGCCCTTGCTACCGCCACAAATTCATCAAACAACAACATTCAAAGGCCCAGCGCAACCAACCCTCAAAAAAAAATGAATGAATGGACAATATTTGAAGCAATACAAGAGGGTACGGCCAGAGGACTGGCCTTAGGGGCAAGCATTGGAACAGACGATTTTAACCCCAAGAAGTTTTTTACCGACAAACCGTCAAGAATTAGCTTTGATAAGCTTCCCGTTTTTGCCAAAAATGCTGGGAGCATGGCTTCATCACTTTTGACTGTTAAAAATGATAAAGGGCAGGACGAATTCTCATTTAAAGGTCTAGCAACTAGCGTAGGCGGTCTTGGCGCTGCATCAATAGTCACTACGATAGGCTCCCTTTTTTACGCAAAACAGTTGACTAAATACTACACTACAGGATTAAACGCATTTTCAATGATGTGTAGCCCTACTCGAGAGCCCTTGTATGTCTATTGTCGTCAATACGCCATTAACAAACGACTCTTGAACTTTTTGGATAACAGCGAAGATCAGCGTTTGTATAGTGAATATGGAAGAATTCCATACATTGAAGAGGCATTTATATCCGGAAATACTAATGTTATAAAGTCATTTTTGTCAGTACCAACCAAAAGCAAAAGGCCAGATTTTGATATGGATGAAGCATATCGATGTTTTGATCTTTACTCGCAACAAGCACAACAAATATTGATGCGTACATGCGTCAACCACATAGAATCGTATCAAAGCACAATTGGCATTAATAGTAAATCGCGTGAATTTTTAAACCTTGTTTCTCCTCCAGGAGTTGGTAAAACAATGCTTGCACGCACAATGGCACGATTGATTGGTGTTCCTGTAGAAACAGTCTGTTTGGCTGATGGAACTATTGAAAAAATATTTGGATCTTCCGAAAATCCCGGATGGATTCTAGAAGCAATGGGTCGCCTTGGGTCAAGAAATGGCATACTATTTTTTGACGAACTTGACAGAGTAACAGATGATAGAAAGCTATTGTCCGTTTTATTGCCATTCTTAGAACCTAGCGAAAAGAAATTTTATAGCCCCTATCTGCAGCGCACTATTGATGTAAGCCACTTATTAATCATAGTTGCCGGAAACTTTTCATTTAAAGATCCAGCATTACTGAGTCGTTTTCATGCATTAAAAACCGTTCCTTTAAATATCGTTAATCCAAGCCGACTTGGAAAAATTGTAACGGAAGATTACTTATATTCAAAATTACTCCCCTATGAGCGCGAATTGTTATCAAACAACCTCAAGGAGCAGTGGGCTCAGCAGGTCAGTCAGTACGTCTCTGACTGAGCAGGATTACGGGTCCTTTCGTGACGCTCAAGCCAAGCTTGACACTCTCATAGGCGATTGGCGGGTTGAAAGATGGGCCGCGACACACGGCCGCACCTAAAAATAACAAATTTCAACATTAAGGCTTGAGCTATTCCACACTAACAGCGTTTCCATAAAACTGTTGCTTCATACCAACTTTTTTATGCAACAAAAGCCCATTGGTTAAAAGAGCCGCAACGATAACCAATACCATGCCGACCATGATATAGTCATTGAGGTCTAACCTAAACGTATTCAAACATTTTATTTTTTTTACGGACGGCTTCATCTTGCCATACATATCAGTATTCAGCATGTGTATCCTCAAATTTGGTCAACTCCTTGGTAAAGTTTAAATACACAGTACCTGTTGGCCCATTTCGTTGTTTTCCTATGATCACTTCTGCCTGCATTGGGCGCTCTGTATCCGTATTGTATACTACCTCGCGATATAAAAACATAATAACATCTGCATCCTGCTCTATTGCGCCAGACTCTCGTAAATCAGACAAGATTGGACGTTTTTCCATGCGACTATCTACAGCTCTGGAAAGTTGTGACAGTGCAATAATCGGAACATTAAGCTCTTTTGATAAAGCTTTGAGCGAGCGAGATATTTCTGATACCTCCTGATGCCTATTTTCATGTTTACGAACAGAATAAAGTAACTGCAAGTAGTCGATGATGATCAACTGAACATTATGTTCGGCTTTTAGACGCCTTGCCTTTGCTCTTAACTCATTAATGTCAAGCATTGCAGTATCATCTATTAAAATTTTTGTTTGCGACAAGCGAGCCGCAGCGTTAGTGAGCCCAACCCATTCTTGCGAACTAAGAGTCGCATTACGTATATTTTGGTGCGGTATTGATGAAAGAGAAGATAACAATCTCAAAGTAAGTTGCTCGCCTGACATTTCCAAAGAAAAGACTCCAACCACGACACCTGCCGCAGAAGCATTTTCTGCAATACAGAGCGCAAGTGCTGTTTTACCCATAGATGGACGAGCGGCAAGCACAATAAGGTCGCTTTTTTGAAAACCGGAAGTCATCTGGTCCAAGCGTTGATAACCGGATGCTATACCAGTTACACCCTTGCTATGCGTTTTTATATCAGACAGATGTTGAAACGTCTTTTTTAACCAAATATCAATCTGTACAAACGAATTTTTTGTACGCTTATTTGTAATTTCAAAAATTATTTTTTCCGCCGAGTCAAGCACTGAGCCTATGCCATCTTCATTTTGCCTATAACATTGAGTAATAATTGCAGAGGCAGAACTGATAAGTTGTCGCAACGTTGCTTTTTCTTTAAGGATGTGAGAATGTTGCTCAATCAATCCTACCGATGGTAAATCCTCTTGCAAACCGATCAGATACGTAAGTCCACCAACCGACTCAAGAAGGTTTTTTTTTGACAGTTCATCCTGAAGAGTTATCAAATCAGGACGCTTATTGCGCCCAACAAGCTCAGAAATAGTCTGATAAATTATTCGATGGCTAGGCAGATGAAAATCGTCAGATAGCAATAGTTCGGACACAAGGACAAAATGTTCATCATTTAACAGTAAAGCACCTAGAATTGATCGTTCAGCCTCTATGCTTACCGGCAACTTCAACCCCTTCGACACGGAAAGAGTTGATGGGGAAAAAGTATCCGCACTCACATTGTTCTCTGTCAAGGTGTTCATATAAACGTCCAACTATCAATCAAAGCTGTTTAGATTTAGATTATATTTATTCGGGCAGTATATGCACTTGCAGCGTCGGCTTTAAACGAGAGGTTAACTTGATAACAACTTCAAAGTTGCCTTTGCTTTTAATCGCCTTAGCAAACTCCACTTGACTCTTTGCAACCATTATCCCCTGCTTTGCCAGACCCTCAACTACATCGTGCGCATTGATTGCGCCATATAATTTCCCATCATCATGCATCTTCTTTTTTAAAGATAATTTGATTACCTTTATTTTTTCTGCAAGCAACGAAGTTTGAGTAGCGATTGCTTCCTTTTTGTATTCAACTTTTTTGTGGTGAGTAAGAAAGCTAGATTCATTGTTAGCAGTAACTTCCTTGGCTAGCTGTCTAGGAAGCAGATAATTTCTGGCGTATCCATCCTCGACCTTTTTAATCTCTCCTGCCAAGCCAACATGCACTATGTCTTTAAGTAAAAATACTTTCATAATAAAATCCTATCATGCGTAGAAGTGATCAAATAGGTTCGCTGGTTTTTTTGAGCATAAAGGAACCATGCGTTATTGAAAATAAGTGTAGCAAAGATCTTTCTAAAATCAAAATCCTACTTGTCCGGCAAATATGTTACCTGGCCATAGCCAACCATTCGTACATCAAAAAAACCAAAGGCTGGAAGGTTGATAAGCTATTATCTTTGATTTAACATTAGGACCACCATACGTATCTTAGCATTTACCAGTCACACTAAAACGATAAAGGAAATACAATGAAAATAGTACTGATGTTGGCAAGTATTACCTACTGTACCATGCCTTATGCTGCACAAGACTCTAATATTCATCGCACAACACAAGCATACAACACAATCACATTACCAGCGGCTGGGGTTTTAGAGGAGCGTCTTTTTCAAGAAGAGGCAATAAAGGCTTTTTGCCAAAAAACCAACCTCATCAAACAATTGGCAAACCTAAAAGGCCACCCAACCGGAGTTGTTCAGGTTGTCGAAATAGGCTTGTTTCGATATAAGCATATGTCAACAAAGCATTTTGATCTGTCGCCTCACAGGCATACGATTATTGAACGAATCTTGCAAGATCACCCAGAAGCAATAGAGGACCTAAAAGCACGACGACTTTTATCGTAATAGATAACATTGAATATCAAAGGATAATACATGCGCCAAAGCTTTAATCCATACTTTTCATGTACGTCGCTCATCACACTTGCCCTTGTGTCGACTACATTCACATCTCTCTTGCCGTGCCAAGTGGTATTATCTCCAAAAGAAAAAATGCACATGATAGCGAAAACAATGGCCAATGCTGATGCAATACAGATGCCAACAACCGATACATTGTGGCAATACCTTAAAGATCAAGGGTTAGATGCTATCGTAAGAGGTACAGACGTAGTTGAAGATTTAGCCGAAAAAAAATGGCACCCTGTATCCATAGTCACGATGATAGAGTTGTATCTCTTAGAGCATAAGAAATCTATTAAAGAGAGTAACCCTTCACAATGCGAAGCTATTGATGAGGGCAAAACGAAGATAATACGGACACTCTTGCAAGATCACCCAGAAATACTAAAAAAACTCGAATCAAAAGGACTTTTGGGTCTATAAACATCACAAATAGCCATTGCAAGGGTAGTCACGCGGTAAATAATGGCAAAAATCAGCCATAGGAAGCTCCATAGAAACTATTAGCACAAAATCTTGTCTTTTCCAATAGAATAATCTATACTCCTATATGAGTAATAATCTTTTTTTTGCATTATTCAAATTGCATATGGAGTAACCGCTATGATTAATAAACAATACGCTTTTGCAATAGTAAAATCTCTTTTTGTATGGCTTGCTGTGGTGTTTGGAGTGGCTGATATATGTGCTAGTCAATCACCAAGCGATTCCACAAGAAAAGTCTCATTTAATATTGCTACACAGCCTGGTCGCATAAAAAAACCATCACAAAAAACAACGGTGGCAGAATTGACGGTTCCTGAAATGATTCAGAAGGCAAAAATCTTGCAGAGTAATATCAATGACCAAGAACAGGATATAGCCAATTTAGATGCCAAGATTAAGGAGACAAGTCAAAATTTGGATGTTAGCTTTATGCTCGGCAACCTGTTACCGCTCCAACAACAAAAAGCAAATAGCCTCAATGCTCTTGGGCGCCTTTTAAATGAAAAAGCAGATTTAGATGATACAATTAATGAAGAAATAAGCTCCCTGACTCGTGAAAATATACCTGGAATTGATGAATGGGAGATTAGTTCAAAGGGTGCAAAAGAGAGGGAAATAGAAAATAAATTGCATAAGGTGCAACAAGATCTTCAACAACTAAAAACAGCAAATATTATACCTGATATGCCCTACAGCTCTAAAATCAAAGCAGCTGAGGCAAACAAACAATACAAGCAAACAAAAGCTGCAGTCAAAAGCACGATTCAAAAATCCTTTCCGCAAAGAGAAGAGGATCTAAGAAGGAGGCTTGAAATAGAGGCCAATTCCAATGCAAAAAGAGAACTATTAAAAAAGCTTGAATTTGCTACAACAGCGCGAATGCATCTCGAAAGACAAGACCCGAATACAGATTTGAATGCTTTGCTCAAAAAACACGACGAAGCTTTTGAAGAGCTTGAAAAAGAATATGCTGCTCTCAATCAAAGCCAAAAAACAACGCAAGGGACTGAATTGTCACAGAGCGAGAAAGAAGAAGAAGAAGGAAAGCCTCGACAGCAAGGGGAAGAGCAGGAAGCAGACAAGGATCTAGTGATAGGGGAGCTTGAGTTTGATAATCCTAGTGACACGACTACAGATGAAGATCTCAATCCACAAGAACCAGACAAGACAGAAACCGAGCAATCAACAGAAACAATAGGGGAAAAACCAAGCCAATCACCTGCTGACCAGCCTCCAACAATAACAAATCAACCTTCATCGGCATCTAAGGCGCAAATCCCACCTGAGCCAAAAAAAGAATCCTCAGGTTTTACAACGTCCAAAAAAGTTGGCGGAGCGCTCATTGGCATAGCGGGCATAGCAATAACTGCGTATGCTTTAATGCGCGCGTACCGCGCATACCAAGATTACAAAAAATCACAAAACGTTACTCATAACAGGGACTCTACTAATGAACCTCTATAGCAACCAATTTAGACTGATTTTAATAGCAATAGCCTGCTTATTGGGACACATGTGTCTTGAAAGCAAGGGCGCTTTTGGTGAAGGTTTTGATGAGCAATACGCAATCAAAACAATATCAGACTACAATCCAGACTACACCGCTGTAGACAAAAAAACACGAGAGACGAACTTGAAGACCCTAGCAAATTTCAAAAAAGGCCTGCAGGCAAAGAAAGACTTAGCAAAATTGAGCATTGGAATGGGCCAATCTACGTTTTGTTGGGAATACAACTTAACAGAAATAAACCTTAAAAATATTAACACGGCATTAGAAAAAATTGGACTTATAGAAGAGGGCTTTAGGAAAGCAGCGCAATCCATGCCAAACAATCCACCACAAGTCCCTACCGCCGAACTTGTCGTTGCAACAAACACCACGCCACAAACAAGTAGTCAACAAGAACTACCACCACCATCACCACCACCACCACCGCTATCACCAAGAAACACTGAATCACCATCGTCGCACCAGCCTCCACCACTGCCAACAAAGCCGTCAGAGTCGGAGGAAAAGACAGCGACACCAATACAGCTACCAGAATCTCAAAAAGTGCAGCCTGAGAGTGACACAACTGCGCCAATACCACCGACATCACAACCTTCAACTGATGATCAAGAGGTTACAAAAACAAACATAGCGCCACAGCCTGATTGGATAAACTCTTTAGATGCAGCATCTGAAAGAAGAGATATTAACGAGAATGAGCTGATCCATGCATTCTTAGATATATCGGAATCAGCTACGCTTGATGAGTTAGAGGGCAAGTTGCTGAAAGAAAAAGAGAACAATGCGCAAAAGGCGTTCCGCCATGGAGACACAATTTGGAATCGAGCCAAAATGCAAAATGGACTCACAATTAAGAAATTATTGAGTGCGATTAGCTATTTGAAACAACAGACAAAAAATCAAGAAGAGCAAGAAAAAAGGACTCAGTGGTTAGCTGGGGTGGATGCATCAATGAAGAAAAATACAGAAGAGAGAAACAGAGAACGCCTAAAGAAAAAAGATCAAAACAAACGGGAAGCACAAACTCCACAAGAATCCTCAGGCCTTACAACGCACAAAAAAGTTGGCGGGGCGCTTATTGGCATAGCGGGCATAGCGATAACTGCGTATGCCTTAATGCGCGCGTACCGCGCATACCAAGATTATAAAGCATCACAAAATGCTAATTGCGATCCAGAAACAAACATCCAGGGTGAATAAAAATGAGCTTCAATAAAAATCAACTCGCGATACTTTTTATATCTATATTCTGTCTGCTTGGCCACACTTGCTTTGATGCAAAATGCTCAATGGAGGATTTTGATGCAACGTTTTTGCCATATCCAGATCAGGTTGAAAAACGCCTAAAAAGCTTTACGCCAAACATAGAAACATTAAAGGAGTACAAAGCTACGCTTTTAAAAGAGCGAGACGATGCAGTATTTGACTTAAAGATAATTAGAGATTTTTACATACGAAACTCCAGAATTAAAACAATTGCTCAAATTGATAATCTACTAAAGGATATTGAAATTATCGAAGGCAATATAAACAATCCGCCAAAGCCTTTGGTGCAAAATCCAGAATTCTCTACAATTGTCCCTCAAGGCAATACTCAACCATTAACAGTAGAAACACCACAAGGACAGTCGTTAGCACCGTCATCATCATCATCATCACAAGCAGAAGCGACACAAAAAACAGCAGAAACTTCATCGACACAGCCACTTCCACAAACTCAGCCGCTAGACAAAGAGCAATTACAGGCAGATCCAGGTTATTATCCAGTAGATGAAGAAAAAAACGAGCGAGAGCGAGTCGCACTGAGAAAACAACAACAAGAGTATCATCTCAAAGCCCAAAGAAAAAAGGAGCAGGAACAAAGTCGCGAAGACAAAAAGAAGCTTGACAAGGAGATAAAAGAGCTTGGCGAAGAACTAGAAGAGCGCAACAAGAAGCAGCGCATCGAAGAGCAAGAAAAACTCAAGCAAAATCAACTTGACAAGCAGACGCAACAGCGCGCCCAAGAACAAAAAGAAATCGAACAGATCAGAACTAACAACAAAAACAAGCAAGCAGAGGATCTTCGAATCGCAACGGAGCGAGAGCAAGCAAAAATGAATGCGATATGGGACGAGCAAGACCGACGAAACGCGCAGAAGGAATCAAAGCCCGCCCAGCAAGATCAAGACCAACAAAATCAACCAGAGATAACCGATCAAGACCAATCGCAAGCAACTCCTCCATCGCCCATGATAACTAGAGGTCGACTTGGGGCATTTATTGGCATGCTAGGCGCAGCAATAGGTCTGTATTATATAATTCATGCATACCGCCAACAGACCAATAAGACGGCAAAGTCAGTCGTAACCGAAGAAAAAAAATAACCACATCACTTTTCTTTACTCCAAACTAGATCTGCACCATGAAATCTAGGCTCTGACGCATGATCGTCACTTTTAGTAATGATCATATTCGCGACTGTTGCCATAGCTTGCGATGGCAATTTAGTGCTCGTTTTAAGCATGGCACGTTGCCCATCCGATTGTATAAGAATAGTGGCCGCTATAACACGATTTTTAGCGAGTGGCCAATCATCAAACCGTATGAATATCGGCTCTGATTGCTCTATAATTTTTTGCCAATTATCTTTAACAATAGTAATTCCATAATCTAGCAAAGCTCGAGTAGTAAGATGTTGCTCTATGTGGCGGAAACGCACAAGTGCAAGATCCAATAAAAGACTACTCGTTTGCACAAACGGTTGGCAAAGGCCGGTAATTACAACTGTTACAAGCGTTACAAGCAAAAGAGCTGAGCCATTGCGCACACTAACTCTGCTCATAAGACAGATCCGTAACTTATGTATGCCATACTGGACATTTTTTTTACCCGTGTACCAGTACCACTCGATATGTGGATATGTATGGCAGATATTTCATGTATTGAGGAGTCGTGCTGGGCGACAAATCGTAGCGAATCAACCCTGCCTAGCACTAAGCTCTGCCCGTATCCAGTCCATGAATCAGTTTGTTTGTCATACGTTCCCGCATAACGTACTAACCTATTATCCATTAAAAACCAACCGATCTGGCCATTTTTCACATTAAAAATGATTTTGTCCGTCTCCAGCCTGGGCCACATTGTTATAGACGCTTGAGCAGTAGAAATATCTCGTAGCATCGCATCAAATGCAAGATGAATTTCTGCCGTTATTTTGCATTGATCATTCAGGATGGCAATAGTGCTTGTGTAACGAAAGACCAAAATAGCAGATAGCGCTGCAAGCCATGTAAGAATCACACTGTAGATAATGCATTCAATCAACACTGCGCCATCTTTATTGAACATAGTCATAGGCAGTCTATCCCTACACCGGATACTGACCGACTAAAACCATCGGCAGTTTTCCACGATACTGTTATTAATCTAAGCGATCGAAGATCATCTTTTAAAAAAGAAATGTTCGAATGTATCATTTTAGGCTTTGGGCAATCTGTAACCAAGAGTGTGAATGGCGTATCACGCAGATCCATCATGTCTCTATTTTTTGTCTTTGCGCAAACATATTGCTGTAAAATGGTAACCGCCTGACAATATGCAGCTGCTTGCTGGTAAGAAGAATAAGCTGTTGCAATAATCAAGCTACAAGATACAACAGACAGGGTAAAAACTCCTATTGCCATAATCAGTTCTATCATTGCATAGCCAGTTACAAGCTCATATCTTCTATATTTTTTTGTACTATCACTTTCGACCATAAAAATACTCGCATATTAGATGATATTCCCTATTGGAATTCATAAAAACTACGGTACACTAATTAAACTAGAAACATACCAATAAGACCCACTCTGTTCAATAGGATGTTTTAGATACAGCATAACGACCATTACACTTACTTTAATGAAGGATATTTCATGCACCAAGGAATCAGTCTTTTTTTTCCGTTCAGAGCAATTTTTACGCTCCTCTTTATAGTTGTAGCCTGCACCTATACGCCTCAGTCACACATGGCATTCAATCCACAAAGACCTGGGCAAGGCTCAAGCACCTCTGCTGGTGCACAACCATCTCCAGAAAACATAGACCAATTAATTAAAGAAATTGATAACGAATTTGCGCAAATGTCGCCAGAGCAACAAACAAGCTTTATGGCCCAGGTTGAACGCACGCAAAAAAACTTGGAGCAACTGCCAGAAGATGAGGTCATGCGATTCATAGAAGGAATAATGGGTGGCAATGGAGCCGGCATGAGCCAAGCAGAGATAGAAGAGTTTGTTCTCAAGGTAACAGGAGAAGATTTGGCATCAAATGCACCCAAAGAAGAGCCTGCTAAGGAACCTGAACAAAAAACCAATGTAGAAGAACCGGCAATATCTACTAGCGCTAACAATAAGGCTCAGACAACTGTGGAGCTAGTTAAGAACCTCATTAAAAATCTTGAATCTTTCATTGCAAAGATGCAGTCAATACCGGATATTGAACTTAAAGTAACGCGTTGGCAAAAAAAAGGAGCTCTTGCCAAGGCTGCTAAACCAATTGAATGGTCTATCTTTCAATTCGAGATAGAAAAATTTATACAACGACTCCATGCGCTCATTGCACAAGATTCAAAAACAAAACTATTTATTTATTTGAAAAATTTAAACGCAGAAACACCTGTGATAATCCTGTTGAAGAAGTTTTCCAATGAACTTGACCCAACAGAAAAACAAATATCTGTACCACCGTTTGGCATAGGCAAAATTACACCTGCCAGCAAAAAAGCTATACAAAAAATCATTAATTTGGCGATAAAATTGTTGAATGACAGTAGCGCCATCGCTGATCTTGATGAAATAATTGCAAGTTTTGATCCTGAAGCAAAAAAGCTACGTGATTCTTTGCTCTCTATTGAAAAAAAAGCAAGCGAAGCCGCACAACGCCCGCGAAAAAATAATTCTACTATAAGTGGCGGTAGCGGCAAAACGAATGAGTATGCCTATAATGATGGGACATTGCCATATCCAGGCGGACAACAAAAACCATATGGAACTCGCGTAAATCGCGCCAGAGAAACTGAAAATCACTATATACCCGATAAATCATATAAAAAAAATAAGCCGGATGAATTCAGAAATTCAGACAACTCATCGTCGCAAAAAGACAGGTCAGAAGCATTAGACGGAAAAAAAACAAGCCTAACCGAAAGCAAGTCTAGCAACCAACCTGCATTCCCTGCCGAGCAAAAAAAGTTTATCTCTGAGGCAAATCGTTTAACGCAAGAAATATACGCCTCCATGGACGAAATATCACATGAAATAAAAAACAGTACGTTCTTTGCCAACCCACAAAAACATCTTACCGACAACTCTGCGATTGAAGAATCGTTCCAAGATCTTGCGGGAAAAATTATGAAAAAATTGAGCGGGCCGCGCAAAAGCGTAAAAGACAATTTAAATGCATTAGGGCTTGTCATAAAAAGCATTCCCGCTGCAGAAAAAAATAATATCAAAGCAAAAATAAAATCCATGTGGAATAAATATGAATGGACCTATAAGTCATTTGTACTATCAATGAATCTTATCAAGAAAAATTTGAGTTCATTGGCAAAACAAATATCTCCAATAAAGCAGTATTTTTACCTAGGGACCGATGCAAGTGGCAAGATAAAAACTCCCCCGCCACAACAAAGTCTTGATTTAGATATTGAAACGTCTGCTGATAATGCTGACTTAGAGATTGCTGAATCGTATCTTGATATAATACATGGCCTCAATAAAATGATTAATGCGACAGATTTGACTTGCTCGAACTGTCCAAAAGATACAAGCGGCATCGAACCAAAGTTATTTGGCGAGCTTTTGCTTATTGCAGCAAAAAAAGAGGCTCTTGTAACCCCTGCTGTTCTGACAAAATCAGGCAAAATAACACGATGGATACTCGATGATTGGCTTGTTGCTATCAATAAAGGCATAGCACTAATTGGTACAACACAAAAAAATATTACGGAGGCTACTGACAATTCTGCTTGGTTAACAATAAGGCAATTTCCCGCAGATTGCGATGTCATATTTAATGACTTGGAAAATATTGCTCATATGATAGATGCTGCTCTAAAAGAATCCCCACTGCCAATTGTAGCGCAAATAAAAAAGATTTTTGCAAAAAGTGTACAGGAGATAATGTTGCATAATGACAAAACATTACAATTGATACAGTCAGCTTTAATCAAAGAAGTAGATAGCAAGAAGGCGCTATCCGTTAGCGATATGAAAACATTACAACCAAGCCTACTTTTAACTGCTAAATCGCTAGACGAATTGCAATCCTTTGTTAGCGAGCTGCTGTCCCAGGCAATTCTCAATCCAGAAAATAACGCCGTTAGGCGAGGACTTCAAAATGAAGATTACATTGTCCAGCAAGAGGTATTTAACACATTGCTTGAAACTGTTAATCTTTGGCTAATCAAAATACAAAATGCGCTTTTAACAAATGATGCAGATGCCGCTGTCTTTATACGTACGGTTGCGCCTAAAGCAATCACAACATACGTTCGAAACGAAAGTGAGATTACTTATGCGCAGATCTTTGGAAAAATATCTGCAATTGAATTGAAAATGCTGTCTGAGCAAATAAAATCCATGGAATCACTTTCTAATATAGTTGTAAATCTACTCAATGCTTTTGACGATATTAAAGACAAACCGGCGAACAAACAAGAAACTTGTCCAATAGAGCCAACAATTGGAAGTGGCATTCCACTCATTTCAAAAACCAATGCTGAAGATGAGGAATCGTTAGGCGATCAGGCTCCTCCTGTAGCACCTGAACAGATATATCAAAATTTTCCAGCGCCAGCATCCGCATTTAACGTAGCGTTTGCAATAAAAGAATGTATCGAGTCTGTAGAAAAATTTGTTAAACCTATTCCTATTAACCAAAAAAATCAGTAAGGGTTTTTTATACAAAGCACAAAAGAGAGCATGTCGTTTATAAACCTACTTATATGTGTGTAAAATTTGCATGACTTGGTTAATTTTCGTTCTTCTTTCTGCACTTACGACATCGCTGTCATCTATATTTGATAAATTTGCTATCAAAGAGGCTGATTCTACGCTCGCGGCAACGTTATATGCGATCATAACCGCTCTATTTTTGATCGGTTTTAGCCTTGCATTTCGGAAACTTAATAATGGCAATATAAATACGCTTAGCATACATAGTATCTTTTTTATTCTACTTTCCGGAACGATGTATGGATTGTATTGGCTATTTTATTTACAGGCACTAAAACATGGCCCATTGGGAAAGGTGGCCATCACAGACACTATAGGGCTCCTGTTTACCACATTATTGAGCGCAATTATTTTGGGGGAATCTTTACAAATTCGTCAAATGATTGGCGCGGTTTTCATTATGATAGGCGCTTATTTGGTCTCCGTTGCAATATAAATCAAGAATATAAGCGCTTAAGTGAAAGATTGCTCTAGTATTGTCATTTTTAATATAATCCACACATGTTACACGGGTCACACAGTATGAATAATACAACGGATACAAATAAACACTCAAACACAACATTGACACATACGCCACCACTAGATCCATTAAAAGACGGACTAAGCTCTTTGGCGCTCGTACGTGTGTCGGGTGGTGATATTGATGTAGTAAATGCAGCGCGCGTTTCATTTGGCAAAGTAGTTACAGAACTTTCAGACAAAGATAAACGACTTATTCGTTACTTAATGGAACACAAACACACCAGCCCATTTGAACATAATCAACTTTCATTTAGAGTTAAGGCGCCTATTTTTGTGACACGCCAATGGATGCGCCATAGAATGAACTCCTACAACGAAATTAGTTATCGTTATGTGGATTCTCCTCTTGAGTTTTATGCACCATCGATGTGGCGCTACCAAGATAAACTCAACAGACAAGGGTCTGTTGGAACATTTGAAGATAACTCATTAAAAAATATGTATAAAGAAACGATTAAAGATCTATCGGCCGCATACCAAACACTACTTGCAAATAATGTATGTAGAGAATTAGCACGGGGACTCTTACCGCTCAGTACCTATACGGAATTTATATTCACTTGCAACCTTCATTCACTTATCCATTTTCTAACGCTACGATTACATGCCGGAGCACAGTTTGAAATTCGCGCTTATGCGCTTGGTATGCTTGAGCTTTCGCTACCACATTTTCCAGTATCGTTGCAAGCCTGGAAAGAGTTTAATCCCACACTGTTTTAATAGCATCAAAAATAGCATGAAGGCCGCTACATCTTTGCTCGTAAAGCCTATTTTGCTCAAGACAGAACCTACTGCCTTGAGCCATTAGTTCCAATTCATAATTAAATCAATGAACAACCGCACGCCAACACCGGTTGCTCCAGAATGATAGTACGAAATATCAGGCACATCAAACGCAGTACCTGCAATGTCAAGATGTGCCCACGGCACCTTATCAACAAAATGTTCCAAAAAATGAGCCGCAGTAATTGCGCCTGCCCTGTAGTTTGATTTTCCAATATTGCAGATATCTGCAATATCACATCTGATTGCCGCTCGATAGTCATTTGAAAGAGGCAAGCGCCACACCTTGTCACCAGATCGTTCAGAGGCATTCATAATCCGCTCAACTAACTTCTCATCTCCACTCATCAGACCGGTGTAAAATGGTCCAAGTGCATAAGCACACGCTCCCGTTAATGTCGCTATATCTATAATGGCATTCGGCTTATAATGCTTGACACCATACGACAATGCATCTGCCAAAATGAGCCTTCCTTCTGCATCTGTATTTTTTACTTCTGCTGTTTTTCCGTTATAAAAACGTACAATATCACCCGGCTTTAATGCTTTTCCATTAATTAAGTTTTCAGACATGGGCATCAAAGCAACAACGTTAACTTTCGGCTTAAAATTTGCCAAAGCCTCCATCGTAGCAATAACCGCTGCTGCCCCGGACATATCA
The DNA here is from genome assembly GCA_013286935.1 of Candidatus Babelota bacterium. Taxonomy (GTDB): domain Bacteria; phylum Babelota; class Babeliae; order Babelales; family Vermiphilaceae; genus JABDES01. The sequence goes on from JABDES010000002.1 coordinate 95,779, forward strand.
TCTTTCATCGTCTCCATAGATTGCGCCGGTTTAATGCTCAAACCACCCGAGTCAAAGGTTATGCCTTTGCCAACTAATGCAACTGTCTGTGCATTATGACGATCATCTGCCCTGTATTCTAGGATAATAAGACGGCATTCTTGATCAGAACCACGTGAAACGCCGGATAATCCACCCATGCCCATCTGCTCAACCTGTTTTTCATTAAATACTGTCATTTCTAAATTGGTATATGTACTTGCAATGGCAGCTGCTTTTCCAGCAAGATCCGCTGGGGTCATATGCGATGGTGGCGTATCAATCCAATGTCTGGCCTTATTTACTGCTTGCGCAATAATGGTTCCACTATAAAGTCCTCTTTGCATATCTTCAGATTTATCCTCAGACGATGAATGAATAAGTATATCTTCAATACAAGCTGATTTGCGCTCTACGTCAGTAATAAATTCATTAAAACAATACCCAGTCATCTGAAATGCTATAACGGCTTGTTCTACCAGCTGCTGAAGGCTAGCGCCAAAAATGGTATGCTCAGGAAGATCAAAAACAAAAGACTTAATATTATTTTCATTAATTTTTTTATATAAAATACCAAGCGCACGACGATATTGCTCTAATTCAATAGCATTAGTCTCTTTACTTTTAGAACCTACACCTGCAAAAAAAAGACGTATCACTTTTCCGTCCGATACAATCGATACTTCACGAACGGTTTTTATTTTTCCACTAAACCCACTATCTTTAGCAATGTTTTTTATATCAGCTTTGAAGTATCGTTCAAGATCATCGCATAGGGGCATAAAGCAACCCTCTTCAACCAAAAAACCGTAACAGTGCGTCTTAGAGGTCACAAGTCCGTCAACACTACATGTAATAGCTGGCATAATTTCAGTACCGATCTTATTAAGTATTCAGGATAAAATAATAGTAAAAACGACTATAATAGTAACAGAAAAATTGCTATATGGGCAATAGCAACGCCCTACTTGCAGGGCCAACATTTGTAAAAACCGCATTACATTTTATTTACAAACCAATATCATAATCATTATGCTGCTTTGTAAAATATCATAGTTGCAACCGTAATACACTAGGAGACTAATGAATAATATTACAAAATATATATCATACGCATTATACATGAGTTTTATCGCTTTTTATTCAGTTGCAACAGAAACAATCGCCTCGCCACATACAACTAATGTATATATAAAAACAAAGGACTACGGAACAAAGGGATACGAACCTTCTACAAAACAATCCGTACCAGACCCTAATAAAGTACTATATAAAAGTTATTATAGTGCTCCTGAAGACGAAGACCGTATGGATGAGTATGTTGATACAAAAGCTGGCAGTATACCATTTTTCTTCGACGAATATCCCGCTACTGGAGACTGGTCTAACAATGAAACAGTGCTTAGTTTTTCTCGAACTACCCCAAGCAAAGGACATGTTTATTTTTTTATAGTTGAACTCAAATTACCAGGCGTTTTAATTCCAGCTAAGCTACATATGCGTCTTACTGGCAAAAAACCACATAGCACCTTGGAAATCGGTCTGACCAAGCCAGGACAAGTCCATCCTGATGCCTGGTACCCTACCGATGGCAAGGAACGCGCTATTCAAATAAGAACCAACAACATTAATCCTGAGGTTATGTATTTTGATTCGTTTTATAACAAATCCCTTACTAAATCCTTATTGGAAAATCCGGGTCCTTGGCAGATAATCACGAGCAAATGCCACTATTTGGAATATATCATAGCCTGTAACTCAACCAAAAATGATGTTCAGTGTCATATATCAGCCCATGTCAGAGAAAGTAAAACATGCGACAATGCTAAGTCATGGCTTGAAGGCCCAAACACTCAAGGATCCCCTTGCCTGGTTCGCTCTCCTGGCTACATAGACAACGCCGGCCTAGTAACGGATTCGGATGGAACTACAATGACTGCACAAGAATGGGTTAACGCACGGCTACAGGAACAAAAAGAGGCAAAAAAGGAAGAACTTTATAATACCTATTTAAAACAACAAAAAATTAATTGAGGCGTAACTGCTCAATAACTTGGGTAAGCTGTAAGGTCGCGGCTATGCGTAACCCAATCTTCTGATCTTTTTGGTAATGGTCAGCAGCTAAAAACAGGTGAAGATTGAGCTATGGCTTTGATCAGGCCAGGTAGGTTTTACGGATAGTTTTACCGTTGCCTACCACTTTCTTCGCTAGATAACTGCATTCCAAGTTTTTGAGCAATTACATTGAGGCTCTCATTTCAAAAATTCAATTAGACCTTTATGGGACAAAGTGTTATTCTTGCGCTAGATACTTTTTTTCTTTAATTGAACAATAGAACCAAGAAAGGCATTAAATGAAATATATGGACTATGTATGCATTTTTCTAATAATGCTACATTATGTTGCGCCCTCAACAGCCACCATAGATCTAAATGAAGGGACAACGGCCTTTTTATTTGATCTACACGACGTATGCATAGAAAAATCAGACAAGTTTGAAGCTCTCAGGCAGATGATATGCAAACCCAGAGAATGGTTATCATATCTGAAAACATTTGCATCCTGCATAGTACATTTAAATTTAGAACAATTGACCGTCGCTTGGAAAACGTTACCAGTAATCAATGATAAACATAATTTCGCTTTATTACTTGAAACAGCGCAACGAAATCACAATGACTCACTTTTTAACCTGCTCATCAACATTGAGCAACCAATAAAAATAAAAAGTGGCATGCTTGAGCTTCTCACAACGCTCAAAAAATCAAATTATAAACTATATATAGGCTCGAATATAGCAGAGCAGATTATTGCAGAGCACATACGGTTATCGCACGAAGATAAAAACCGTTCAGAAATTAAAACTTTATTTGAATGCTTTGAACAAGGCCCTCACAATAGACAGGTGATAACTTTCAATAATATCCATCCACAAAATACACCCGATAAGGGAAAAGCAGGAATGCTTATCAGAAAGCCTGACCGTTTATTTTTCGATCAAGCAAAACAGACCATAGGCCCAAACAATACTATTATTTTTGTAGATGATAAACAAGAAAACGTAGATGCCGCCACAAAGGCTAATATGGAAGGAGTGCTATTTATCAACCTTGATGATTTTAAAAGTAGATTACGAACAAAAGGCTTGTTAGAAAATCTCTAACATTCTGCCCTTAATCCCTGTAAGGCCATCTCCAATAATAACCGGGAACGGCCGGCGCACCGTAAAAGTAGGGTTTTAACCTATAAGTCTTAGCACAAGGGCGATCACAACTATCTCTATCCACTCGGCACCAGCTGTCGCTATAAATATCATCGTCCAATACCGATTCATCGATAGAAGAATCTGATTCGTTGCTCTTATAATCCGCTAAAGATAATGCACAAGAAAAAGTCAGTAGCAGCACGAATATAGTGTGCAAACATTTCATGTATATACCCTTTGACCTATAGCGTTATTCTAATAATGGTATAGAAGATAGTGGAAAACTCACATCAGAAGCAATAACATCATCTTCATCTTCTATAATGTGCGCAGCGATAGGCATTCTTACGCCATTTGTTTGCATAACCTTAGTTAAAAATTGACCTATGTATGCAGAATACCGTTCCGGATTATAAAATATAGAATCATAATGCCTTCGACCATTGGTCAGCCAAAGCCATTTATAACCGGCAGCCCCCTCAAATACCAATTTGATCGATTCTACCGATATTTTTTCATCATTTTTGCAATGAATAAAAAAACACGGAATGGATATTTTTTTTACAGATTCAGCAGGGCTTAACGGACATATATATGTCTGAACTTTTTTTGTATCCATATGAGAGGCCGTTTTAAGCAGTATCTTAACAAAAGATTGAACATACGGGTGAAATGCATATCTACACAACAAGGACCGCCCTGGCATTGAAAATTCATAGCCACAAACAGACAATTTAATACACTCGATAGAGCGCTTTAATATATTCTCGCTTGAATCAAACGGGCAATCTAAAATCATAGCATCAAACAAAGATGAGTCTCGAGCTTGAGCCTCTATTGCAGCAACTGCCCCCATAGAAAAACCGTACACATAGACAGGCTTATCTTTACACTCTTTTAATGCTTTCAAACTACGAACAGCAGCGATAACATCAAATGCTTCATGAAAACCAAAGGTGCAACACTGACCGTCACTGACATCTCCATGAGCCCGAAAATCAAATGTTAAAAAATTAAACTGATTATTAGGGAAAAAGGTTCGCAAAAATCCAGCATCATATTTATCACACATAAATCCATGACAAATAACGACAGTAGCGACCGCATTAGGAATTGTTACCAAGACACCACGCCGAACAAGTACCCTATCAGATTCGTCACTTTCCTGTGATTTAATGATCATGTCCCTCATAACCGGTGGCACGTAAGAAAATGGCATAGCCACACTAACCTTTGCACCACTAGCATAAGCAGTTTGAATTAAAAAAAAACCTAACAAGATGGATAAGAACTGTGTACCAATAAGTAATTGTTTGATATGCTTCATCCTTTTTCCCATGCTCTAAAATCAAAAAAAATCAGCCACTCATAATGCAATAACTGGAATTGTAGTTAATAGTAGCATTGTATTATTCGTAATAGCAATACAATCATGCAAGAAGGCAACCTAGTTACCGCAAATAGCAAAGTTTTTTATTCTACCTGCCACTTTCACAAAAAGGCATTGAGCCTTACGAAACCAATGCGCTCAAAAATTCAATGAGGTCTGTCTTTTCAATAAACCCAACATATTTTGCCAGAGTAACTAGTTGTTCATTGTCTGTATCTTCTGATTTACCAAGAGCAAGTATGGTAGGGACATGAGTAACCAAAAATTTTGCCCCTAATTCCGGCACAAGATCAAGATTGACCTTTGCAAATACCAATCGATCACTAAAATCATTTGCAGCGACATCCTGAAAAATCGGCAAAAGTCTTCTGCAAGAACCACATTCTGTCGTAAAACAGTCAATCACTATTGGCCTGTCGGTATTATTGCCAATCAATGTTTTCAGATCGCTCATACTGGAAATAACCTTCACAGGGTCGTTTTTCTCAGCTTTTTCAGGCTGTTTTGACCTATCATCAATCACCTTTGGCACAATAGGCGCAGATGTATCTTTGCCAACAGCATCATGACGGCCAGGTTGAGTTAGAAGATCATTTTTACTTTTTGCAATCTGAAGGGCATCAAACCCAATATGCCGTAAAAACTCGAGAGCATCCAAAGCAGCTTTAATGCCATCTCCACTTGCTATACCGCCTTGACGATATATGGGCTCAGTAACGTCTCCAGCTGCAAAAATGCCACCAAGAGAAGTTTTTTGTGAACGACCCTCAACTAGTATGTGTCCAGCAGAGCTTAATGGTATTGCATCTTTAAACAACTGGCTGTTTGGAGTATGTCCAATAGCTAAAAACACACCACTTGCCGGCACTGTTTCATGCTTTCCGGTACCTATATTAAGAACTTCAACACCCGTTACATCGTTTCCATCCCCCATAATCCTAATCGGTTCGGCAGAATATCTAATTGAAACATTAGGATAGCCAGCAAGGCGCTCTTGCATAGATTGTGCAGCTCTCATACGCTCTTTGCGAACTAAAATAACAACATCTTTTACATGGGTTGCCAACTGCGTAGCCTCTTCTACCGCTGAATCTCCACCCCCAACAATTACTACCGATTTGTTTTTAAAACGCCATGCATCACAAATAGCACAGGAACTTACCGATCCTTTCTTTGCATATTCTTCTTCGCCGTCAATACCCAGAGTTTTAGGTGTGCTTCCTGTGCATGCAATAATGGTGAGCGCATGGATCGTAATTCCACCCTTTGTTGTAACAATAAAGGGCCAGGTAGACATGTCTACTCGCGTAGCCGTATCATTTAAAAATAAAACATTAAATTTGGATACCTGGGACTGCATCTTTGCTATTAAATCAGGACCCAGTATAGAGATTTCTCCTGGCCAATTCTCAACATACGTTGTATCTGTTAACAGTCCACCCGGCTGATCGCCATGCATAACGGCAGTAAGAATATTTTCTCGAGCCGTATACAATGCAGCACTAAGCCCTGCAGGTCCAGAACCCAGTACCAAAACAGGCACTATATTTTTCAATCCTTTTAAAAGAGAAATATCATATGAAAGTTTTTTTAAAGAAGGACATGTATCAGCACCTTGGCTTGCAACCTTGCTAAGGCACCCACAAATGCCCAAAATTGCACAATAACCTGCAATCGTACTAATGAAAGCCCATGCCGCCCTGTTTGAAAAGAATGATTTTTTGATCATTGAAAACCTTTTGTACTTAGAATAGTCAATATTTTATAAAGACTGTATACTAAGAATATGTATTAATCAAAGGGGTATTTATATGTCATATAGAAAAGATTTTCGATATTGGTATTTGCTAGTCATACTAGTTAGTTCATCGCTATGCACAAATCTACTATCAGAAGTTGAAACTGATTTGTCAGAAACGCTACAAGAGCCTGAGGTCCAAAAACCGATCAACTCGGACACAACAGATTCGCATACCGCTGACAAAAAAAAGCTATTTGTCATTAACCAAGAAGATCGTGGCGACCAAATCGACCCCGAAACCCTAAAGAAATACCAAGAAGAGTACGATCTGTGCATAAAATTGTCTGCAAGCGCAATCGACATTTCAATGAAGCAGATGAATGTTATTCATATGATGCTATCAATTTTGTCAAACATTGTGGAAAATGAAAAAATAAATGTACAACCTGGCACTATTGAGTTTATTAAACAAATGAGCCGATATGTTCAACAATTTCAAACACAAAAATTTCTAGAGCCTACCATACAAACGGCTACTATTTTGATCGGTCTCAATTATCACATCATGCAAAACATACTTAAATGCCTTAAAGGCAAACCATTTCTTTCATCAATGGCAGAAATTATTTCTAAACTGCCTATCAATCGTAACAGTAAGAGCATTTCCCCTTCTGACCTAAAAAAACGAATAATACGCAATAAAAAAATATTTATGCGTTTTAAAACGGAGGTCAACGAGATCGGTCTTTCTAAGACCAACAAGGTTTTTCGTAATATTGATGCCAAATTTGGAAGATTTGTTCGTGAGCACGATATAATAGGAAGAACCGCAACGATTGCAATACCAATGGCAATAGCGTCAGGCTTTGTATACCATTATTCGAAAGCCTTTATTTCAATTAATAGACAAAATAAGACTGCGCACGAAATAAGAGAGCTCGTTGAAAACGTAAAAAGTGAAACAAAAAGGGCTACTAAATCTTTTGATGCAATTTTCTTTAACCCTCTTTGTAGCCTGGCGTTAGGATATGCTGGAACGCGCCTCTACGAAGAATATAACAAGCATTTTTGTTCTTGGTTTTCTGCAAAATGCGATTATGTGGCCAACATGCTTAGAGGGGGGGCGTACGTCAAAGAAGCACTCAAAATAGCAGATATCGGCAACACCATAACGTTTGATGACGTGATAGGTATGGAAGAGGCAAAAGAGACACTTGAATACATTTTACAATACCTTGATGACCCTGAGGGGATTGATCGCATTGGCGCAACGCCACCAAAAGGAATATTAATATCTGGAGCAACCCGCGCAGGGAAATCATTTTTAGCTCAGGCGCTTGGTGGGGAATATGGACGTCGCTGCAGAATGCGTGGACGAAAAGTAGATGAATTTAAATTTTTACCAATAACGTATTCTGACTTTAAGCAATATGGTATTCATCATGTACTTAATTTAGTAAAAAAATGCGCTCCGTGCATTGTCTTTATAGACGAGATAGATCTGCTTGATTTACAACGTAAAGGACAAAATGAACGTCTTTGCGAGCTATTAACCGCTATGAGCGGGACGTTGGATCAAGTAAATTCTAAACATCAAGTTATTATCATTGCAGCAACAAATAGACCTCAACATCTAGATAATGCTTTGTTGCAACCTGGTCGATTTGGAAAACGAATTCTTCTTGACTACCCTCGCCATGAACACCGTAAGGAGTTCTTCAGACGTAAATTAGATAAATTATCATTGGATACCTCGTTTTTTGATTTGGATAATCTGGCTAACCGCACTGATGGCGCATCATATGGGGCGCTTGAACTCGCACTAAGTACCGCCCTGTTAAAAGCGCGCGTTCATAATCAGGGAATTACGCAAGAACATTTAGAGGCCGCAATTGACGAATGCGTACATCATATAGCAGAGGCACATGAACAAGAGATTGCAGACCATGAAAAAGAGATTTTAGCTGCTCATTTTGCAGGTCATGCGCTCGCACTTTCTCTGCTGGATTCATATACAAAAGTTGCAATGGTATCAATACAAGCCATAATTCCCCCAATTAAAGAAAAAATTATGGGTATGCATTTATACCAAGATCAAGAAATGGAGGAATCAAAGGTATCATTTGGCGCCATCGCAACGTACAAGGAATATGAAACGGTCAATGTCCAAACAAAAGAAGAAAAGCTAAAAACTATTAGTTATCTAGTATCTGGCTTTGTAGCGGAAGAGTTATTGCTCGGATCTTGCGGATACTCGTGTCACCAGGATGATATGGAAAAAGCTCTTACCATAGCCCAGTCATTAACATGTGAAGGCTTAGATCAGAACTCTCGTCTAATACCCGATGACATAAAAACAAAGCGCTTTCTTGCTTCACAGCAACTCATTGAACAATGTAAAGACTCTGTAAAGGAATTATTTAAAACAAATTTACCAAAATTACGCCTTATCTGCGAAGAGCTTCAAGAAAAGGGTATTTTAAACTCTGCAGAATTATCCACTATAATATCATCATAGCTTCTGACCGACTCATGTGTGAGGTGTTACAGCATCCAGTAATCTCGTCGCACAAAAGCCATATTCAATATAATCGCTCCCCAGCAAACAACAAAAGCTATCGTTGCCCCATGGTTCGAGCTTTCATACTCTCCGTGAGACATCTGAGCACAAGCTTGCTGGCATAGACCTGATAACATAACGCCACCAAGGACTATTTTCGTTGCAATATTGGGGGTAATTTTATCATCACTCGCATTAACACAAGAAGAAAGCAAAGCAAACACAAGCGCTAATGATTGATAAAGCTGTTTCATTTGTCTTTTTTAAATCTTATTGGTTTATATTCAGGATAGAAATCCTCGAAAAACAGATGCGTGTAGCAGTAGTTCAATGTAATCGAAACCATAAAACCAGAAGCAATTGCAAGAGCTGATAAGGCAGATGGCGTTAAGAAACTGCTAGACTCCTGAGGCAAAACGTTTACATCTTCCTCTTGCACCATCTGAGCTACGGTTTTCATCAAAAAGCATGCCAGAGGAACACTGCCAAGCATTATCGGTTGTGCCAGACCAGGGACGGCCTTATCATCTCCTGCATGCACACAAAATGGAATCAAACTTAATGTAAATAATAAGGATCGATAGATATGCTTCATTTTCTTCTCCGATAGATATCGATAAATCAACAGATTTTTCCAAACATAATGTCACAAGGGTCTATAGTAGCGCTCGTAACCAAAAGCTGTCAATAGGAAAAAATAACATTAGGCGTGTTGATTTGCAGGGCGCCCCTCAATATGTACCCCAAGACCAAAGAGAAATGCCTTGGGGTTGAATCTCTTAGATAACGTATATCACGCCATCCAAACGCCTACTACGCTCTTTGCCTGCCTCTCTTCTCGCTATGACTCGTAGCAATACACATACAGCACCAGAATGCAAAGGTCACAACACACACCGAAAAAGTAAGCGCCCCTTTTATTGCAGGATCAGCATCTTGAGAGCTTAGATATTCATTTTGCGTCATTTTATTAGCAGAAGTTTCTGCCAATAAGGATGCGAGTGCAACGCCACCAAGGGCCACCTGGCTGGCAAACCCAGGGGCAGTAACCTTCTCATCCGATGCATGCGCACATGCAGAAACTAAACTCAATACAAAAAAGAGCGATCGATACGTATAGTGTTTCATCTTTTCTTCCGATAGATATGTAAAAATTAACAAATATGCCAAAATTATATCATAAAGTATTGCTTTAACAATCAGATGTTGTAATCTTCGTCTTAGTTTTTTATAGTTCATAACAATCATCAGGCAAGAAATAGACTCTCATGAAACGTTTAATGCACATCTTCTTATCCATAGTTGTTTTTTTCAATTTTCCAGTTGTAGGGATGCGTGAGCCTTCAAGTGGTTGGTCTTTTGCGCAACCAAAAAATGTAATTCTGCTAAAAACATTCTTAAAAGAGAATGATATTGCAAGTATCGAAACATATATCAATAACTTTGCATCACATAGCAGGGATGAGCAGCTTTATTTTATACAATATGCAATTGAATTAAGCAATATGGCCGCAATAACATTACTTATTGGCAATGGATCGATAAATCAAGCACGACTAATGAATAAAGGTCGAATGGGAGCATCAGCTATTCATCATGCAGCATGGAATAACAACCTAGATTTAATAAAATATCTGATAGACTCTCAAGAAATTCCATCAAATGCAGCAACTACCGCAGGAGTTACGCCGCTATATATCTGCGCCACAGGCAACCATCTAGCTGCGATAGAGTTCTTACTAGCTCAACAACAAACAGATGTAAATTTTCATACAAAACTCGACAAATATACAGCGCTACACATAGCTATTGACAACAATAACGTAAAAGTAGTAGAGAAATTGATTATTGACAAGAGGACTAACAAGAATGCACTAACCAAAAATGATGAAACCCCATTTTCACTTGCCGCCGAACGTGGCCACCTTGACATAGTAAAATTATTGTCAAATTGAAAGTCAACAGACATTTAAACATCTAATCAGGCTCATTCCACCTGGCATCTTGCTACCTTGCTCAATAAGAAACTGAATAATCTCTTCATGTCCCTTTTTAACGGCAATATCAATCGCCGTTTCCTGATCATGATTTTTGTCATTAACCTCTGCAGCATTTGAATCTAAAAAGGTATGCATTGCGTCCTTATCATTATTTTCCACGGCTTGAAACCATCCGTATGGAGCGACGTAATATTCATAAAGCCCCGTAATGGAACCATTGTGTATTGTAAGGTAGCTATCTTTATAATCATCAAGCAGTTGCTGAGTGTGCAATGGGATACCAATGATTCCATATGGTATTTTACTGCAATGCTCAAGAAGGAGCGTGATTGCTTTTCTTGTTAACGCATTTGAACCGCAATCTCTATCAACAATAAGCAAATGTCCCAAGACAGACCGCTCTCCGCGTTTTTGACAATGTACATCTGCACCAGACTTCAATAATAGTTCCATAATCCGCAATAGTTTATCTTTATATGATACGCTTTTTGTAAATGAGTGTCGGCACGCCATCGCAATACAATATAATGGCGTATTTCCATTCGAGTTACGCAGATGTACGGACGCACCAGATTGAATAAGATATTGCACCACATCAAAATGTCCTTTTTTGGCAGCCCGATGCAACGCAGTTTTTTCTTTATATTCCTCTTTCTGGTTAACCTCAACAGATTTCAAAGCCAAGATTGCTTTAACGGTAACGACATCGCCATCCTTTGCTGCGCCAAACCATTTATCTAACACAGTTTGCTCATCATCCTGGCGTAAAATATCTATCACAGAATCTTGACGCAGCATATCGAGCTGAGAATCGCTCATCGCTACTATTGATATGCATACAGATAAAGGTATAAGTCCAACTATGGATAATGCTTTCATTTTTTACCTCTTAAGTTTGAAAAAAACCAAGTAGGCTTTTTTTAGCCTCCAACAACTTTTTTCACACATATCTGGCGAATATATGCGTTAACATTTTTTATCGACATACAATATGATCTACCATCTCTAAACGTTTTTTGTGATCAGTCCCAGAAAATGAGGTAGTCAACCAACAATGCAAAATTTCTCCAGCCTGGTTATCAGTAACAAAATCAGATGGCAATATTAATACATTAACGTTATCGTCCGATTTTGCTGCATGAGCAACGTTGCAATTCCACGCAATACCCGCATAAATATGACAATATCTATTAGCAACAATGCTCATTCCCACACCGCTCCCACACAAGAGGACACCATAGTCAACCTTTTTGTTGACAACTAAATCACATACCAAACGAGCAAACACCGGATAGTCAGACTTAAGCACATTATTCGCTCCAACATCAACCCAATCAATATCACAATCAGCATAATCGTAAGATGTTTTTAAAAACTGTTTTTGAGCAAAGCCACGATGATCTGCTCCAATGGCAATCAGATAGCTCATACACAAGATCCAAGCTCGTTTTGACAACGTGTTGGACCGTTGCGTAAAGAAAATGGCTTGTCGCCAGATACAGACTTACGAGTAACCATGTTCAACCCATCGTCAATACACCATGATAGAGAAGCTGATTTCTTAACAGATCTAAATTCCAAAATCATTTCTCCCGTATCAGAGTTTAAAATAGGCAACCCATCAGCGCCAAAAGCATCAAATACAACCTCATATGCTGTTTTGAATCGACTTAACTCACACGACAAAAATACACGATATTCTGGCGCCAATTCAACCGATTTTATCGACAACGGTACAAATCTTTTGTTGTCCGTATTCAAAATTATAGACCAGGCAGAAGTTGGACTGTCAAGCAATATGTCATACAGGCTGAGAACAAAAAACGTAATACGGTTTCTATTTTCATCTAACTGGGCGTCTAGAAAGATTTTAAGTCGTTTTTCGTCTAATCCAAGCCGCTGGGCATATACATGCGCATAGGTAGTACGTACCTTGTCAGACAGCCAAAGGGCATCAAAAAGAGCACATGTAGAAAATTGATTATAAATGCTAACCGATCTTATATGTCCACGCACACAATCAGCCCTGTCATAAACCTTATTGCCTTGGTAAAAGTTGCGCTTGCCCCAATCAACATAAAGACAACAACCTGGCAATATTATTATCAAAAGACTCACCACAACATGCACTAAGAACGGATACCTCATACTCGACCCTCTCATATCACCAAAATTGCTTTATACCATATCTTAAACTGGTATTCTAAAAAAACTGTGGTATTTTACAAGAACGATATACGAAGGATTTGATAATGAAAAATATTGTTCTCCTTCTCTCATGGCGGTATATAACGCATTCCGCCACAGAAAAAACCGTTTCAACGATGATTGCGATATGCTTTCTTGGTGTTTTTTTGGGCGCATTTTCTTTATCCTTGGTAACCGCGATTATGAACGGCTTTGAAAAGGACCTGTACAAAAAGATGCAAGGTATTCATTCTAACGGTATCATTCGCTCAGAATCGAATAACCTAAACTACAACGCCATAAAAAAAGTTCTTCAAACGGAATTTCCCCAGGTTTTAGGAATAAGTCCTACAAGCAGTAGCTATGTACTGGTACCAGGAAACAATAATGACGATATTCCGGATGTGATTATTGTGAAGGCCATTGATCCAACGGCTGAAGCAACGGTAACAACCATTGCTCAAAAAATTACCAACACAGTGCTATCTGGCAAATCACCACTCTCTTGCGCATTATCGAACAACAACATTTTGATGGGGAAAAAATGCGCACAGGCACTTAACCTACATATTGGTGATACCGTTACGTTTCTTTATCCTGATACACAGGCTGATAAACAACACAGCATTAATTTATCAAAACAACAGGCACAAATAGGGGGTATTTTTTGTACAGGAATCGATGAATACGATGCACACGTTGTTTTTTGCACGTTCAATTTTTTTCACGAAATGTTTCCAGATATTGACATTACACAAATTAATATCAAATTTACGGACGATACACACGAACAGAAGCTCCTATCTGATTTAAAAAAACGTCTCGGCATTGAGGTAAGTTCGTGGAAAAATCTATATCCTGAGCTTGTATCAGCGCTCACCCTACAGAAATATGTATCTTTTTTTATCATAATGCTTATAAGTTTAGTGGCCAGTATGAATATACTCTCACTTCTATTTATGGAAATAACCAATAAACGCCCTGACATCGCAATCCTGAGAACTATGGGCGCAAGTCCAGATACCATATCGCTCATTTTTATCAGCATTGGAGTAGGAATATCTTTCATCGCCGGCATTATTGGAATCGCTGGAGCATATGTTGTGAGCTATATATGCCAAACATATCCTTGCATTCGACTGCCAGACGTATATTACACCTCTCATCTGCCCGTTCTTATGGAATGGCACATAGCACTCACCGTTTTATTGGTAGTGCTGCTGATCAGTTTTTTTGCGAGCTGGCTACCAACACGCTCAATTAAGACACTTAATATAGCCCATATTTTGCGATCAGAAGGCTAATCAATGCTTGCCGACATACACACAATTCGTAACAAACGCGTCCTATTGCGTGCTGATTTAAACGTACCGATTAATGACAATACTATCGTTGACGATTTTCGCCTGATCTCGCTACAACCAACACTACATCTTTTACTTGAAAATCAATGTACCGTAACACTCATTACGCATATTGGGGGTGGACAGCAATCTGCAAAACACCCATCAACTTCTATTCTTGCGCCGTGGTTTTCACGCTGTGGCTATAAAACAATATTTGCCAACAGCATACCAATTGCATATTCATATAGTATGAATAACCTGCCAGGCACTATCATTATTCTTGAAAATCTAAGAATGTACCCCCAGGAAGTTATGCTCGATATTTCATTTGCACAATCCTTGGCAACGTTGGGAGATTATATTATTCAAGATGCCTTTGGAGCGCTACATGATAATCATACGTCTATGACAATACTGCCACGATTATTTGCTCAAAATCGCCGGGCAGTTGGACTGCTGATACTCAAAGAATTAAAGGTACTTGAACCGATTAGAAATGATCCTAAAAAACCATTTTCACTGATTATTGGTGGAAACAAAGTAGCAAAAAAAATGCAACTCTTAATCGATATGGCACACAAAGCGCAACATATGTTGCTATGTCCAGCACTCGTTTTTTCTTATATGCATGCTCAAAATATAGCGGTTGGCAAATCTTTAATCGATCAAAAAACAAAAAAATTATGTGACATGCTCATGCAAACGTCAGGCTCAATCATTTCATTGCCAAGAGATTATGTAGTAGCACCATACAACGACATGAACTCAGAACGCGTTATACGTAAAGGTGAATTTACCAACTCAGATGTTGGCATTTCAATAGGTCCGGAAACGGTTACTTTTTTTTCAGAAATAATCAACAGATCAAAAACTGTAGTGCTGAATGGGCTTTTTGGTTTACCACAACACCCTAGCACTATGGAGCCTATGAGCGAAATAATTGACGCAATGGCCAACAGCAAAGCGGTTACTATCGTTGCCGGTGGCGACTCAGTCGCATTTGCCAGAACTCATCCTATGGCCAGCCAGATTACGCACTTTTCAACGGGTGGCGGCTCAACAATTGCCTGGCTTGCCGGTTGCGAACTTCCAGGCCTCACGGCCCTGACTAATGATCAATCAGCATCAACGATTTGACCGGTATCATTATTGTCCGGCAGATTATCTTGCACATCTAGTGCAGACTGATCGGAGCCATATTCTTCTGATTGGTCAGCAGCATGAGTTCCGTTATTGCCACAAAACCGTTCTTTCAATTGCAATACGTACGGTTTAACCTTTTTAATCCCAACATATGAAGCAACTGCAAGGCAAGCTATGGAAGCTACCGCAACGGCTCCTGTTAAGGCAACCGCAACTTTGTGAGGCGCTAAATACTTGAGCGCAGCAAGTCTTTTGAACTCTGTTTGTCTTGAAAACAACTTGCTGCTCGCCAGTAAAAATGCATTCTCCTCGCCATCTTTTTGGGTGCTTGGTCGGTAATCTTCTAGATCAACACCATCGATCTTAGCCGCTAAGTGAAGCATGCCTTGATTTTGATGATGCGCTAAAATAGCGCCAATTATTTTTTTTCTTTTATCCATATCATTGTCTGATATAAGGTAAACGTTTTGGTAATGGGCAAGCCTGAAATATAAAGCCTGAGTTACCCAGTAGGGAGCATCCTTATCATCAGCAGAATGAATTAATATTATAGGTACATTATGATCAAGATTTTCAACGTTATCTATTGGCTGGCTACCGGAAGGATCATACGGCAAATCTTGCAAAAAAACCATCAAGTATGGAAACCAATTGTATGCATAAGGCAGCTTGGTTATAAACGAACCCTTGGATTGCGTTGCGTTGTAAAACATTTCCTCATTTGCGTCAGCCACAACCGATTCGCATATTAATGCTGACACTTTTGCGGGATGTGGCCTATTGCTGGCATAATAACCAAGCGTAGCTGTCGTATCTATACCATGAGCATAAACAATGACAGCCGCAACCCTATCTTCCCAGGTATTCATAGACACCTGCTCAATAAATGCTTGAGATTTAGCCTGTCCCAGGTCATGATTACCTTTGTCCGAATCACATCTATATGAAAAAGATATCATACCATTGGATTGATAAGGTGATTGGCTCAAGATGGCTTCAAGGTCTCTGCAATTATTGTTTTTGCCAATATTGTAAACTATGCATTTTTCTTTGCTACCACCGCCATCCATAGGACAAATACTAAAAGTTACTAATCCTAAACTGACAACCAATAATCTTAATAATGTATTCATGAGAATCTCCATGTTGTTAATTATCTTCATAATTTTAATCGCACAGCGTTCATTTGGTGAATAAATCCAGCCCCTGATCACTGTCGTCGCCCATCGCGCCTTGCGCCTTTTGCTCACGTTGGCCAGAGTCAGATGCTTCTGGCTGACCAGATTGATTATCAAAATCCTGATTTTCGCCATTACATAGCTGTTCCTTTAACGTTAACAGCCCACGTTTTACTTTTTGAACCACTTTGACCACGCCATAAGTTATCCCAGCAACGGTCGCCAGCGACACTCCTGTCAATAAAGTTGCTGCAATAGCAGCGGCAACCTTGTGTGGCGCAAAAAATGGTAACTGGGCCAGCCTTAAAAACTCTGCCTTTTTTGCGATGTATTGATTATACGCCACTTTAAATTCATTCTGATCACCACCGCTATTAACATCTGGCTTGTAATCTTCATCCTTTAATGGCCCTTGAATCGTACAGGCGTCCGTTTTACCCAAAAGGCTGCGAACAATACACTGCTTATCGGCTTGAAGCGGAAGGTGGTAAGCACCATTGCATAATTTAGTCTTATCTATCAAAATATTCGTGTGCTCTGACCCATCAAGAGAAATGTAATACACATTTTCACGCCCCTGCCCATGCCTGAGCTTATAATACAAGGCTTTAATTGCATCGTGAGTCGCCAGATTGTCATCAACAGAATTAATAAATACTATAGAAGTCTGCGCAGGCAGGGTATCCAAACCAATAACCAAATTATCACACAGTGGATCGTAATTGTAGGCAATGAGACCCGAAAGCTTTGCTGCATACGGCAGCCAATTATATGCATACGGTAATTTTGTTATCAATGGAATTGCCTGAAACTTTCTAAAAATCGCCTCATTTTCATCCAAAACCGCACCTTCGCATATTAAGAATTCTGCTTGACACGCCTTATTATAGTCTCTAGAAACGCTAAGGGCGCCAAATGCGCCTCTATCCGTCGCATGAATAATAAAAGGTCTCATATTTTCATTGTTAACTTTAGTATGTAATGTCTGACCAAGACTCGACTCGCCACAAGAAAAGCGACCATAATCTGTAACATATTCCACCTTAGCCATTGTAAAGAAATAACTTCCACTTTTTGGAAATAATGGCACAACTAACATTACATAAAACTTTTTGTACGAGTGGTACTTATTTCTTTACGGTCACTTAGCACCTTGATAGCTTGATCCAGCCACAAGCGCTTGCACATACCTTTCATTATGTACATACCTTCCTCCAGATATCATGTAAATATCGCAATCGCTACTCATCGCAACAACAGGAAAGGCTATAAGGCCTAGGAGAATACTCGTTACTATTATTTTTTTCATTATGAGTCCTATGATGTATGCTTTTATGCATTGAATTGACTATTTTACTATTATTCTAGCAAATTATAATAAAATGTCCATAGCAGATCTCATAGGACATTGAATCTGGGCAGCATTCGTGAGCGGCAGACTAAGGAATCAGGGAAACATTCACTGGACAGAAGGACAGGAGGACCACTCCCTCTGGTAAAAAGTCATCATGGCCCTCAAAATCGCTATCTTGGGCTCTTTCATATATAAAAATACCGTGATTATCGTTCTTTAGAGGCCAAGAATAGAAACCATGGCGAGAAAGATCAAGTTCTTGGGCTATGCATGCAACCGTTTCTCGCTCATCCTTTTTATGCCTAAATGAGCTATCGTGCATGCAAGACCGTACCTTTTGGTTAAAGGGAGATTTTTGACTATAACCAACAAAATAGTCCGGAGATTGCCAAATATCACCGTCATGCTCAGAAAAATCGGCTCGGCAATGTCCTGCAGCACCCCTCAAACAATCAAAATCAGGATTGTCAATAAAATATGCTGCTTTATCAATATTAAAACAACGCTCATTGCACAACTCATGCAATACAAGATCGGTAAGATTGTCATGTCCATGAAGTGATAATATCTTGCGTGGTAACATACTCAAATGCTCAAGTATGTTTTTTTTGCGTTCCAGCAATAAATCTGGATTCATGCAAGGCTCCTCGGTATAAAAGGAATTGCTAACTACTTCTATCATCCTTGTTTTCACACTTCATGGTTTTTTCATAGAACTATTTTAATAGTAGCAACGCTATAAGAAAAAATGCAACCCCTTGCCAAGGCATACTACATATAATTTTTAAAAATCGCCCGTTGACAGTGTAGCCCTATTATTTTATGTTCAATTAAAGCCTTCATAACTATAAACAACCGTGCCTTTTGCAACAAACCATCGCAATGAAACAGATATACGTAGCTAGCACCTCTGCATTATTATTCATATCAATCGCTATGGCTCGTAGCCCATTAAGACCCAGCGATCCAAAGGCTCCTAATATCACTATCCGCTGGGAACATGCTCCGGAAAAAAAACTCTGCATAACAGACTCACACTTAGAAGTTCATCCAATTTTTTCCATTAACAATAGCTCTCTCGAGAAACATTTTGTGCCGCAGGACGGAATTATGTACACAAAAAATAAAACAAATATGAGATTGGACCCTACAACAATTACCAGCCTCATTGAAACCTTATTGGTTCAAATAAAACAAAAAAAAAAGAAATATACAGATTTCACTATTATAAAACGAAAAAATTTTAGCTTTAAAAAACAATGCGGACTTCTTATTGTCGCATTTAACGACTATCCACTCATTTTAAAACTTTTTGTAGAAACACCGCGCACATTTTTTGATTATCATGCAAAGGGAATAGAATCAATCTGTTTTTTTTATATGTCGGGCGGGGCAAACAGACATGTAACCGGTTTAACACGCATTAAAAATAAGGAACGAATTTTAGAAAAAGCGCAAAAATTTGAAAATTGGAAATCAAGTATTCAGATTCCCCGAAAATGGTTCTGGTTGCCAAACAATCCTAAATATTTGCAGCTTACAGGTAAAAACATTGGCCCTCATGAATTATTACAAACGCGCATTCCCGCGGTATATGCAATAATAGCTGATTGCGTCGATACTCAGCAAAAAACATCACTAACAACCCAGGAACAATCTAATATTATTTTACAGATGTCGTCAGATCTTGATTTGTTTATCGATGCTCATCGCGATAACTTCGTATTCACTGACGAAATTATCAACGAGCATCCAAAAATAATAGTACTCGACACGGAACATTTCCCCTCCATAGTGGGCATAAAAGAGCCGACCTCATTTGTAAGTTATTTTGAGTGGTATTTGGCGCTCATCAAACGGTGCTTTTTTAACTGTTATTTAAGACACAAAAAAAGCCAACAAACCGCTCAACTCCAACCACACAAACTACTTTTATGGGAATAAGGTTGCACGAATTTCACGCTCCATACGCTCTACCTTAATACGGAATTGTGGCTCTGATTTCATTTCATTCGCAACCTTCTCAAGGCCATGTATAACTGTCGAATGGTCGCGTCCACCAAAAAAGTCACCTATGGCGCGCAAAGACCTTCCGGTCAAATGCTTAATGAGAAACATTGCAACGTGGCGAGCTTGCACATAGGCTTGCGTACGACTCCGTGCATATAAGTCATCTGGTGTACACAGATAATGTGATGCAACAATACGTATCACCGAGTCCAACTGTGATCCTTTTGGTTCCATTTCAGTTGTAGCCGGCGCACGATGTAATACTTTATGCGCAAGCTCAATCGAAATAGCTTGTTGCATAAGCGACGCAAACGCTAAAACACGAATTAGGGCTCCTTCTAATTCTCTAATATTAGACACAACTCTTGATGCAATAAATTGCGCTACTTCATCATTTAAATCATTTCCATGAGCGCGAGCTTTTTGCTTTACAATCGCCATCTTGGTTTCAAAACTGGGAAGATGAATATCAGCAACAAGTCCTGCAGCAAGGCGAGACTGCAATCTCTCAGCAATTCCATGCATATTTTGTGGAAACGTATCGCTTGAAAAAACAATTTGCTTACATGCATCATATAATGAATTAAAGATGTGAAAAAAAGCCTCTTGTGTCTGTTCTTTGTTTGAAATAAATTGGATATCATCAATAAGCAACACATCAATATGACAATATTTATCCTTAAATTTGTGTACCTTATCAAACCTAATCGCATTAATAAATTCAGTTACAAATCTATCCGCAGACTGATAAAGCACAACGGAACGATTATTATTGATTTTGATTGCATTACCAATTGCTCGCAATAAATGCGTTTTACCAAGTCCAGATTTACCATAAATAAAGAGTGGATTGTATAACGTTCCGGGTCGCTCCGTAACTGCATGTGCAGCTGCATAGGCAAGAGAGTTGCTCGGTCCTACTACAAAAGTTTCAAATTGATAGTTGTTATCTGTGGTCGCATAGGTCATTTCAGAAGGTAAACGACGTAAAGCTGGTGGCTTGCCAACCGAAGGCAACAACAGGTGTGCTGGTATAATTTTTTGTGATGTGTCCGACGCTACCTGTAGAGCATCTATTGTAGTAGGTGAGGCTGCCATATCGGTAAGCACAATACGTGGCATTTCAACATGCAACAAACGACCTAAATGAATCTGCATAGGTAACAAGTAGTTCTTGAGAACCCATTCCTTAATAAAGGTATTTGGAGCCTCTAGAAAAATCGTTTTAAGGACACTATCCCATGAACAAAATGTGATAGACTTAAACCATGTTTCTACTACGCGGCTACCACACTCTTCACCAATCAGATGCAAAAATTGTTTCCAAATATCACTGGTCATACATTTACCAGAGCCTCTACGCATTGCAACAATGTTTATTTTAGACTCTATCGCATATAGCCGAGCATCCTAGACGTATGTCCAGTATTCAATCTAGTCTAAAATTTATTTTTAAAGCTTTTACCATGAGTATCTACTCTACCACATCAGATTTTTTTATAAAACCGCTCATAATAAACTGGTATGAGAATTCCAGCTAATAACGAGTATCGGCTTATGGACAGCTCGTAAATTATGTATACATTCCTGATTATGAATATGAATCTCTATACCACTACGTAACTCTAACGTATTAAAAAAGTCGTATGTA
Source organism: Candidatus Babelota bacterium (assembly GCA_013286935.1). Classification (GTDB taxonomy): domain Bacteria; phylum Babelota; class Babeliae; order Babelales; family Vermiphilaceae; genus JABDES01. Next base: position 117,563 of record JABDES010000002.1, read on the forward strand.
ACGGATATTTTTTTCGGATTATATTCAAGCGCAACAACAAGCATTTGTGGGTTTTTTTGTAGACGTATTTGACATTCACCCTTATGGGTCATCCTCAAAGCGTGCATTTTTGCAATAACGCTTGGCAAGCTCACCTCTGATCGTTCAAAATGAAACTCAAGCAACTCCTTGCCATCAACATTCGTTTTTTTAGTATTAAGATTTTTCTTTGGAGCCTGTGCAAAATGCAAAGATAGACATGCAGTTTCCAAATCAAGATTTTCACTATGGCAATTCAGAAAAATATCAACCAATTCGTTATGTTCAATTTTTTTATCCCCTAAAGCACTTATATTTATGTGGATAAAAAAGATTAAAAAAAGGGTACCAATCAATCCATTTAAACAAAATATAGAAATCAATAGTCTCATTGCATTTTTCCTTTTCATTTACGTAAAAGGTTCATTTTTCACTAATGCGAATTATGCTAGAACAATGATATATAATTTCTATTATAATAATGGAAAGCGAGTAAGGTGCGCAATACCTTGTCACTTTTTAGGACTTTTGCGTGTAAGAATCCTCTAAATCTTACTCATAAACGCAACTCTAAGTTGCCGCAACCGATTCATATCCGAACCAATAAAAACGAAATGATCCAGTTCATTGTTATCATTTGTTGCAGTGCGCTCATATGCACTGAACGTGATACTGTCGGCAATATTATAATGCGACCGTTCTTTCAAATAGCCACCAACCGTTACATTAACACCAAAAAATGAGGAGGATATCAGCGAAGTTAAGCCGCGATATGGCTGAGGCTTGCCAACCATAGCATATGCGGCACAAATGCCTTGCTGCATTGCATCAGGCCATGAAACACTGGGCATTAATTGTCCCGTGCGTGCGTCCTGAACCATGACACAGTCACCAGCGGCAAAAATTGATTGTATGGTTGTAGCTTGGTATTGATCAACAATGAGGTACCCATTGCACATCTGAGATCCCACATTGTTCGCCAAATCGGTATTAGGACGTTGCCCCACGGCGCAAATGACAATATCTGCAGGTAAAAAGTCACCATTTGAAAGCGATACCCCTTGAACAACATTATTTTCTTTTTCAATCGACATCACAAATCCGGATGTAACAACTTTTACTCCGGCCCCTTTTAATCGCTCTGACAAAAAATCTGCCGCCTGGCTGGCAATAAGTGTCGATAAAATGTGTGGCTTGCTTTCAACGATGGTTACATCACATTGCATGCGCAATAGAGCATCGCAAGCTTCTATTCCAGTTAGGCCCGCCCCTATAATGACTATCCGTTTTGACTGAGAGCGAAAGATTCGAGCTACTAAACTGTTTATATCGTTTAGTGTATGAAAGGTAAAAATATCTGTTCTACAATGATCGGGAAATGGTACAAAGGCCTTTGAGCCGGTAGCTATCAATAAAGCATCATATGCGTGACTAACCCCATGAACATCGACAATGCACTGAGCCTGCGGATCTATACTAATAATAGGACAATCAGTCAACAGGTTGACCCGTTTTGCACGGATATCAGACTCTGTAAAAATCCCCAGATCGCCATAAGGCTTGATGCCTGCAACATAATCGACCAAGAAACATTTATTGTAAGGCACTTGAGGCTCAGCGGTAAAGCAGGTTATATCTCCTGCGTCATCTAGTTGGCGAATTTTTTTGGCAGCGGCAACTCCTGCAGCGGAGGCCCCAATTATGCAATATTTTTTGGTCATCGTGGAATAAGCGGAGAGGCATTTCGTAACGCTCGCAGATCACAAGCGCCGCATTGTCCCAATGTCGCGTTGTGTTCACATTTTTGAAGAACTTCTGTACCTTTTTTAATAAAAACATGCTTTTCAGTAACTACTTGGCTCTCTATAAAGGCACAAGATATGCATGCACCCACAAAAGCACCACCCAAAAAACCGGTCACGTAACATTTTTGGGCTGTAGGAGGAGCCTTAGCCCAACCTTCAATGACCGATGCTTTCACCTTTATGCCCTCGCCATCCTTTATAAGATACTGCTCAGCCTCGCTCAATCTCATTTGGAATCTGTAGTGAAATTTATACACAAGTCTTACAAACTCGGCTTCCACTTCATTTATTGGATATAAATGGTACCAACCATCATCATTGACCGTCCTGGCCAACATGTAATTTAAAATCATCGCATCATGGTCAAGCTGTTTTTTTTCCTGCACACCATAATAAAGCCCTATAACTCCACCCGCCAGGGCGCCACCTGCAATAGCATGTCCTGCGTACGCTGTGGGAATCCAGCAGTTGGTTTGTTGTGGGGTAGCAATAGATACCAGAAGCACGCATAGCAAGAATATTTTTTTCATTAGAAACCTCTCCGGTGCAAGAAAGATGGTATCAGCGCTATATACCAACTGCTTTATTTTTCAAACTATTTAGTGGAAGAAGGGTCGTTGACGTTAAATATCCTCCGCCATTTCTCCTGATTATCTTTCAACTCACCGTTTTTCCGTTTTTTGGCAAGCAACCTAGCTTGTAACATTCGGATAAAAATATCCTCTTGTTCCGCTTGTTCTGCACGTGCCATTTGGAATTCATTCTTTAATCTTTCAGTTGACGCCTCAATGGCATCCATAATTTTTCGATTTTCAAGCATCACCTTTTCAAAGTTTTTGCTGCTCTTTGACGATGCTGCAACCATAGATCCTATTAAAACAAAATATGAGGATAAAAACAGCCCTGTTAAAGCACCTAACAGAGAACAGCTTACATTGCAGTGCCTAGGCGATTGAGTATGCAAATCTATAACGCCCTGACTCACTTTTATGTTTTGACCATCCTTTACAAGATAATAAGAGTATTTATCACTTTCTCTATGCGTAAAAAGCCCAAATAACACGCACATATCATCTACAAGTTTTGATTCTGTCTCAGTTTTTGGGCTCAATAGATAGTATCCATCGCTATCAGGCTGCACATCGGCAAGCATACCATTAATAGTCTCTTGATTTTTTTTATACCTTGCCTTTAACGAGATTGCACCGCACAGCCCAGCAACACCGCCAACAATACTGCTCGCAAAAACAGCCCCTATGTATGGAGTTGGTGAAGTACATTGTGTAAAAGAGGCATTAGATAGCACCATCAATGCTGCACATAACGATAAGGTTATTTGTTTGATATTTTTTTTCATAGTATGTAACTCCCGTAGAAATGTAACGGGTCACCTAAGTTGACTATCTGTTACAATGATTACTCTGTTGTTCAATGTTTGATTAAAATACTTTAATTATAGATATATATCAGTATATACCGTTAATCCAATTTGTCAATGCCATAGCAACAAAATGGAGAAAATAATTGGTGGAGGCGATGGGAATTGAACCCATGTCCGTATTAAAAACCGCTTTAAGTACTCCATGCACATCCTTTTATTATACGAACACAACGAGCCAAAAGGCAGGCCGTTGTTGTGCAAGACAATTGCGTATACTCAACAAACTACCCAATCATATAGTCTCATTTGCGAGTCTTATCAAAGGTTATACGAGACGGACAGATGAATAAGCACATCCGTCGGTCAAGTTCGTTTAGACTAGGCTAAGCGAAAAGTGGTTGTGCGTTTGCACCTATAATAGACCAGTTTTTTTACGAGCACCCCAGTCAAAAAGCTCGGCATGCACTCAAAACGAACCCTAAAACGTCGAAACCGGTACGCCCCCACTTCATCATATTTCAAAGACGACCACTATTTTTCAAATAGTTCTTAGTGGTTAAGAATCAATGTACCATATATGTTTTGATAGGGCTACAATAATGTGGCGGACATTGTAATCTGTCACGTATCCGTGCTAATCTATAACTTGATTTTACGATTAGCATAAAGGGTTACAATATGTCGTTCTATTCGAGAGATTTAGGAAAAATAGTTAAAAAATATGCCAAATATCCGGTTATTGCAGGGTGTAATTAAAAGTGTTGGTTGTCTTGACATAACACAAAAAAACATATCGTCTATAAATTCGTGAAAAACAATGCTTCGATCGTCGTTGCGAGCGTAAGCGAAGCAATCCAGCTATATACAAATTGTTTCATACAAGTCGTCCCAGTTAGCATTAAAAGATTCAATATCGCCAGTCGCCGTTTAATCATTTTATAAGACTTTAGCTGGATTGCTTCGGCGCGAAGGGCGCCTCGCAACGACGAACAAACCGTCGTTTTTTTTGTTTGTGCAGTTTACATTTAAATGAACCTATTTGTTATTCTGCAACCACAAAGTAACACTTTTAATTACACCCTTATTGCACTTTTGGGGAGCTTATGGTAAATATTGGCCAAAATTACCATTTACCCGCAAGCTCTCGGCGAGTTTGACGCGCAATATCCCGTTCTTTTAGCTCTTGCTTTTTAGATTCAGCCTTTTTATGCACACCCAAACCGAGTTCAACCTTGGCATACCCACGATCATTAAAGTAAATCTTGATTGGTACTATGGTAACGCCCTTTCGAGAAACGTCCCCCAAAAGACGCATGAGTTCACGCTTTTTTAACAGCAATTTACGTCTACGGTCAGACTCAGCCTGCTTTTTAATGTACGCCTTTTCATAAGGTGAAATGTTGCAGTTCACCAAATATAGTTCACCATTTTGAAAATGCGCAAAGGCAGACACAAGCGAACCCTGACCAGCGCGTAGCGCCTTGACCTCATCACCATTCAGAACAATGCCAGCCTCAATTTTTTCAAGAATAGTGTAATTGAAAAATGCTTTCTTATTTTGCGATACTATTTTCACGGCCACAACCTCAAAATCAACTGCGTTCCACGTTTTTTTTACGCATTAAAAACCATATTGCCACATACGTCGCTACGCCACACGTGAGGGCAACCACATTTCCACCAATGATAAAAGCCCAGATGGAAATACCGGTTCCAAGAACACTTTGCAGCCTATTGTTAATGCAAACAAGCATCTGAGGGTTCCACGCATATGGATCAATGCCAAAAAGGTTACATATCATCAATCCAACGAAATGATCAAAAAGATAAATGGGAACCATCGTCCATGGATTATTAATTGTACAGGATAGTATCAACAGAAGGGCTGGATTAAGCTTGAAATACCAGGAACTTACAAAAACCAGTATCGTATGTAATCCAACAAAAGGAGAAATTGCTATGTATGTGGCAAGCGCACATGAAAGAGCAGCATCCTCTCGATCCCGAGCTGTACAGATTTTCAATAATTTTTTACTGTAAGAACGAATGGTATCTATTATCATCTATTGTTCTGCTTTTAACGCCTGGTATGTTAGGTATATGCACAACCGCACCATGACAGTCTGCCATAATACAATCGAAAAAAGAATCTGTTTGCAAAAGACCAATAACCATCTGTGACAACCGATCAAAAACATAGTATCCTGACTATGTGGAAAGATTTTTAAAAATATAGGTAAAAATTAACTGAAGGCACACAGGGGAAATCCATTATGAAAACAAATACTACGCTTGTTGGTCTTGCTATTCTTTTTATGTGCACACTACAAAGTGCCATAGTCAGCGCTACGAGCATTTCAAAAAGCCGATTACTTTTCGGCTCAGTCCAATTTCCTGCCATACTCAATAAAGTCCCGGACATTCGCGTGTATTATGGAGGACACATGATCAAAACTGCTGCCCAACACGATACAAAACAAATTACATTTTCAATCCCTATAGGGACTCATCAAACGTTATTCCACGTATTAATCACTAAATCAAAAGTAGACTTTAATCTTGCCAAAAACAAGCACATAGACCCTCAACTGGTTAATACCTTTTCATATCTTCGCGTTCCCAATGGGCAGCCCTATAAGCTTTTTCAAATTGAGCAAATTGATACTGAAGCAAAAACCGTGCCTCAAGTCAGCACAGCCAGCGTAAAAACAGCTGCATGGCATATTAAAGAATGTAGCTTGACCACAAATGACTTGCGTATGCCTGATATGACAATAATGATCGATTATGACCCTGATTACGTGGACTATATGCAACAAAGTACAAGTACCGTCAACCTACCAACCGTGCATATCAAACAAAATGTTATAGAACTTGCAGGCGGCTCAGAGATACAGCTACACAACCAATCGCATGCCATTGTGCTTGCATCTATAGATATCGATACATTACATGCCCCCTTAAATGAATCAATCAAGCATGACAAAAATAGAGTTCTTATTGCGGCTCCATCGGCTTAATATAAGTGCATTTTTTTTTCTAAAAATTGGCTTGGTGCATTAAACAACATATTTTTTACTTTTTATTGTTTTTTCTAATTGAAAGTATTATAATGTGTAATAAGGCATTACATTCTGATTGATTTTCAAAACAAAAGGGGCTCCGATGACATACATTTTTAGCAGATTATCAGGAAAATGGTTTTTACCCACAATGACTGGCTTGCTGTTGCTGCTGCCGTGCGTAGGAGCATGGGGTGCTTTGTCGACACCTTCAGTATCAGAGGCTCTTAAAGATGTGAGCATTGGCGGTTCTGACGCAGGGGCGCTAGCAAAAAGACTTCACAAGGTAGGAATAGACTCAGAACTATTTCGTACAACCTTCGATCGTGACTCTCATATGTTCAGAAATCTTAAGGATAAAACTACACCTGCCCTAAGCGAGATGCTCAACAAGGAGATGACCGCCAAGCAATTTGAACGCATAACAGCAACATTAAATGACACATACATGCAACTTAGAGAATTGGAGCCCAGAGAGGCAGTTTCGGTATGGCACCTCGAAAATCCTCAAACTATCAAAGAAGAAGAAAATCTTAACCAAGAAGAAGAAGAAGAAGAAGAAGAAGAAGAAGAACCTAAACCGCCCCTCACCCATCCCTCACAAACATCACCACCCAAACAAGACACGGGCGAGCCTGAGCCACATGTCTCATCAAGCAACCCATCAAAAGAGACAACTCCTCCTAGTGACCTACCGCGACTAGCCCTGAAAATAGGCGTAGGTGCCGTAGTATTAGCAGCAGTTGTATATGCAGCAATAAAAGCATATAAGCACTGGTACCCACAACGAACATCTGCTTTCGATGAACAATAACATTACCGTTCTTGGCATAGAAACATCCTGCGACGAAACCTCTGCAGCGATATATTCTAGCAAGTCTGGGCTTTTGTCACATGCCCTCTATTCTCAAATTCCACTGCATGCGCATGCGGGAGGAATAATACCGGAAAATGCGGCTCGGCCACAGCTGGAAAAAATTAGAGGCATAGTTGCATCGGCGATTGAAACATCAGGCAAAGAGATCAATGATATTGACGTCATAGCCGTTACCAACACACCCGGCCTTGCCGGATCCCTGCTGGTCGGCCTTAACTTTGCTAAGGCAATGGCATGGGCCAGGCAAAAAAAAATTATTGGGGTAAACCACCTCGAGGGGCATATTTTTTCATCGTTTATTGAACACAAAGACATCCCCTTTCCGCATCTTTGCTTGACCGCTTCTGGAGGCCATACTGAACTATACCTGGTGTATGATTTTGGGGTGTTTGAACTGATTGGGCAAACGCTTGATGACGCTTCAGGCGAAGCTTTTGATAAAATAGCAACTCGCCTAGAGCTACCATATCCAGGGGGTCAGGCTATCGAACGACTCGCCCTTACGGTCGATAATCACGATTTTTTTTCATATCCACGGCCTACAGCCAAAACGCTTGACTTTAGTTTTTCAGGGCTTAAAACGGCTGTGTTGTATGACATGGTAAAGCGAAACGCCTACGACCTGAAAACAAAAAAGTTATTACAAAAAGACAATGTATTTAAGGCTCAAGTGGCAAGCTCTCTACAAGTATGCATTGGGGATACGTTTGTACACAAATTAACGCTCGCTCTATCTTTACACCGAACGGTAAGGGCAATTACATTTGTAGGAGGCGTATCCTGTAACCGATACCTCAAACAACGTATAATGGCGTTATGCGCACAACACGGCAAAACCTTTTTTGCGCCATCCGCCCAATTTTGCACAGACAATGGGGCCATGATAGCATTTGTCGGACATTATAGAGCACAAAAACAAGAATTTTCACCATGGTCTTTGGATATTTTTGAGTAAAATTTGAAAAACCAAATCTGTTGCCGCTTGCGCGCAACGACCTGCTTGCTACACACAATCTTATTTTTATTTGCCTTTTCTGATTGAAAATATTATAATGGATATTCAGCTGTCTACTTTGATTTATGCGAAACCAAGGAATTTTCAATGAAACAGACTTTTAACAACTTCTCACCAATGTCTCTTTTGCTCTCAGCCTCTACCTTTTTTTTCTTCGCCGTTTGCTCTGGTGCATTAGGATCAGAAGTATCGCCTACAGATCCACTGAGGCAGATGTTAAACATTAGCTTCCCAGACAACATTAATACCAACAAAGAAAAAGCTGACCATCTTCATCGCAATGGTATAACCTCAGAAGAATTTAAAACAACCTTAGACTCAGACTACGAAATATCTGAGTTAAGCAGTAGCATAAAAGATATTCCCTTTTTTAGCTTTATCACAGGCACACCAATTACAAAAGCCAACTTTGATAAATACTTTGAATCAATAAAGAATATAGCAACCGAAATGGAACAACTTGAAAAAAAAGAGGAATACTTGAAAACCTCACCTGTTTTTCACCACATACCAAATGAGGGTGAAATAACCTCAGAAGACATTAAAAAAGCTATGGAAATACAAGCAGAAAAAGAGGGAAAACCGGTTAATACAAAACTTACAGCCGCTTATAAGCAAGCACGCTCGATGGCAAACAATAGAAAAGTCGCACTACGCCTTTTAGAGCAAGGAATAACGCACCAAGACCTAGAAGAGGCCTTGGAAAAAGACAAAGCAGCGTTTGAGCGGATTAAAGATGATCACGGACTCATTTTAACTTATAGCCACCTGCATGGAAGGAAAGTAGACCCCAATGGGCTATCTGGAGAAGTTCGAAACTCGGCAGGATCTATCCCAGAACTTGAAATGCTATTAAAAGAATTTGAAAAAATTGCAGAAGAAAAAATTGCTGAAGCCTCGGCTAACACTGACAATAACTCACAGATTGCAAATAACACCACCCCAGAAAATCGATCAAATAACATCTCAACACATACCCCTGGACAAAATACAGAGGCTCATACTCATAGTCTAAAAATGCCCCTTATAACAGCAGGAGTAGCAGTTGTTGTTTTGGCGGTGGCAACATACGGAGTCTATCGATACATGCATCCTAAGACTGAACAACCAGAATCAGCAGCATCAACACAGTAAAGTTACTTGCTGTTTGGCCCACGTGTGCAAACAAGGACATAACTTTAATCAAATATATGCGTTTTTTATGCAGCAGGCATTGTGGTGCCACCCGCTCCAGGCTTGTCAGCAACTTTTTTGTTGATTGAATCCAAAAATTCACGATTGGTTTTAAATTTTTTCATTTTATCTATCAAAAACTCCATGCCATCAACAGTATTCATGGTTGATAAGAGTTTTTGCATCATCCACACTTTATTCTGTTCTTCCTCTGTTAAGAGCAAATCATCTCGACGCGTGCCAGACAAGGAAAGCTCAAACGCAGGATATGTTCTCCTGTTGGAGAGCTTACGCGTCATATGAATTTCCATGTTTCCAGTACCTTTAAACTCTTCATAGATCACCTCATCCATTCGTGACCCAGTTTCAACCAAGGCTGAAGCGATAATCGTCAGAGAGCCGCCTTCTTCAGTGCATCTTGCTGCACCAAAAAATCTCTTGGGCCACTGGAGTGCGTGTGCATCAATGCCACCTGTAAGAACTTTTCCGGACGCTGGAGCATTTGTATTGTACGCTCGAGCCAACCTTGTGAGCGAATCAAGCACAATGATGACATCCTTGCCGGATTCAACCAGTCGTTTTGACTGCTCCAATACAACCTCTGCGACCTGCGTATGCCGAGATGCAGGCTCATCAAACGTTGAGCTAATAACCTGCGCCGTTGTCCCTCTAACGGTTCTACGCATATCTGCAACCTCTTCAGGACGCTCATCAATCAATAAAACTATCAATTTGGCATCAGGGTAGCTTGCCATTAAACTTTGTGTAATTTCTTTCAAAAGCAGGGTCTTACCAACTTTTGGAGGTGCGACAATAAGCCCTCGCTGGCCCCTGCCAATCGGAGTAAAAAGATCCATTATCCGTGTAGCAATTGCACCCGGTTCATACTCCAAAACAAATTTTCTATTCGGATGCATCGGGGTTAATCGATCAAATGTAGGACGATCATACGCTTGTGCCGGCGTCAAGCCATTAACTGTGTCAACTTTGAGCAAAGCAAAATATTTCTCACCTTCCTTAGGCTTTCGGATCACTCCACGAATAGTATCTCCAGTACGCAATCCAAACCTGCGAATTTGTGATGGGGATACGTAAACATCATCCGGTCCTGCAACGTAATCATATGAAGCCGAACGCAAAAAACCAAATCCATCGGGAAGCTTTTCCAAAACTCCCTCTACATACATCTCAACATCAGGATTTGCCTCAACGTAGCGAATTCTTGAAAGGAGCTGCTCTTTTGACATAAGCCCAGCACCCATAATGCCAAACTTACGAGCATAAATATTAAGATCAGGCAATGAATATTCCTCAAGGGAGCGTGAATAATGCTGTGAATGCACATCTCTGTTGCGATCTCTTACATCTCTATCGCGCGGTCTTTGCTCTGAATTCCGCTGGCTGTTTTGTGGTCCACGTTCACCGTGATCAGAATTTTGATCAGTAGGCTGTTTTACAGGTTCTCGGTCTTTTGAATGTAACGACCGTTGCTCATACCCTGGAGCCGGTCTTTTGTTAGCGTGTAGATTTTCATTGCGATTATGCTTGTTCTCATCGCGCACTACTCTAGGCTTTTGTTGCCCTTCTTGCCAGCCATCTTGACTTGATTGATTCTTGGGAATGGACGATTCAAGATTGATACTCGATTGGTCATATGACTCCAAACTCTCAACATCTCTGTCAACAATCACAGGAACCTCTGTTGCCTCTGGCGCATCATCCTGTCGACCAGTTTCAAGATTTTTTTTTGTATCATTTTCATACATACCTAATTCCTACTATTGCTTTGGGTATTATTACGTGAATGCCGTACTTTATAAACTGTGTAAAAATATCGTATTGTATTGCTATTAATGGGTGATTTTTCCATTACGCATCTCATAGAGTCTCACTATATCATCATTGCCAAGCATCGCCATAACCAGTTAAAAACAACTCTGAAAAATGAGTATTTAGAAAAAAAATCTATCAAAAATGCTATGGTAGCTATAAAGCTTGCTCTTCTTTATGGAAAAGCATCATAACCGAGCTTGCTATATAAATGGAAGAATAGGTTCCAAAGACAATACCAACCAATAAAGCAAGTGATAAATCTCTTAACGACTCTCCGCCAAGTATAAGCATAGCAAATGCCGTTAATGCTGTAGCAGCGCTTGTTAAAATTGTTCTGCTCAATGTTTGATTAATACTTAAGGTAACTATTTGATCAAATACCATCTGCTTTTTAAGTCGTAGCATTTCTTCAATATTCTCCCTGATACGGGAAAACACAACAATTGTATCGTTAATGGAATACCCCAGCAGCATCACAACTGCCGCAATGACATTAACGGAAATCTCTCTATCGAGTAATAAAAAGAGTGCTAATACAACTATCGCATCATGAAATAATGAAACAAATGCTCCAACCGCAAATGCAACCGACCAATATCGAAATGCTATGTAGGACATCATAGCCAACAGACTAAGAACCAAAGCTAAAATCGATTTTAGCCGAAGCGATTCAACAGCTGATGGACGAATTGATTCACTTTCAAGAAGCTCAACAGACACATCAGGATTGGATGCCTTAATAACCTCACGAATACGATTGGCAACGGTCTTGACATCGCTTGAAAAATCTTTCACCCGGATAAGAACTTCCTGGGAATAGGAAAATTCTCTGGTTGTAGCACCACTCCATCCTTCTTTTTCCAAAAGAGCCCTAATATCTGAACTGCTAATTTGTTTATCAAATTTAAAACGCAGTTGAGTACCGCCATCAAAATCAACACTATAGTTGAACGCATAACCACGTGTATAAGTCAAATAAGCATAATACCCAAAAAAGGAGACCATTATGCTCAACGAAATCAAAGCTGTAATATATCTATATTTAAAAACATCTATCATGAAAAACTCTCCGTTAGCAAAAAACGGTGCTGATTTTGGTATAACATGTGGAACAATAGCAACGCAGCAAAAAATTATCTGCTATCAATAACCGAAACATAATGTCGATTTTTTGAACCCATATAGAACTTAATATAACCGGCCCTCAAAACAAATAGCGTGTCATCTCCACCCTTACCAACTCCACCACCGGGGTGTATCCGGGTGCCACGTTGCCTTACAACGATTTCACCGCCAAAAACCTGATGGCCATCAAATAATTTTACGCCGAGCCTTTTACTATGACTATCTCGATTATTCTGTGTAGACCCACCGGTCTTACTAGTTGCCATTCTGGAGACCCTATCTATTAGTTACAAATATAAATGGTGTGTGATATTTTTTTGACATTCCGGTTAGCTTCATTGATTAATGCTAACCCATACGGATGAAGTATGCCCGCGACGTTTTTAAATGTCAAACGCAATTTTTGATTTTTAACCGCTTGAAGCATTTTCTTCCAACAATGCAGCGCAGATGCTATCATCAAGCTCAGTTTTCTTCAATAGACCGCTCAATCGTATAGATAACGTCCGGATAGGTCATCATGTAGTTGGCTCCTGCAATTGATGCTAGTGCTGCTGCCAAAATGAGCGGCGATGTGTAATTCATTTTATAGCTCGGCTGGTTTTTTATTGATTCTATCTCTAAATGGTATTCTGCCTGCTTTTTTTTAAGCTCTTCACGCTTACTGTCGTTTTGAGCCAACATATTATCAATATATTTTATTTGGACATCCTTCTTCATATGGCCAGTCATAAATGCGCCTAGATCATTCTTATCGTATATGTCTTTATTGAAACGTTCCAACCACACTGGTTGGTCATTTGTGGAGCGGCTCGTCATGAACATACTCCACCGTATAAGAGCTTCATGTTCCCCTGCGGCCATATGATCTTTCTTATTGAGAATCTCCTTCATGCGTTCTAGCGATTTACTATCCAATTCAGATTCAGCAAACTGACTCAACACTATCCTTGAGGTAGTTTGCAACTTCTTAATCTTCTCTTCACGCTCCTCCTGACTTTCATCTGCCAATACCCGTTTTGCTTGAACCCCGAACCACAATGCTGGCGCAACGCCAACCAACCCATTCATCGTGCGCTGCACTATCGATGAACCGGAATGCTGCACCTTGAACCGTATGACATATGATGTCCCGGGACTATGCATATCCGGAACAATTACCACATGCTCGTCGCTATCACCTTCAAACCACTCCTCTATGCCAGAGCGCGCGATAATTCCAATGCGTATTTTGGATCCAGTCGCGGTTCCAGTGATCTCTTGCTTGAACGCCAACGGAGTCCCATCTGGCAGAACAGTACTTTGGGTAAATTGGTAAGTCACTCCATTTTTAATGCCAGAAAATCGGGAGAATTCCGCTATGTGGACTTTAGAACCTTCATCAAAACCAGCCTTAAAGCCAGGGACTTGAATGGATTGTCCAACTGCAGGCCAATATTTGTTTGGCGCCAATGGCGTTCCGGTGCTCGTAACTGATGTCAGCATAACCGACAATGGACTGTCTGCCATGAGATTATTCAAGTAAACACCCGTCTTGGCAGGTACTAACACATTGGAAAGCTTGCTGCAGAGAGTCAGGCCGTTAACAAAAAGTCCTGAAGACAATGCTATTGCCATGGCTACAGACCTGAATATAGTATCTTTTGACACTTTCATGACAACCTCGATTCGATTATTATATTTCGCTTTTGAATCAATATCAGCAAAATTAGCTACTTACCATGATACATAATTCCAATAGAAAAATCAATTGACGGGAGTAAAGTAACTGCTCAATAACTTGGGATAATGATATTTGGCGCAAAAAATAGTAGACAAGTGCGGAATTACCCGTCAAACTACCAAGCATGAAAATACCAAAAGATCTATTAAGCCTCTCCATTGAGGCTCTCATACAAATCATTTACGTACAGCAAGCACAACTAGAAGCCTTTGAGGCTGAGTTTGCTCGCCTAAAAAAATCCCTGCCAAGCCAAAAATAAACCCGAGTTGTCTTGGTAAAAAATCGAAGAAGGGAAAGCGAACGGATAATCGTGTTGAGCGTAAACCAAAAAATTTGCGTGCAACAGAAGTGCGTACGTGTGAAATTGCACCTGACAAGCTACCTGAGGGAGCAGTGCTTCACGACTTTTTAACGTGGCAA
>JABDES010000003.1 GCA_013286935.1 Candidatus Babelota bacterium
CCTGTATAATACACATTCAATAGGTGAAAAATTGCTTGCCAATACTACTTTTCAATATACTTTTCGTATAATTCATTACATTTTGTTATAATGTGCGACAACTAAATTTGAAACTTTTATTGACAATTGCATTCCCGTTGTTACATTTAGCGTTGATGAAATTATTTTAAAAAAGTTTTGATATGCGGGAATAGCTCAGTTGGTAGAGCGTTGCCTTGCCAAGGCAAAGGTCGCGGGTCCGAGTCCCGTTTCCCGCTCCATTTTTATATTTATATTTACAAGGACAACATCAATGAAGTCGATAATGGAAGAAGCTTCTTCGATTTCAAAAGCTATCGAGAAGGGCTGGGTTCGGGCCGGAAAACCGGATGAATTTAGTGTAAAAATTTTTGAAGACGCCGAGAAAAACTTTTTTGGATTTACGGTAAAGCCGGCCAAGGTCGCTATTATCATTCCAAATCAGTCTTTCTTGAAATCGAGCAGGCAGGCGCACGCAACTCGCGATTTGGATTCTGTTGCGCCACATCAAAGACCTGTCTCTCGCTATCCGCAAGCATCAGATGTTTCTGGCTCAAAAAGAGGACCATCAACGTCTCAAGATTTGACAGAACAGAAAAGGTCGTCCTTACGTCCAACCAGCAGTCAAAGCGGGTGGACTGAAGAGCTAAATGCAGCCGCACAAGAATGGCTTGTAGGATGCCTAAGGCAAATGGGAGTTGAAAATTTTGATGTGTCAAAAAATAGCTCTCATAACCAGCTTGAGTTAAAGATCTCTGTACAACTATCAGATTCAAGCGAACAAGAACGAACTATTTTAAAAAGTCTGGCACATCTTGCCATGGAATCACTCAAAAATCGATTCAAGCAAAGTTTAAAATCTCTCAGAATCACCATAAGCAGCGCACGCAATAGCTAACAATATTCTCACATTTGTAAAAGTAAGAGCTCTTGGCGTCACCGAAAAAATGTACAACCATCAAACAGTAGTTGCTCGTTGTACACCAAGTGGCACTGGAGCTCTTGCGCTTATACGCATTTCAGGCCCATTGGCCATCTTTGTTGCAACAGCGTCAAGCAGGCTATGCAATAAAAAAAAACTTGATACCGTCGGCACACATACGATTCATTACGGATCAGTTGTAGATTCCTGTGGCGGCACAATCGATCAAGTACTTTTTTTGGTTATGCATGCTCCACATACATTTACTGGTCATGATACGGTTGAAATTACCTGCCATAACAATCCTTTTTTAGTAAATACAATTATTAAACGTGCCATAGAAAACGGAGCTCGTTTAGCTCGCGAAGGCGAATTTACCAGACAAGCTGTTGAAAATGGCAAAATAGATTGTTTACAAGCAGAGGCTATTAATGAACTTATTAAATCTAATACCCATGCAAGCATTGCAAAATCACTTGCGCAATTAGAAGGATCGTTATCTGCATATGTTGCAACGATAGAGCAGCGATTAATAAAAGCCGTCGCTCTAGCTCAAGCAAGTTTTGAATTTTTAGACGAAGAAGATATGGAATTTGGCGATCAGATATATGACTTGATTGCACAAAGCTTGCAAGAAATTGCAAGCTTATGTTCAGCATCAAAAAAACAACACTATATCAGGCAAGGATTTCGTATTGCATTGATCGGCACGGTAAATGCCGGTAAGTCATCGCTATTTAATGCATTGGTAGGAGAAAAACGAGCCATTGTAACGGCCATTGCTGGAACCACAAGGGACTCGATTGAGTACGGTCTGTATACAAATGATACATATGTAACTTTTATAGATACGGCCGGGATTCGAAATACCAATAATATTATTGAACAAGAGGGGATCCAAAGGGCTCATTTTGCGGCACTGCAATCAGATATCGTACTACTTGTCACTGACAGATCAAAACGCCTAACGGAACAACAGGCAGCAATGTACAAAAACGCTGTAGAAAAATACGGTTCTAAATGTATATTAGTAAAAACAAAATCTGATTTAAAAGAACAAAACAGCATATCTTTACCAATACAAACAATGCATACATCTATCAAATCAGATGAAAGCATTCAGATACTCAAGGGTGCAATGTTACAAAAAATAGAGGCGCTGATTGGGTCTGGAAATGTACCATTCCTGCTCAACGAGCGCCATGTCGGCATTTTGGAAACAACGGAACAGTTATTAAAAAATATAGAGCCAATGCTACGTAACACTCCAATATTTTACGAACTTATTGCATATCAACTTGGGGATGTCATGACTAATCTTAGCCAGATGTCAGGGCGATCCCTGAGCGAACAGTCCATGGACGAACTGTTTAGATCTTTTTGTATTGGCAAATAGACACAATGATCAAGACTCGCACCACTGGGATGGATAAAAATATAATAATAAAATAACTCCGAAAAATCTGTTATGCTACTCTACAAAACAGATGCTTTGGAATCTGTTCAACAATATTGGAATTAACCCCACCTAAAGCATTAACTCATTTAGATCACCATGAAAAAACTCATTATATTAACAAGCACCGGCGGACGCGGGCATATTTCGGCAACTCAAGCTCTTAAAGAATATTTAAAAACAGAATATCAGATAAAATCGGTACTAGCATTTCAAGATCCGCTTGCAGAGATGGATCTTTTTTCTCGAGCCACTAGCAATCGAATTTCATCAGAAAACCTTTACAACATACTGTTGCAACACAAATGGTCTCGCACCATTAATGCATTATGCGTTGTTGGGGGATGGTACTTTCGTTTAATGCACCACCATGTAACGCAGTTATTTATTAATTATTTTGAAAAAGAGCGTCCTGATTTGATTATATCAGTAATTCCTTTAATCAATGGAGCCCTCCTAGATGCTGCTGAACATCTCAACATTCCTCTTGTCATCGTACCAACGGATCTTGATAGCTCAACTTTTGTACAAGGCATAATGCGACCATCATTTAAAAAATTTCGCTACTGTCTACCTTTTAATAATCATATGATAAAAAAAACTATAGAGCATGCAGGGCTGACAAATAGCCAGATATCGATTAGCGGATTTCCAATTCGTGTTGATTTTTTTGAACAAAAAGATCGCGTAGCCCTATTACAAAAACATCACATACCGAACAATGCCAGTGTCATTTTAGTTATGCTCGGCGGGCTTGGATGCACAGAATTGATTCGTATTATTCAAAATCTTAATACCATCGCCATACCGGTGCATCTGCTTGTCTGCATTGGCAAAAGCAAATCCTTACAGGAAACTATCTCTTTGATCGTACTTCCAAGACATATCAGTATAACGATTATAGGATTTACAGACCGGGTAAGCGACCTGATGGCAATTAGTGATCTGTTTATCACTAAATCAGGATCTGTAAGTGTATGTGAAGCCTTGTACATGAATCTTCCAATGTTTCTTGATGGAGGAACATGCCCCCTGACCTGGGAACGTTTAAATCATCATTATATTAAAACCCAGCATGCCGGAGACAGCATTACCAATTATAAAAAGATGCCAGAATTAGTAACAAGGTTGCTTGGCAATAAGAAGCGCATTCTTAGCATCAAACAGGAGATGGTACACAACAAAAAGCCGGATCCTAGGTCTCAGTTCAAAATAATTTTAAATGAACTTTTACTATCATCTGTGTCATCCGTCAGGACCTACCAATCTGTTGCATATCCGGATGCCTGCTATCGTGACAAAAAAGAACAATCGCCCGTGCAGTAATAACTGACAATAATGTTAAGTGCAATCTTAAAGCTCGTATACGGAATCATCATCATTATCGAGCATTAAATCTTCTGGAAAATCGCTATCCGTTTGAGCTACACACTCATTACTCGAGTCAAAATAATTATCCACTGTTTCATCAGCCTGCTCATCTTGATACGCTATCTCTTGATCAGAATACTCCTGGTCAGAAACAGTTTCATTTTTATAATCTCTAGACGAGGTTTCTATTGCTTGCTTGCCACGATTATTGCAGCCAGGCAATGCTAAAAGTAAAATCATAAGAATCGATGTTTTTTGAAACATGGTAACCCCTTAAAATAAAAACTTTAACAAAATGATGATCACAACTTGGTAAAAAACAGTAACATATTTCTTTTTACATTACTATGAGCAAACCCTCTCTTTATTTATGCCCCACTATAATCAAACAATCGCTGAGCAATGGAAAATCTAGTATACTTATAACCATCAGTATGTTGTATAATGAACAAAATCTATAATCATCTATGATGGCATAACCTAACGTTATTATGGGTGCCATATTGCATTGGAAATAACAAATGAAAAGAATTTTAATTAACGAAAATCCGTGGCAAACTAGAATCGCCACTACTGAAGGTACGTTGCTACAAAATATTCATTTTTGGGCACATACCGACACCTCTTTGGAACGTAGTTTCTTCAAAGGGACCGTTACCGCAGTATTACCTGGCATGCAAACTGCCTTTGTAGATATCGGTCAGCCACGCGCCGGTTTTTTACATATATCTGAAATTGACAGAGAACTTGCCATTGAAAAAATTAGCAAACACTCAGCGATAGATGATGGAACACCAAGACAAAAACCACCACGCCAGCGACTTGATATAACTAAAATATTTAAAGAAGGCGACGTTATACTGGTTCAAGTAAGTAAAGAACCGGTATATGAAAAAGGTGCAAAATTAACCACCTGTTTTACCTTGCCAGGAAGATTTATTGTTCTTATGCCAAATATACCTCGCATAGGAATATCAAAAAAAATCGAATCTTCAGAGGAACGCACAAGACTTAGAAACATAATTCAATCTTACCTT
This sequence comes from Candidatus Babelota bacterium, assembly GCA_013286935.1. Taxonomy (GTDB): domain Bacteria; phylum Babelota; class Babeliae; order Babelales; family Vermiphilaceae; genus JABDES01. The sequence continues at coordinate 4,805 of JABDES010000003.1, forward strand.
CCGGAAGGAATGGGAGCAATAATCCGAACAACTTGTCAAGACCACACTCAAGAGGAACTGGCTAAAGATGTACGATTTTTGGTCTCCGCATGGCACACAATTCAAGAAGCATTTAAGGTGGCGCAACCACAAGAAAAGCTGTACGAAGACCTACCTTTGTCTTTGCAAGTTGTGCGAGATTATTTAAATGAACAAACAGAAGCAGTCATTACAGATTCTGCAAAAAATTTACAGGATATTCTTCAATTTGTGCGTATCGTTGCACCTGAATATCAGCATAAAATTAAGTTATATCAGGAAAAAGCAAATATCTTTGACTACTATCAAATCGAAAAACAGATAGAACAGGCACTTGATAAAAAAGTTGAACTCAAGTCTGGCGGATCTCTCATTATAGAGTCTACCGAGGCAATGACAGTCATTGACGTCAATACTGGACGTTTTATTGGCAAAAGCAATCTCGAAGAAACTATTTTAAAAACGAATTTGGAAGCTGCTCAAGAGGTTGCGCGCCAATTACGATTGCGCAACATTGGCGGACTGATAGTCATAGATTTTATTGATATGTTGGCTGGCAATAACAAACAAAAACTATTCAAGTTTTTTGAAAAAATGTTACGAGAGCTGGATAAATTTCAGTCAGTCGTTCTTAAAATTTCTGAGTTTGGACTTGTTCAAATGACACGTAAGCGGTCCGGAAAAACGCTTCAGCAAGAGCTTACGGAAAACTGCCCTACTTGTAAGGGAGCCGGATTTATAAAATCTATCCAAACGCAATGCTACACAATTTTACGTGCTATAAAACAACGGCTAGCAGCTCATTTGGGTGGTACAGAAATTACCATTCAGTTGCATCCAACAATATTTCATTTTATTACGAACACCCAACACAAAGCGATTTTTGATTTGGAAAAAATACATCGTTGTAAAATAGTGTTAGCAAGCAATAACGGACTACGAATCAGCGAATATAAGATAGAAAAAACAGCACCCATCTGAATTTTACGCTATTAATTCGTACTGATAGAATAAAAACATCTTAAAATATATCATATGTGGCAATAAGGAATTCAACACTATGGCATCTCCTTCCATTTTAAACGATTATCCAGACTACCAAGTAACAATCGGTATCGAGGTCCATGTACAACTTACAACAGCATCTAAAATTTTTTGTGGCTGTCCTAATAAAATCACCAAAGACCCCAACAAAAATATATGTATCGTATGTGCTGGATATCCTGGAGTATTACCGGTACTCAACAAACAAGTGATAGAATTCGGCATAATGGCTGGGCTTGCAACCCATTGTAAAATCGCCCCTACATGTTCTTTTGATCGCAAACATTATTTCTATCCTGATTTACCCAAGGGCTACCAGATTACCCAACAATTTCAGCCAATTTGCACAGAAGGGTACGTATCAATAACAGCTGATGATCAATCAATTAAAAAGATACGTTTAATAAGAATTCATATTGAAGAGGATGCAGGAAAAAGTATTCATTCAAATACAAGCGATGAAAGCTTTGTTGATCTTAATCGCGCGGGAACTCCACTTTTAGAAATTGTTTCATACCCGGATATTTCAAGCTCGGGCGAAGCACAAAGCTATCTAAAGTCATTGCACAGCATCGTGCAATACTTGGGCATTTGTTCTGGCAATATGGAAGAGGGAGCCTTTCGAGCAGACACAAATATTTCGATTCGGAAAAAAGGAGATTCAATATTAGGCACTAAATGCGAACTAAAAAATATTAATTCATTTAAATATATCGGTGATGCCACTGACTATGAAATCAAGCGACAAATTGCTCTCGTCAAAAGCGGTGGAAAGGTGCAACAAGAAACTCGACTATGGGACCCGGCTCGTAAAATCACGGTACTGATGCGCAGCAAAGAACAAGCTGCTGACTATCGCTACTTTCAGGATCCTGATCTACCAATTATTGAAATAACCAATCAGGAGATAGAGTCCATACGAGCAACCTTACCCGAATTGCCGTTTGAAAAACATAAACGATTACAAGCCTCATACAGCATAAGTCCGTATCAAGCTGATGTCCTAGTTGATCTACCCGATATTGCTGGCTATTTTGAAAAGGCATATGCTTTGTGTCCAAGCCCATCGCTTATCAACTGGGTATTGCGCGATCTTATCTGCTACTTAAAACAACATGAAGTATCGGTTGATCAGTGCCCAATAACACCTAATCGGTTGTCACAATTAGTTACACTCATCGAAAAAGGGACTATCAATAATCGCTCAGCTCAAGAGGTTTTCACGTTAATAGCAACCAAAGATATGGATCCGGAAGTCATTGTCAAGGAGCAAAACCTTGAACAAGTTGACTCATCTGATGAAATTGAAAAACTGATCATAGAACTTCTTGCAAACTATCCTGACAGCGTCCTTGAATATAAAGCAGGCAAGGAAAGACTTTTTGGTTTTTTTGTTGGCCAAATCATGCAAAAAACAGCGGGGCGCGCGAATCCCAAAATCATTCAAGAGCTTTTGAAAAAACAGTTATCGTAACAATCAATCTCAGAAGCATCTTTCAGAATCTACGCTACTATTTGTATCAGAGTCGGGCGCATCATCATCGAGTTTCGCAATGATAGGCGTATCGGGTGCCATGTCTGCCTGAAAGACCGCAGCCATTCCACTTACGGCAAGTACCTCGGTGGCATTACACATCATTTTTCCTATTGTAGACTGTTTACCATCGCATGCTTTATGGCCGCCACGATCAAAAGAATTTCCGTGTGCCAAAAATGACGATAGCGGTATTCTTTTTGCATCTACACTCTCAATCCTATCCATCTTTTTATCTCGCTTATCCTTTTTCTTTTTTTTCATACCATAACTATTGCCAAACAATGTGCATAAAAGTACATGTAGACATAAAAGAATTCGCATGTTACACCCGTACAAAATTGGTTATCATTACAGCTCATCGCTGCTAGTTGTAGGTTGGCCCTTGTCACCTGAATCCCGATACTCAGTTGAACCTATATCTTTGCCTAATCTTGCACTCATGGCTTCAAACATTGACAAAATCAACGCCTGTTTTTTTTCAATTATGTTTAAGCGCTCTCCAAACTCGTCTGCAAGCTGTTCTTGAGCATTTTTATCAACTTGTGCTGCATCACACAAATGCCTTATATCTTTGCCAAAAGAGGATAAGAGCTCTTCATGCGCTTGGGCTTGTTGCGCTGCAATCGCCACATTCTTCCACTGACCTTGAATAAGAGCAAGATTGTCACATGCAAACGCAGCTTTCATGCACGCCGATTCAGACATCATAACAGCCTCTTTTGATTTATCTCTCGCGCTTGTTGTTTTCTTTGCAATCTTTTCCAGTTCCTCCTGCAGCATTCCTACGCGTGGAGATGAAGACAATAAATCAGTAACCGCCGCTAACAGACTTTTTTCTACTTTCGACATCACCTTTTCAAGATAGCTATTGACCCCTGCGCGAAAAGCTAGAGATCCCGGTATCAATTGATTTTGAATCTCCTTTTGCTGAGTATTTAAACCATTAAAACGTCTATCTATTTTGTTTATCCGACTATCTATTGTATTTATCCGACTATCTATCGCGTCCAAATGCCCTAATATACATGCCATGTCAGCAGCAATACGTTCATTTCCTTTTATGGTCGAGAAATTACTTGCAAACAGCGCCTCTGCGGCATCAGAACTTTTTTGTACATCTGTACCACTGTCTGAATTTTCCAAATCATTTGCCTCATCGGTTACATTCATCAGCCTGGTCCACCAAGCACCACTCAAATCAGGATTGCCCAAGGTGGTGCCAACACTAGACAATCTCAATTTTTCATCATCATTATTATTATTGTCCATAGCTTTGAACGTAACCGTTCCTAACATCAGAAAACATCCCAATGTCACAAGAATAAGATTCATTGTTAACCTTATGTTATGCAAAGTAAAACAAGTACAATGTATTAATTATGTTAAAAAATACTTTTGGTTTTAATGTGCAAGAATACCTCATCTAATTATCTTTATGAAAACACTCAGAATTCCTTTTATGATATCTTTATACTAATCTTACTTAGCCTCCTTGGAAACATCCGTTAGCAAAAATCTATATCTGCATACATGAATTGTCCACGGACATTCAACTCTTATTTTTACATATGGTATGCTGAGCAAATCAAGATGTAGGCACTATCTAATTTTATAACCATAATAGACTAAAAACATGGCTGTTTCTATTGCAAAACTTATTCCAGCAGCGGTCAAATTACAAGTGGCATGGCACTATACTCTTCTTAGCCAGTGGCAAACTATCATGGGCGTTCTAAGTTTAAAAGCTATTATATATAAAATAGAAAAATCAACGGTTATTCTAGGCGTATATGATTCCTGCTGGTTACAAGAGTTGTATCTATTAACACCTCTCTTGCTCGATAAAATTAATGCATCACTTGATAATCCACATGTAAAAGAGATACGTTTTAAACGTATTGTAAAACAAAAAGAGGAGAAGAAGCGGATTGATCAACCAAAGACAATGTCAGTCGAAAAAACATATTCAATCACTGATTATGAAGAAAAAGCACTAGAAACAATTCATGATAGTGAACTACGTAACGCTTTGATTGCATTTCGATACCGCATATTTATGACATCGACATATCAGATGTAGGTCAATGCAAACAAACACAAAGAATAGAAAAGCAAACGATAGTACTCTGTTTGGCAATATACTTGGCATTAAAGAACGGAATACACATGAAAAAAATCGGTTTTTTTTTACTCCTAGCACCCTTTATCAGCGACGCCAACAATACTAACCGACTCCACCGATACATGTGGGCAAATTACCAAATGAACCATGGCAATCAAGATATGGCAGCAAAATGGTATAGAACTATCAATAAACAGAAACATCTTCCATATACCGGTAAAGGGTATATTTTTTACTTGCATCATACCCATCAAGTTGAAAAACTAATCCATGTCGCCGACATGTTAAAATCTGAAATAAAAAGTGATCCAGATATACGATTATTATATGCACGGGCCATAAAAACAAATGGTAAATTACAAGAATCAGCGGAAGAAATTCTAAACTTATATTCTGAATTCCCTGAACATTTTGAAATAGTATTTAACACAATAGAAATATTTATTGGACGCAAAGAACCGGAAAATGCAATTACCGTCATTGATAAATATCTTGAATGCTCGCATCAAAAAAATAACCATTTTATGCTCTATTATATTAAATCACAACTTTATATGGAGCTAAATAAGCTCGACCTTGCATACAAAAACATCTCAATATGCATTGAAAAGCAACCAAGATTTGATAAAGGGTGGCTCCTATGTGCACTTATTCAAGAGCAAAAAGGAGCAATTACAGATGCAATAAAAGGATATAACGCATATCTAGACCTATGTCCGAGTCAGCAAGCTAATGTAAAAAAACATATCCTTGAATTACACATAGAAAGCGAACGGCAACAAGCAAAAAGTAAAATGGTAAAAGATAACTACAGCCGTTGCTTGGAGCATCTGAACGCAAAAAGATTTGATCGAGCGCGGGCTCTAAGCACTCATCTATTGGCAGCGGATCCACTTGCGCAACAATATCGTCTTATGCATATTCAAGTACTTATGTCGCTCAAGCATTATGAGCAAGTGCTATCACACATAATAAAATGGATTACCGAGTCTAATGCGCAAAGAGACGAATGGTTAGCCACCCTGCACCTACTACATCGTACCGAACTACCTATTAATTCAATTTTGAACGCATTTGAACATATATCAAAACAACTATCTTCAGATGCGACAACACTCTTCTATTTGGCAGATTTATACACGCGCACTGGCAAAAAAGAGGAGGCTATAAAAACCTATCAAAATATTTTAATACTCAACAAAGATAAAATTGTAGCCGCAAAGTTACACTATCAGATCGCTTGTAGCTACTACCACACTGCCAACTACCAAGCAATGCATGATTCTCTTGAGCTTGGACATAGGTGCGATCCAGAGTCAGTACCAATAAATAATCTTCTTGCCTACTACTATGGAACGCAAAATAATTTTGATAAGGCCTTAAAACATATTACAACGGCTATGGCACATGCGGCTAACAATCCGCATGTACACGATACTCAGGCGCTCATTTGGTATAAACAAGGTGAACATCAAAAGGCATTGGATGCATGGAAAAAACTTGTACAAACAGCTCCCACTGATACAACTATTCTTGTACATTGCGCACAAGCATCCAAAAAGTTGGGGAAAGACGATCAGGCCAATCTACTTTTAAAGCAGGCCTATGGAAATGCAAGAAATGATCAAGAATATGCGTTATGCACAAAACTAACGACCAAGTGGAATAATACCAATGCCAATAACTGTCAACCCGAAAAATCTACTCTGACAAGACCTGGTTGTGAGGCTTTGCAAGTAACGGCCTCAGACACTCCCGCTACAGAGCATTCCGACACACCAAGCTTATGAAGATAAGGATCTTAACTAACCACACCTTCTAAATCAGCAATGCTATCGTCCTCCTCTTGAGTCACACATGCATCATCTGCATCAGCAGGGTCGGCATTTGTATAATCAGAAGAATCTGCTTTGGGCACATCTTGAGCTGCTAAATCAACAACCTCTGAGCCTGCAATGGGAATCTGGACCTCATCAGATACAGCGTCAACCGCGCAAACCATCTTTTCATCAGAAATACAAACAGCTGCCTCTTTTGCTACGCTTGTATCTGCATTAGTAACAGGTATACCAGAAGAATTTGAGTTTTGAGGGAAGTGCACATCTGAATCTTGAGCGCTGGTTACATCTTCAGGCTTTAGGCCGCTTGGCAAACAATATCGCACAATTTTGATGAACCTGTTAATGGCCTTATACGCGCAATACCCAACCAGTGGTACCGTAATCATGGTTGATATAAACGGATATGTACGAGAATACTTGCCGACAAAATATCCCGGACTATATGACTCTAACCATACTGGCCAAGACTCAGTATATACGGGTTGACACTTGGCAGCAGTTGGATCAATCAAGCCATTTAAACAGCCTTTTGTTGATGAAGGAATCTCGATATATTGCAGGGAGTTTGATTCTTCATGTATTTTTATATTACCGAATATATCTATATCAGCAACATAATCCTTTGGCTCTTCAGAACCGCTCTGACAACGTACCAACTTAGTTTTACTTGAGTGGTAATCATATTCTAAAATCTTTGAGTCATCTCCAGAGATGTCGTGTAATCCAATTCGGTTTAACAACCGATCTTCCTGAATTGGATAACGCCCGGATAGCATTTTATATAGGATGCATTTGTAGTGGTATTTAAGTACATCTTCTGCAGCAAACGTATCATCATGATTATATGCGCCTTTTAAGTGAATCATAAGATTTCTAAACCCGGATAAAAATGCACTCATATCAGTAGTCAGCGCTACCTGTAATGTTTCTCTAACAAGTCGATTACGACGATCAGTATCAAAAGTATCTATTTTCATAGATTGTAAGTTCGAAATTGCGGCCTCATACATCTGCACAGCCTGTCGCCTTTTTTGCCAATTTGATGACTCATGAACCATAGCGTTTTTGTCAGGAGACAGATCCGTTTTTATAAAAACTACAGTATTAGCACATTGATTCTTCTCTGACGTCAACAATTTTACAGCCCGTACAACATCGTCAACCTGCGAACAAAACTCTACTTGACTGCCCTTAACACACTTCATTAATGTTTTTTCTGCCTCCAGAAAATCTTGATCTACATTAGCAGCCAAAACATGCCCAACAAAACCATTGAGGGCAAAAACCATTATCATAATTCGTTTTATCATGATGAAAAATCTCCTGAAACATATCCATTGTCCATGGCCAATACCCTGTTTTTCCTTATAATCCTTATAAAAAACTTATTTTCATAATCAGCATAAATAGTGCTACACCATAATGTAAACTATTCTGTTTTTGTACTGCCTGCTGTTTGCTGGTTGCTTGCCGGCTGAGTTATATTGTTGGCATACTCAGCTTTGTATTTGTCATGAGCGCTACGGATAATTGGAACTATCTTTTCTGCTAGCTTATACGCACCATAAGCGGCAAGAGCAACTAGGCCATAGCCAACATGTTTATGCCTAATAACAATCTGGCCAAGACGGTACGATGCTGCATCACGTATCTGACGAAAATCTTTAAAGTCCCATCGGCAATTTGGAGCGTATGGCCTGCAGTGTGGATCAATATAGGTACCGCAGGCATAATCTACATAACTCAATGGATCTAGGCCTTTCAGAGGTACATCGAAATCATTTTTAACAGGAGCAGGATGTTGAGACCTAACCAGATCAAATTCTTTATCGTTGCAAGCCACTTGAACAAATTCCCCTCTAAGTTTTCGTTGAAACCTAACTGCAGCATGGTACTTAAGAGCGCTTTTCTTTGCCTCTACATTTAGAGCTGATTCTCTCGAAACGGGCGTACGATTTAGGCCAGCATAGAGGGCATTAACGTATTCATCAGCTTCTAAGTCCCTATGAAAGCCGCACATCAATTCTTCAAAACTTTTATCAGGCCCTTCAGCGTTATGATTTATATGATACATATCAGCATCGTACTCTGATGCTGCAAGAAGTCTTTGCGCCCAACACGAATCAGGGTTGCTCACATCGTCAGCATCGACAACTCCAAAACGATTATTGTCAATATTAGCCAAAAATTTTACCGCCTTAACAGCATTATCAACTTTGTTAAAGCGGTCTTTTATGTTCATACTCTTATAAGACATAAAGTCAGAAAGAACTTCATTGGCCTCATCTAGCTGATCTTGCAAAGCAGCACTGCTCACGCGCGATCCAAACAAGAAACCGATCATTAAACCTAAAAACAATAACCTTTTGAGCATGTTATCTTCCTGATGTAAAAATTCATAAAAAGAAATATGTATTATTACAATTAACTTAATCTAAAACCAACTATTTGTCAATACGAATATAATTGCTTGGACGACCTGTAACAAGCGAACAGATCAAGCGATATGGCGGTACAAAAAACGCAAAACAGGATGAGGTTATCGTTCGATAACCTCATCCTGTTTTGCTTAATCTTAATTAGTTCATACAATCTATGCGTGCATTATGCACAAAAGACATGCATGTCTTTTAATAATCATCATCACCGTCTGCGCTCTCAGCTTCAGGATTGTCGCCGCAACCGCAAACCGTAGTAAATACCTTTTCTATCGCCTTATATGCACCATAACCGGCAAGGAGCACTACAGCAGAGCCAAGAACCTTGTGGCTTGTAGCAAACTGCCCAAGCTTCTGCCCCAAGATATTATGCAATGACATTAAGGTATACTTCCATTCATTATTTGGAGCATATTTTGCAACCTTCGGATTTATACAAGGCTTATCAACATTGTTATATTCGCAATAACTATAAACGGGCTTACTCTGCTCGGAAAGCATAGTAACATAAAAATCATCTTGCAAAATTGGGCATATGCCAACCAAAGTCCCATCTGAAGCCTTCACCTCGTATTGCATTGGTGTATAAAGAACATCTGATTCGTCTTTAAACCCACTACTTAAATCCTTCATATGGCAACTTTGATCCCCGTATATGTTCGAATCGCTTGCGGCGCTAAAAAATCCTTTAGCATCAACGCGTCGCTGAAATTTGACTGCAGCATGATACTTAAGAGCCTCTCTTTTTTTATCAATAGTTACAGGAGCACTCTTAAGTTTAGGATCTCCCAAAAATTTATTGAGCTCATTGAGATACTGAGATTCATTTGAACCTGAACTATTGCTTGAAGAGAGCGCCGGAAGAGACTTGTCCAACTCTGCTATGCGAAGACCCAGATCATTTTCCGCTAAAGTAGCTATGGCTGCACACTTAGCAATGTATTCGTCTGCCTCAGTTTTTCTGCAAGCCCAATATTTAGAATTCTCCACAGCCTCACCATTGGATTTATCAGTGGGACTCACCGCATAACTGTTATATTCCGGATTTGATAAAAACAGTATTGCCTTAGCAGCATCATCCGCTTGCTCAAAACAAGACTTTGGATTGCACGAAGAATCAGCAATAAACTCATTGAACACATAAAACGCCTTTTGCAAATCAGCACTCAAAATGGATTGGCCAAACATGGCATTACTAATCTGCGGCCTAATCAAACAACTGAGTAGAGCCCATAAAAAAAATATTCGTTTCATCATAATATAAATCCTTTGTTAGACATTAAACTCATTAATAAGAAATAAACTATCATCCCAGCTGATCTTATCAAAATCATCTTGTTTGTCAAGCAAAGCCAGCCCAATCGTCTAAACTATACGATCCTGCCAAACAACTAGGAAAAGCTATAAAAGCTGGTACTATATGTGGTAGCGTACAACTACTATATAGATGGTTATACGCTTGTAAGGTATCACAGATAATCGCTTTTGACTATTATTTGGTCAAGAGAGGAAAGTCCGAACTTATCACGAACTCAGTACCAAGCCTGGCAGCGCCGGGATGGGGAGCGTAAGCTCACGGAAAGTGCCACAGAAAAAAACCGCCTTGGATTATTTCTAATAGAATTATGACAGGGTAAGGGTGAAAATGTGCGGTAAGAGCGCACGGCATTATTTGGAAATAAGTAATGCGGGTAAACCCTACAGAAAGCAAGGCAAAGTAGGCGCGTGTCGGTTGTTCGTGCCGGTTAAACGTGCGGGTATGCCGCTCAGATAGATGGTTATCAACAGAAAAAGCTTGCATCGGCTGACTCTGTCACAGAATTCGGCTTATGGGGTGCCTTACAGATGCCATGTTTTTATTATTTTTTTTAAAAAATCTTTACTTCTAGTATTATATTTTGCGATACTCGTAATCGTAAGGATATAGTATGGTCACAACGGCAATCAGTTTATTACAATATAAAGCCTGGATTGTGACCTTAACAAGGAGTAATCAAGCCATGAACTATATAAAAAAAAGCATATTTCTGATCGCCATCCTAATAACCATGGGTATGAAAACGCAAGAAACAGCCCAAGAAGAGTCTCAAGCAATAGCTACGACGGTTAACCAATATGAAGACACAATTCCTCAGGTAAAAACCTACAAACCGGACGCAAGCTACTCAGCCCCAGCCCAAAATGCACCGGCAAGAAACTATCCCGCATCAGTAGAATCTAACCCAGCGGTAAGCACAACTCCTATCGATACCGCACCAATCCGTTCATATCCATCATCAACCAATGATAGGTTTGCCGATTCAGGCGTTACCAAGAAAGGATATGAAACAACACAGTCGACAAATCCTTTAACTTCAGTACCAACTCAAACATTGTACGGTCTGACTCCTGAGCCAGGCTATGTACGCTCTACAAGCGACACTCGACTTTCGGGACAGTCAATACAACGAAACTATATTCAAACAACCAATGATATGCTTTCAGTCAGCTATGCACCTCCAATAGACGAAAGCGTACCCCTAGGGGCTCGCGTTGCAGGACAGGCCCCAGAGAGAAACTACCTCTCATCGACAAGTTCTGCGCTTAAAGACTATGCACCTATACCATCAGCCAACGGACCGCCGCTAAAAAGTGGCGTAAGTGCTCGGCCGATGTTTACAAACAGTCAGAAGTAACAATCGCTTTAATACATCTACAATACAAGGAGACTCTCATGAAGAAACGTACAATACTAGTCCTTAATAGCTTGCTCCTCATCGCAAGTACATCAGTTTATTGCCAGGACGAAGAATCGTCTGACATGCTATCCCTTACACCTGCAACAACAAGCAGACGCACAGGATATCGCCTTCCACCAAAATGGACAAGTGAAAGCAGCAGTGTCAATCCAGATACTATAAACGTAAGGCCTTACAACATAGGCCCTAGCGGTGCTATAAGCAACACTGACAACAGTAACTTTATAGACTTAAGAGAGCCGGATTCTGCCTTGCAGAATGCTGTTCAAGAGATGAACACCGCTCGCTCTAAGCTCATTACAAGGCTGCATGATATTGCCCAGAGTAACGCACCAAACGCTACTACGGCAATACAAAACGCAAAAGATGAGTTTAAAAAGTCAAAGGGACGGTTTGAAGATATATACACTTCTCTAAAAAATAAACACAAGCGTGAAATCGAAAATGCAAAACAGGCTTACGAAAATGCTATAAAAAACTTGCAGACTGCAAGAGAAGGCTGGTTTAATAAAAGCAAAATCGTAGAGGGAATGACTGAAGGTGCTTATCAGAGCGGCTTAAAACCATTGGAGTCGCGATACAATCAAGCGCTTTCAACGGTTAAGTCATCAGAGTCTCGCTATCTTAAGATGCTAGATACTGCAAAAAATCGCGCGTCCGTTTTACGTAAAATGAAACAAGCGATGATGAATCGAATTAAAGAACATCTGCAAACGTTCCAACAGTCATATCCAAACCCAACACCTGCCCAAGTGGCAGTGCTCAATGAAATAAAGAGTTTGAGCAAAGTTGCGGCTGGACACCTTGTCAAAATTGGCATCCACCTAAAGGATATTATAACCAAAAAGGCGGAAGCTCTTAAGGCAATGGCTCAGGAAGCGCGAGAGCAGATGAAGCTAAGCAAACAACACCTAGTAGTTCTACAGGAGAATCACAATGCAGCCACCGATGTTAAGAATTATGCCATTAACAAAGCTGAGCAGCTAAATAATGAACTACTTCAGTTAGAAATGGAACAGCAAGAGGCTCTTGATCTTGTCAACCAAGAAGAGAAAAGCGAAGAATCAACAATCAGCTAACATTGATTATTGATTCAAATGTTAAAGAGAGGATTTGTCATAACTTATGACAAATCCTCTCTTTAAAAACAACTTATAAAAAAATAAAAAATCAAACTCGAACAATAGACATATTCATGATATACTTTTAAGCAGTATAAAAATAATCGTCGTTTCATCTTCATAAAGGTTGCTCATCATGAGGAAACTCTTTTTTCTTATTCTCACGTTATCAGTCGTAACTATTGCAATTCACCCAGAATCAGATAACAACCAAGCAGCAAATGCTCCTATTGACGTTGCTGAAGTGGAAGCTGTTCAAATGGATATGAAAACTGCAATTGAATCGATCAAAGAATCTGCCGGAGAACTATCGCATGCAAGCAAAAAAATGCTTAATGCAGTCAAAGTTGTTACGAGTAAATGTATTCAGCATGCATCTGCTACAATGGAGCCAACAAAAGAGTTTTTACATAAAAATGCATGGCTTAAAAATCCGGATCTCGTTGTAAAATACATGCTGGTATGGCTTGGTGAAAAATACAAACGAGGCATCGCACGCGCACATGCATTTCATGCTTTGACATTCGATAAGGATGGAAATCCTATTGAACATAGCGCTTAAACTCACATAAATCTCGTTCGAAAAAGTTGCCCTAGTAGCTCATATTATCAAGCTACTAGGGCGTTTTACATCATACGTTTGAAACTCTAATCTGATGTATCAAAACCGTCCTGTACGATAGAACTCAAGCTGTCTATTTGCGACGAAATAATACCTAATTGCAACGATATGCTATTGCAGGAGTTATCTAACGCATCCAGCCTGGAGCAAAAGTTAGCCTCAGTGCGTGCAATATCGTTTACAATGACTTCTAACACACGCTCAAAAAGCTTTAGGTCATTATTGATCTGTGCAGAATAATTAGCCATAGAAAGAGCTATATCATTAAGCGTGCTCTGTAATGATTCCGTCTGCTGACCCATATAATCCTCGAGGGCGGATGTTTGAACATCAAAAAGTCCATTATTCTGTGTAAGGTTATGTAATTGGCTTTTCATATCTAACAACGCAAGACGCACCTCAGACAATGTTCTACTTGTCACACTAACATTATCGGCCATGCCATTGAGTTGAGCCGCCATACCACCGTCATTTTGCGCAACCGTTGATAAAATGAGATCAATATTCTCACCCAAAGATGTGCCGTATGAGACTACATTCGAGCTAATCTGATCACTAATCTCAATAAGGCCCTCTAAGAGCGCAATAACAACCTTTGTATTTGTTTGTTGACCAGCTCTAAGATTTTCAACGTTAAGATATGCAGTCTGCACCTGCTCTGAGAGCCGATCAGCATTTTTTGCACCGTTTTCAGAGATCGTCGTTAATAACTCTTTGGTGAACTGCCCATAAGATTCAATACCGTGTAAAAACTTTTTTTCTATAGCTCTGAGCAAGTCTATAACGGTACCAATGCCCGGCTTGGACGATGTCCTGAAATTACCACTAACTGTTTTTTTATGATTTTCACCGTCGCACAATATGGCCGTGGGACATACACATAAAAGCGGAATAAACATCATAACCAATAATTTTTTTATACGCACATTCATGCACTCTCTCCTTTAGTATTCAACAAAAAATAGATTTCCTGATTGGACGATTCTTTTAGGCAACTCCCACCTTGTAAATTTGCAACCCAAGCTTGCTACAATATGCATTACGATTCATTCGATACTACCTACCTATCATTATGCACTGTCCAAAGTCAACGATTACAATTACCAATTGTTCAGCATCGAATTTTTGCTATATAATTTCTATACACATAGCCCAATAATGATATAATTGATCTGGCAGCTCGAATAGAATTATCATCACACTGTAAATACTCACCTGCGCTAGTTGATATCAATGAATTCAGAATTAGAACATTTTTTTAACACATCTCTTAATGAGCAACAACGCAAGGCCGCGCTACAAAAAAATGGTGCCTTATTAGTCCTTGCTGGAGCTGGTTCAGGAAAAACACGCGTCATTATTGCACGGATTGTCAGCCTTTTAAGCCAGTCTGTACCATCTTGGTCTATTATTGCGCTTACATTTACCAATAAAGCAGCGCAAGAAATGAAAGCGCGCATACAACATTTTTTCCCAGCCGGAACCGTCCTACCTTTTGTAGGAACGTTTCATTCGTATTGCTTGCGTATTTTAAGAGAGCGTTATTATCATCTTGAACTACCTGCATTTTCTATAATGGACGAATCTGATAAGGAAAAGATAATACGTAGAATCCTAGATAGAAATAATGTATCAAAACAAATCACAACACGACATGTTATTGCGCGCCTATCTAGTATTTCTCTTGGAATCTCTGATAACAACCAATCATCATTTTCTATGCCAACACTTACCGTGTTAAATGAAATTTGTCATGAGTTTGGCAAGGAAAAAGAGTCTAGCAATTGTCTGGACTTTGACGATCTTCTCCATAAAGCATGTCAACATTTCAATACAGACAATACATTTAAAAATCTGCATCAAAATCGCATTAAACATATACTTGTCGATGAATATCAAGACACAAACATGGTTCAACATACCTTGCTAAAACATATGGTATTTAATCACGATAGATTTGCCATTGATTCATTATGCGCCGTAGGAGATGAAGATCAATCAATTTATTCCTGGAGAGGCGCAACGGTAACAAATATTTTGGAATTTCAAAAAGATTTTGCAAATACTACCGTCATTAAAGTAGAACAAAATTACCGAAGCTCTCAACCCATTGTAAACTTAGCCAACAAGATCATATCGAATAATACTGAAAGAAACAGCAAGGTAGTTTGGTCAGAAAAAAAAGGACATGATCGTATTCGCCTACTTGCTTGTAAAACGGAACGGGAAGAGGCCGATGCACTCGCAGAATGCATAACAGCATTTTTAAAAATAAAAAAAACTGGCAGCATCGCCGTTCTCTATCGTACACATTCTCAATCAAGAATAGTTGAAGAAGCACTTATTAAACGCACTATACCTTATAAAATAGTCGGCGGAACACAATTTTATGACAGAAAAGAGATCAAAGATATCCTTGCTTATTTACGCTTAATTGCAAACCCACGCGACCGAGTATCACTCATGCGCATATTAAACGTACCAGCAAGAGGCCTTGGAGAAAAACTACAAGAAGCCTGGCTTGACGCCTGGGAAAAATCACCAGATACACCGTTCTACAATGTCGCCACACTTTTATTTAATTCGGACACATGCAATATTCCAACCCTCAAACGACAATCTATTCTTGATTTTTTAGCGCTATTTAAAGATTTAAGCGGAACAATATCTCCAACTCATGCTATAGAAGCAATTATCTCAAGAACAAAGTATGGAGAATATCTAAAGTCTGAATATGACAAATCTGAAGCCGAAGAGCGCTTTGCCAACGTCAAGGAGCTACTTTCGGCCGCATATCATGTACAAGGAAAAGTAGATACTATTGAAGAGTTTCTACAAGAGGTGGCACTGTTGCAAGAACAGATTAAGCCCGCAGCGCACAATGCAACGCATCAAGTCCTGCTTATGTCACTGCATGCAGCAAAAGGCCTCGAATTTGATATGGTTCTTCTTTCTGGCCTAGAGGATGGGGTTATACCAAGCCATCGATCAATATTTGACCCAAACGCTCTTGAAGAAGAACGTAGATTATTGTATGTAGGAATAACTCGTGCACGAGACTATTTGCTTATCACACATGCTCTTGAAAGGCGCACATTTGGGCGCATTACAGACCAACTTCCTTCTCGATTTTTACATGAAATGAGGCCTGATGTAATGTCGGAAAAATTGCCCCCATACTATAATAGCAGCACGCTACGGCCATACTTTAATGCATGGTTGGATCGCTAAAAATAACGTTTACAAAACGGATACTCTAACATCATTGCCCGCCGCACCTCATCCAAAGTCTTTTGCGCAACTTGACCTGCAACCTGCGTGCCTTGTGCAAGGTGTTGCTCAACCATCTGCAAGTCTAATGCGAGCGCTGTTCTACGATTTCGAATCGGATCAAGAAATTCATTTAATCGTTCAATAAGTCGTTTTTTTTAGTACCACATCTCCCAATCCACCACGCTGGTACCACTCCTTAAGATGCATAACCTCGTTAATATCTTTGTCAAACAGATCCAAATAGGTAAAAACTGTATTACCTTCAACACGACCCGGTTCGTGGACGTGGTGATGATCAGGGTCCGTATACATGCGCATAACCTTTTGAGCGACAATGTCTGCATTATCACGAAGATCAATTGCATTACCCAAAGATTTACTCATTTTATGTATACCGTCGATACCAGGCAGGCGCGCAGAGGAGGAAATAAGCGGCTCAATATGATCAAACAGCGTAACGCCATACGTTCTGTTAAACGTTTTTGCTATCTCATTTGCTTGTTCTATCATAGGTAGTTGATCATTACCGACAGGGACCAACGTACCATGAACAATGAGTATGTCTGCTGCTTGACTAACCGGATACGCAAGAAAGCCGGCTGTAACAGATTCACCTTCATATTTTTTGTGAGCAATTTCCGATTTAACCGTCGGATTTCGTTGCAATCGGCTTACGGTCACTAAATTTAAAAAAAACACGGTAAGTTCCGCTATTTCAGGAATCAAAGATTGAATAAAGATCGTTGTTTTGGCAGGATCAATACCAACGGCCAAATAATCCAATGCC
The DNA here is from genome assembly GCA_013286935.1 of Candidatus Babelota bacterium. Classification (GTDB taxonomy): domain Bacteria; phylum Babelota; class Babeliae; order Babelales; family Vermiphilaceae; genus JABDES01. Next base: position 22,346 of record JABDES010000003.1, read on the forward strand.
ACCTCCATAACATTCGCGCGGACCTTGGCAGGATTGTCCACATTATCCGTCAAAGCTTGCACATCAGCTATCATAATGTATTGCTTATATTCCTCCTGTAGGCTCACTCGCGCAGCAAGCGAACCAACATAATGCCCAAGATGCAGTGGGCCAGATGGCCGGTCACCCGTTAATACTATCGACTGTTTCATATAATCCTTATCTGCAATTATGAGCACTTGAGTTCAATGTAAAAAAATAATAGCTTTTCATCATTAGTTCCAACCTATGTATGCGCCAGAACAACTAAGTTTATGTGATAGCTTTTATCCAATCAAATACAAGTTATTCTAACACGTACGCAACCTACAGGAAATATAATGAAGTCAACGCTTTTTGGCACAGACGGCATCCGTGCACATGTCGGCTCATTCCCGCTCACCCCAACGGATATACCGATTTTGGGACACGCAATAGGATTATGGATCACCAAAAAATGCACATATATTCCTCATATTCTTTTATCTGATGATACACGCAAGTCCTGTGTGCCTATTAAAACTCTTTTAAAGCGTGGGCTGCTGTACGTTCCACTCGTTGTTCATGACTCAGGCACACTGCCCACTCCTGCCGTTTGTGCAATCGTTAAAAATGAACAAACCTTTGATGCCGGTCTGGTACTATCGGCATCCCACAATCCGTATGAGGACAATGGCATAAAAATAGTGGCCGGTTGTGGATCAAAAATAGAATATGATGATCAACAAATCATAACAGATATGTTTTTTATGCTACTTGCACAGAAAAACATAGATTTTTCGTTCCACCCACTCAGCAAATCCTTACCGTTTTATGACGGCCATAAGCGATACATTAATCACATAAAGCAGTTTTTCAAGCCACAATTCTTGCAACAAAAAACGATTGTTCTCGACTGTGCAAATGGAGCAACCCATGCAATTGCGCCACTCGTCTTTGAACTATTTGGTGCGCATGTTCTAACTATTAATAATGTCCCAAACGGTACCAATATCAATGCGCATTGCGGCACCCAGCACCCAAAGGCAATAAGTGTCGCAACAGCGCAACATAGTGCTGACATCGGCTTTGCATTTGATGGGGATGGAGACCGCGTAGCGGTAGCAACCACCGATGGTACCCTTATAGACGGTGATTTTCTAATTGCGATTTTAATGAGCCATCCGGATTTTTCAAAAGAAAAAACAATAGTGGGAACAATCTTGAGTAATCATGGATTAAGCCTGTTCTGTAAAGAGCGTCAAAGACAATTCATACGAGCATGCGTTGGTGACTTGAGCGTACTAAAGCTTTTAAAACAACATAATGCCCTGTTGGGCGGTGAACCGAATGGGCATATTATCATAAGATCTTATCTGAACTCCTCGGACGGTATCTTTACAGCGCTAAAAATAGCAGAGGCAATGATCTTAGCAGATGATTGGTACAAGGAGCCATTTGCTTTAATGCCACAGATGAGTATTAACGTTCCAATACAGAAACAATACGACTTGAACATGGAACCTTTTACCACAATAATCAATACGCATAGATCATATTTAGCAAATGGAAGGATTATTGTGCGCTACTCTGGCACGCAAAAGTTGCTACGAATCATGCTTGAAGATCAGGACAATGCCCAAATGAACGCCGTAGCAAGATCCCTTGCTCAAAGCCTTGCTAAAGAGCTTGAATAAAAGAGCGCATCAATAGATATCTATATTTTTTCTATCATTTTCTATTGGGATTTTGTATGCTTAAGATACGTTATTACTTCAACCAATACCGGCAAAGGACCCTCATGAAAAAAATAATAGATAATTGCATGCTTTATTGCTTGTCTCTAGCAACTCTGATGGCGTTGGCCTGTTCGTTTAATGTCGATGGTTCCAGTACAAATACTCAAGAAACATCTACATGGCAGCTCTTACAGGATAGATTCAATGAAAGAAAAGGTTTGAAATGGTATCAGGGGGTAAAGGAGGCGGTGGAGCGTGAAATAGAATTTAGAAAAACAAATCCACCAAATGCTGAGAGCGGTGGGAAATATAGTCGCGCCACGGGGACCACCGATGAAATATTAGAGACCGAACTCAGTTCTCTCGACAAGGCGATTAAGAATTCTGAAGATAGACTTATGGATCCAAAATATAACGCTCCAGTTTTTACAGCCATGAAACTCACGCCACCCTTATTGCTCTTAGCACTCGCCTCATTTGGAGCCTACAAATATTACCAGTACCGTAAAAAGAAAGCGTCTCTATCGCAAGCTGACAAGCAAGAAACAGAGATCAATAACAGTCAAAATGATTCAAAATCCAACTAAGGAGTTCTCATGAAAAAAAAGGTTATATGACGTATTATATGTTTTGTGCACAATCGTTATTGCGACAATAATGGTTAATTCTGTGAGCGTACATGCTTCAGATCAAGGACCATCCCTGCAGAAGCGCCTGGAGCAGGTAAGGATTAATATTGGAAATATACAACGCGGGATCGCTGCGAAACGGGCTGTAGAAAATGAGCTAGCATATAGAAGAAAACACCCGGGCACGCAAGCTAGTTGGAGCCATGCGAATTGGAGCTATGCGCATGACACGACTGAATCGCTAGAAAAACAGCTCAAAGACGTTGATGCTTTTCTAGTGAAGTCGGACGAGAAAATTCAAGAAGCGCACAGCGGGTCCCTTCCTACTAAGGCTTATATAGCCACTAAAAAAGCACAATATGCCTTTCAACGTCATAGTCCACAGTTATTTCTCTTAGCTCTCGCCTCCCTTGGAGCCTACAAATATTACCAGTACCGCAAAAATAAGGCCTGCGAATCGCAGCAAGCCGACGAACAAAAAACAGAAAAGAATACATTGGATCATGACATTGACAAGCAACCAGTTTGACGCAAACTACATAAAAAGAGCATGCACCAACCCCATTAAGGAAATTTTCATGAAAAAACATGTATGTATGGTATACACAATAATTATGTTGGCTTCGTTGCCAAGCCCTGTTTTCGCCGCGCAAGAACCATCTGTGAAGGAGCTTTTGCAGCAAATAGATACCGTCAACAAACATATAAACGATATTAAAAGCGAAAACGATCAAATAATGCAGGAACGTGAGTATAGAAAATGGAATCCAGGTCGTAAGCACAATGATAAATATCGCCACATGGATGTATTTCAATTGGTAGGCACGTTTTATAAGAATGAAAATCAGATAAAAGCACACAAATTGGAAATAAAATCAATCAAAAATCGGTCTATTGCCGTCCAGGCCATATTGACCACTAAGCAGATAGCCCCGTCAACATTGATTTCAGCCCTAGCCGTCCTTGCGACCTATGCATATTATCGGTACCGTAAACATAAGGCATGCGAATTACAAGGTCCGGGCAGTGGCCAAATAGTGAATGATCAAAATACAACAGCTGAAGTACGCTCTTATTAAACCTTGGCAACAGCCATATTCATGACAGACATTAGACGTTCAAAAACGCAAAGCTTACTTGCATCAAGACTATTCAATACGTTATACTGTTTGCAGGACATCATTTAATTTTTTTTACTATAACAGTTCAAAATGAAACAAAAATCCTCTTTTTTGCAACAACTTGCGCAGGAATTATGGTCATTTTTTTTAAGCGGCCTTTTAACCATTCTGCCATTGGCGCTCACTGTGGCTCTTTTTCATTTTGCACTTCGGCTTGTAAAAGGGTGGTTTCAACCATTGCACAGGTTACTCGCAACTACCTGCGTAGGCCTATTTCCTCATATTGAAATTATTGCCGTATTTGTTGTTATAATTTTAATCGGCATCTTGATGCAGCTTTTCATATTGCGTTCGGTTGTCGCGATGCTTGAAAAGATCATATTTCGAATACCGCTTGTCAGACCGGTATATTCCGGCATAAAACAGTTAATAAATGCATTCAATCCACACGATAAGCAATCTTTTAAAAAAGTGGTACTTGTACAATTTCCGCGCGTTGGTTCATACAGCATCGGCTTTATAACAAGCGCTGTCCCGCCAGAATTTTCCCCAGATATAACAAAGCAATACTTTCACGTCTTTATTCCGCATACCCCTAATCCCACATCGGGATATGTAATGCTGGTAGTTCAAGAGGAGATAATCGCAGTGGATGTAACGCGCCAAGAAGCGATGGCTCTCATCATATCCGGTGGCATTATCATGCCGGATCGTTTTAACCAGGTATAAATATAGCTATAAAGCGCGACTACCATTCTGCTCACTGATGGTATAAGGCTCATATAACACCTTCCTGCGAGACCTTACCGGCAAATAAGGCAACATTTTTGCTACACAGTCTGCTGCATCATTTTTTTGATATATAATCGCTCCTGGACACTCTTGAGCTTCAGAGCTAATGATAGTCGGAGTATTGCAAAACAGCGCCTCCTTTACGAGCGTGTCATGGTGAACTGCAGACGGCCAAAGAAAAAGATGAACATGGCGTAACAATGGCCAAATCGGCTGCTGGTTGGCAAACAAAAAAAGATGCTCTTGAAGCTGTGATTTGAAAAAACACTGGTAGATAAAATGATAACTGAATAGATCAAGCGGATAACCAATCCCCCATAAAATCCCTATATGTTCATAATATTTTCTTAAAAGTTCCACCACGTACACAAGGTGGTCCATCTCCTTTTGTGCAACTCGAAAGCGTACGTTTTGACTGGTTGAGCCGATCATAATTATTGGATTACGTACCTTTAAAAAAGTGCGTACATCAATCGGATATTCACGCATTATTGCGGCAGCACTCACAAGGCTGGGTTTGATATATTCGGAATCACTTTTACAACGTGTAATGGGCAATGTAGACCGTAGCACACCAGCAGAAAGCCTCTTGCCTAAATCTATAAATTGATCAACGGACGTCCCATTGGCCTGCACAAAATCCTTTTCAACGCAGCTGAGCTTTTCAAAACAACTATTATTATGAACAACCCATATAAAATGAAACGGAAAAAAACGTTTCCATCTCACCAGTACGGCAAATTCCGCCAGATCCGACTCCATATCAACGGCAAAACAAATAACCGTACTTGGCCTCCAATACATCAACTGTAACCATAAAAAAACCTGATACATCAACAAAAAACAAAGTTTTTTACGTTTCTCTAATCTAAAAAGATACACAACATTTCTCTGTTTTATCAGCCTCTGTCGAACGCGCTCTATATGCACAGAAAAACCGTTCCATGCAGGATCACCAACACCTAAAAGAAACACGGATTGATCAACAATAGTTTCATAATAATGCATGTCTGTCATCAAATACCCAATATACCTATTGTTTTTCTTTGAACTTATTTTTTATACGAATTTTTGGTGAGCAAATAATAGATAAAGAGCCCACAGCTGCTCTGCGCTGTCAATCTTGCCCTGCTGGTGGGCATTAAGCATTCTCTTGATCTCTTCAACATCACATATTTCATGCCAGCCATTTGTAGAGTCGTCAAGGAGTTCATAAAAATGTTTGCGCAATACTGTACCCTGTCTAAACCAAAATGAAAATGGCACAACCATTCTTGTATGACGTCTTTGAGCAATGCCATACGGCAATAACCGCTGTCCTATAGTCCTCATGGGACTCTTAAAATAAGATGTATGTCTAATGCGTTGTGAATCGTAATACGCAACCAAATAATGCGCCAATCTGTAATCAAGACAAGGAAAACTAAGGACCACATTAGACGCAATTGCCATTTGATAAGATCGCGTTGTAAACGCACCCTGTAAAAAACTAATTGCTGACCGATCTGCATTACGAATATAGTCACTAAAAGAGATAGATGTCAGCGAGCTTGCGCGCTGTTCCTCTTGAATTGATGGCAACTTAGTGCAATCAGCGTAGCGCACAATTGAAGAGGTTCCTGATCTATCAAAAAGCGCCGGATAGCACCTATTAATCGAAATTCCATCCCTCCAAAAACGGCCCATCATCGCGTACGCATTGGCCAAAGGCAGTCCTATATAATTGGTTGCTTGATCAACCATTAACGTGCGTATAGGTTTTACTATAATCGCTTGAGATATATACCATGCAAGCCGTATCACAGGATGCCACACATTGTATTTATCATGCCCCCCAAAAAGCTCATCAATACCTTCAGCAGTCAATACTGATCGAACGCCTATTTGACCCATACGCTTAGCAGCTAAAAAATTCACTATACAACGAGGATCTGCATTAACTTCGTAAGATGCTTTTACCATCTCTGGAATTGCCTCAAACAGATTATCTTCGTCGATTAAAACATCTATATGACGCATACCAAAAAACTGGCTCAGGCGCCTGGCTATCCTGTATTCTTGACCAGCATTGTCCTCTCGAAATGAAATTGTAAAGGTATAAGGAACATCAATAAATCGTTTGATAAGAGCTGCCAATATCGCAGAATCTAGGCCACCAGAAATCATTGCACCCACGACAGACATACTCCCTATCCTTTTCTTTATAGAAAGGCTCAACATGCGCTCAATGCCACAATAAGCTCTATCGAGTGGATCATATTCCTGTTGCTGGACGGGCAGCACATTGTCAGAAACGGTAAAAGGGGTGTACCAAAAACGAATACTAACGTTACATGCCTTACCAATAATCAGATACGCTCCAGGAGGTACTTGATACATATTTTTATAAAATGTAAATGGAGCATTTACTCTTCTATAGATCAAATACTGCTCGAGCGCAGCGATGTCTGTCTGCTGCGTGACCCATGGTAAAGGCCAAATGGCATTCATGTTAGTTGAAAAGCTTATAATCGATCGGTCAAGAAAAAAATATAATGGGCGCTCTCCAAATCGATCCCGTATTAAAAAAATCTCTGAAGAGCCTACATCAAAAATGGCACAAGAAAACGACCCCTCAAGATAATCAAGCATCTTCATGCCCCATTGGTGATAAGACAACATAACCAACTCAACGTCAGACTTATGCATAACGGAATGTCCAAACAATGCCAATTGATCCTTGAGCGCCTTGGCGTTGTAAAGTTCACCATCAAATAACACTACACTTCTGCCCGTTTCATCAGACAATGGATGAAACACTTCGCGCTTAACAGTATCGGTATACGTACGCACCGCACAGGCAACAAAAGCTATGCGCCGATCTATCGACACCCATGTGCCCTGGATTGGCTGTCCATTACTAGAAAGACACCGACCTATAGTGTTGAGAAGTGCGCGATCTGCGCAAAAAGTGTTCTCATAACGATGATAATAACCTACAAATGAACTCATGATGCCCGTATAATCAAAAATAATAAATGGTTATGGTACGATACCTATAGATTAGCATTCCACATATCGATAAAATCGTTCATTTGTAACTGTTGCGCTCGAAGAGCGCTCTTGTCATCTGGCAACACAAATTTTGCATAACATGAATTCTTTAGATTGTTTATAAGCGTACGTCGCGGTTGGGCAAAACAAGCTTTTACAAATAACCAAAACTTTGCCTCATCTCGTATCGGTTCAACCTTTGATATGGGCACAAAATGAAGTAAACGTGAATGTACCTTTGGGGGCGGATTAAATGATTCAGGTGGCACCTTATCGAGCAAGCTCCATGAAAAAAAACGTTGGTAGAACAGTGAAACTGCGCCAAAATTACGGCCACCTTTTTTGGTGATTTTTTGCGCCACTTCTTCCTGAATCATAATCGTACCCTCTTGCAATAACTCCCTGTGCTGTGCAAATAGATGCAAAATAGGAAACGTAAGATAATAAGGCAAATTGGCAAGTATCGTCCAAGGCGAATATGGCTTGAGTAATGTGAAATCAACGGTTAAAAAGTCTTGTTCAAAAACGGTTAATCGCGTATCCGTTATGGTGTTTTGTATGTGTTGGACCCATTCGGCATCTATTTCAAAAGCCCAAAGTCGCGCAACGGGAAATGTTAGAATTTCATTAGTTAACGCTCCACCACCTGGCCCAATTTCTAACACATTTATATTGCCATCAAGCTGCACTGAATGAACTATCTTATCTAAGATTACGGAATCTTGTAAAAAATGTTGGCCATACTGTTTTTTGAGTTCTATATTGTCAATTTTTTGCATATGGCGCCTTAAAATGAAAACTCTATTCCTGCAGATAAAGCATGTGTTTTTGCAGATAAGCCGGTTACCCACAAAGTTGCCGGAATATCCCAGCTCGCCCAAACAGTTGGAATCAACTGTTCCTGATTGGTCAACCAATTAAGTTCATAAAATGCCGATAAGGTGACATAGTCCTGTCCCCATCCGGATCGCACCTTCATGGAATTAAAATCTGCCGGCAATGCTGCTTGAGCCTGGCAGGACGGATCGGCACGAAATTCATCCTGTCTGTGATGTATCAATGTATAGCGTATACTCACCCCAAGCCCTTTTCTGAGTTGTTCCAAGGCAAAAACGCTAGAAAATACATATGTTAAGCCCGGATTTTGATGCAAAGTACCAACGTTGGCTGCAAATATGAGTGGTTCTCCAGTAACGGAGATTCTTTCAGTAAGGGTGCGCGGTAGTCGTTTGATAACTCTACCTGTTACTCCAAGTTTTACGTCTTCTTTAAGCTCAAAAAGAGCTTGTATGTCTGCATATATACCCCAATGACCATTTCCTCCAAAAGGAATGGATGCAGGTACGTCAATTGACCGCCTCAACCCTGCAGGAATGTAGGTTCCTAGCCTATAATCCAAATCTATCCTGCGAAATTTACAGGTAAAGTTCCACGTATGATAGGCTCCCAAGAAGAGATCGATGTCACCTATGCCCGTTTGAACACTCGCATTTTCGTGTAACGAAAGCTCATTAAACATCTGTCTTAAGGAGGCACTAAGCTCTATACGGTCATCTAGAGTTAATAAATTTCCAAGACTGTCAAATCCGCTTAGATCAACCTTATCACGCACTCTGAACTCATTGCGCGCATTAACACGCATAATAACAGCTGAGCCTCCAACAATGAATTGATTCCAGAACGGCTGGTAACATGAAAGAGTAACTCCTTCTATTTGTTGTTTTCCATCTACCTTTAAAGGAATTGCTCTATTGAGCCATTCAGTAGGTAATGGATTTGTTTTGCCTACCGCTGTACACGCTGCTCCTAGTTGTCCTTCGTCCAATTGGCCATATATCTCTGGAATGCCAATCTCTTTTTGTGAACTATTGTCATCAACAGCCATGCTTGCTGTTGCAAGAAATATATCGCCTGACCATGAGGACAATAATCCGGCCGGTTTTAATCGTATCTTTTCAAACAATGGCACAAATCGATTGTCATATATCATGGCATTCGTCTTGGCGTTAACCAGCACACAAAAAATAAAAATGACCGATTTAACAGCATATCGGTAGAGTGTAACGTGAGATTTTAATACTTGAAATTGCATTGATACCATAGAAAGTGCCCGCGTGAAAAATCGTTTTTGTAATCCATCAAGCATTAATGATACTGTAGCTAGCACTTTTTGGCAAAGCCTTTTAACCTATTAATGGCTGTTGTAACTATTTTTGACAAAACTCTTTTATGGCGTTACGCATGTTATCCACAATACTTTTTACAGGCATTGCTTTTATTCTATGGCTTCTCCTATTCTGTCTTTAGAAGATCTAATCACTTCATATTTCGATGCCCAAAGTACAAATACAACAGATTTCGTACAAGTACATTACGGAAAAACATAGCCTATGGAGATTATCCAATGATACATGGTTTAAAAACTTCACATATACGTACCAACATTATGACCCAGATCTTTATGAGCGCTGTGTTCATTTGGTGTACACTATATCCTACGCAGCTAGATGGAATGAGCGATAAGGCAACTCAAAACTCAAAAGTCGATCAAATTTTTATTTTGGATACCAATACTAATTTGATAATACTACCTTTAAAGCTAAAAGATGCCTATTGGCAACGAGCTCGCGAGCATTATACCAATTTAACATCGGCTTATCAGGGTGACTGTGCCGCTTTACAAGCACTATTTCAGACATACACATTGCCAGAAGAAGCTTCTTCTGGCAATATTAGCTGGGTAAACAAAAATCTACTCCAAGCCGCCACCTTCTATGCCGTCTGCCATAGCACTTGTTACTCCATGTGCGAAAGAAACACCGAAAGACCTGATTTTAAATCTTTTATGAAGCGTGTACCCGCATTAAAGCTCAGAAAGCTCAACCCAGAAGATATAATGTCATCAAAAAATTGGTTTAATAAAGCTTTAATGAATAGGATTGCAGACAAAAATAAAGACATAGATAGCAATAAGGATGTTTCATACATAGAAAATGAAAAAATTATAAGTGACTGTTTTGCAAAATGCGCAACATTAGACGAAGTATATCAAGAATATATGGCATATTTAGAACACATAAGTCAGCAAGACGATAATTCTAATAATGATTCAAAAAATGAACCTGATGACCAGATGAAATCAGCAACCTATTTTGAATATTGTAGATTTTCAGGCACCTATAAGAAGTTGATACCATGTCTGGTAGTTGGCGCAACAGCAGTGAGCCTTATTTGCTACCAAGCATTCAAGCACAGAAACTACTTATATAACAAGCTATGGGGCAATGCATCAACTGAAAATACAACAGAGTCTTTGTAAAAAATTACTATGTAACGCCAACTCGGGTTAAGGTATTGACAATGGAACATACAGATCGTCGTTGCGAGGATTCATCCGAAGCAATCCAGCTCAAAACGACGATCAAGACATTGTTTTTCGCGAATTTATAGACGATAGTTTTTTATGGTATGTCAATCAAGCTAACACTTTTAATCGCACTACACCTAGCAATTAATCCTTATAGAGAAGCTTTTTGGAGGAGAGAGGGGGATTCGAACCCCCGATCCCGTTCACACGGAATAATTGCTTTCGAGGCAACCGCATTCGACCACTCTGCCATCTCTCCATAATTAAAGCTATTTTGCATAAACCATCAAGCGTTAATGGTACTATAGTCAGCATTTTTTGGCAAAGTCTTTCACAATAAAAATATGAAGAGAGTGACATTCCAGCGCTTGACAGACACAAAAACAACCTCATATAATTAGGTTGTTTTTGTTGGAACACATCAACACTGTTTTCAGGTCACCATAAGGAGAAATATATGACAAAAGTAATGACCGTATTATTATGCGCTTTGTCTTGTATGACAACAGATGTAATGAGCTCTGATGATCAAGAACAATATTGGAAAGAATTCTTCTGCGCTCAGGATCACGACGCTGCGCTTCATGCGGCATATAAATCAATAAAATCATTCATCTGCACGGGCAATCTTAACGCATTTAATGAAAACAAACTTCAACTAAATGATTTTGAATACAGTTATATAGCAGGGCTAGCCCGTTACGCCAACGATAGACAAGGCACGCTCAATACCATTCAACAGCTTGCTGGGCAAGGTTGGCAAAGCTGGAGCGCCTTTAAAAAGGCAAAAAAGACGCAGTTGGCACACATTTCCAACACAGAAAAAGCAAATCTGTGCGAAATGGAAGAGTTTGAAGAGAAGATAAAACGCGATTATTATTTCTACTATACCAAATCAGAATTTATACCATTTAATGAGAACAATCCTTCTTTTTGTACCGCTTTAAAAAATGCTATAGAAGCAGAATCAAGCATAATCAAAAAAATGCAAGGTACCCTTAACAGATATCTTGATGCCTTTGTAGTAGAAAAATCTTATGACAACAACACAGATGAGACGGTTTTCACCGCAACAAAAAAACAATATGTAAAAGAATCCAAAAAAATAGCCCTTTTGCTATCCGAGACTCCGTCTGCTCGTCTGACAGCGAGTATTATTCTAAATGAAATATCCGACAGGTCACAACATTCCCTTCAGGCATTTATTACAATGAATACAATACAGGCGGGACTGGCGATAGATAAAATTATAAAAAAAGATAATGTTCAAGATAGATATGATGCCGCTGTAGCTATGGGCAACTTTCTTATAGAGGCTTTACTTGAAAGCGCAAAGACAAAAGATGTGTCACTACCCATAATAGCCATCGGTGGACCAGTGATGCAGCTTCCAATGGACTATCCAATCACACAAATTACTAAAACTTTTAATCTCTTGGAAAAATATGAAAGTCCTACTCCAAGCAATCAAGAAGAAGTTTTTGGAAAGAACGCTGCTAACGCACTACTACGCATCCTAGACGATGGTGTAGATCCACGTAACATTGCTTTCATCGACCTGGCCAATACCTGCCATGATTAAATAGGTCATTTATACCAAATCTTTTTAACTGAGTCCTCTCTGTCCTTTTTTGCGCGCCTGACAGGGTTTCTTAGCTTCTCTGATGGCCATTATAACCCGTTTTGACAAAAGTCTTTCAAATTGATATGATTACTATGTGTAATAATTTTTACAAAAAGGTAGCCGGGTCGGCATAGTAATAATTTAGTCTATTGCACATTTAAGAAATATAAATTGTTTAATATCACGCACAATGAGAGATTTGATCATGAAAACTAATGTATTTGCTCATCTTCAAGCTAGGATCAACGCTATTTTTAGCGTTTCATTTGTTCTGTTCATTGCCAATTGTGTCTCATTACAGGGGGCGCAGAACGACATAGCTTTAAGCGATAATGATTGGAAGCTCGCTCGTTATTATTATACCAATCTAGTAGGGGCTGATAAAGGCGGGTGGATAGCTTCAGCAAGAATATCGGCAGCCTTAAGTAAGTATACTTTCAGCATTGGCACCAAAAATCTCCAAGCCCATGATTTGTTTGGAACAGCCGTTTTTTACGCGACCTGTAATAGCACCAAACAAGAAATATACGACAGCGCCACAGGTTTTAAAAGTGCCCATTTGAACTGGGACCCAATTGTCACATTTAAGAACAGTGTATTAGGCTGCGATTATGCCGGATTCACCACATACAAAAATAATCAAAACTACGTAGAGATATCAAAAAATTGGTTTAGTTCAGCGTTAATGTGTGCCATTGAAAATAAAACCGGGCTCAAAAATGAACACTTGGCACACAAAATAAGCGAAAAATTCATATCTAAATACATTGAATCATGCACAACCCTAGATGATGTATGCAAAAAATACAGGAAGCGCTTAAAAAAAGAGGGCAAGCCAAGTAAAAGTGGTCTTCATTGTCGTATATTGCGATCAACTGGCCTGCCGGTAGCTAGACAGGATTTTTCACCAACGATTGCCCCATTGCCCTTGCCAAATCATACTTATCCAACGCATGAACCTGAACAAAGCCTGCAACAGGATCCTTCAAACAGTTCCACAAAGACTCAAGCTGCTTTTCATAGCACAACCGAACAGGAAATTCAGGAACCAACCACTGATTACACACCTGACAAGCCAAAAAATTCCCTACATAATGCCAAGCTACGAAGCGTAGCGCGCGCAAATCAGCTTCTTAAAGTAAAATCAACTACAACAAGCGATCAGCAGCCTGCGCCAGGCTCTAATGATCAAGGTCCATCTTTTCAGGAAGAATCTGGACGTAAAAAACCTTCTATGCGTAGCGCAGTGCGAGCCACCCAGCTCGCTAGTAGGGAGACGTCAACCAATGGCAAGCCTGCTGAAAGCACGAAGACCAGTCAGGACAAAGAAGAAGATATGATGGAGGAAGATCTTGATGATGAAGCACCTCGAGGGCTTGAAAACCAAGATCAAGATATAGATGATCTTAACTTTGACGGTCAATCTGACATTCAACAAACAATCAATACAACTGATCTTAACGCTGCCACCACCACAGGCTTTAATACTCAGGCCGATATTGATAATACAATTGATAATAACGCTAAATCAGCAACATATTTTGAATTTTGTAGACTATCGAATGCCAATAACATACTGATACCGTGCATAATAGCTGGAGTAGCTGTTGTAGGACTTATTGCCTATAAAGTTCACAGAAAATATATTGGGAAAAATCAACCAATGGAGGTTTCATCATGAAAGCCTATCTCAAATGTACTGCAAACGCGCTCCTTGGCGTTTTATTTATATTGATTGCTATACATTTCAACCATGTAGTAGCTGCAGAGGGCAATGTTGAAGAGGAAATTACTCCTCTGACCGCTCAGGAGTGGGAGTTCTTCCATGACACACTAAAGACCTGTAAATTTAGAATGACTTCAGCGGAGGTGCTAGGCGACAACTACCTAATAGTTGTCAATAAACTTGCCTCTCTTATAGAGGGATATAGCGATGGCCGGATGGGCCCTTCTGAAAGAATGCTATTTAAGGCCGCAATTTTTTATATGCACTATACTTCTCATGCCTACTCGTCGGTTGCCATCCACACTAGCATTCCCTATCGCACTGAATTTTCAAAGCTTACATCCGATCTGAACATCTCAGATGATTTGATACTAGAGGCAAAAAATGAGTTCAATAGAAGACTGTTAAGTGCCGTAAAAATAGCCCATGCCAATGATAATGGCACTGTAGATTATATAATAGATGAGGGGCTAATACAGTACGCGGTTACCTTTAAGAACTTCAACACGGCATGTCTTGATTATTATGGTCGACTGACAGCAAGGTCCACTAATCCTGCGCCCACCAAAAATCAAAAAAGCTCCGGTGATCCTATACCACCCACCAATAATCAAAAAAAACCAACTGATGGCGAGCCCTTAATCAAATCAGATAATTTCAGAAATGTTATATTGGGTCTTACAGGAGTGGGAGCATTAAGTGTAATTGCCTATCAAACCTACAAACACAGGAAACGCATCTCCAATGCTCTATGGAAAGATCCATCAATGGAAGTTGCATCATAAAAGCTTATTTCAACTCTACCACTAACGTCGTGGCTATCCATATGCTATCATTCTAACCCTGCACCATTACGACACAATCCATTTCTATTGCTACCAACAACAACTTACGATAAGCTTGCGCAAGTTCAGAGTAACCTCATGTGTAAATGCCGTAATGAAGAAAAATAAAAAGGAAGAGGGTGTTATGAGTGATGTGCAAGCGATAGTTTTGGCAGCCGGACAAGCAAGTAGGTTTAGAACGGAAAAAACTAAATTGGTGGAGCAGATATGTGGCCAAGAGTTAATCATTTATGTTACAAAGCTACTTGAGTCTTTATCCGTCCCAACAACCGTCGTCGTCGGTTATCAAAAAGAACTTCTCATGTCAGTGATTAATCAATATCACCAAAATAATATTACATTTATAAATCAAGATAACAGGCATGGCACTGGTCATGCGCTCAAATGCACTCGTGAGCAATGGAAAAGCAAATATATTCTTGTCCTTAATGGTGATATTCCGCTCTTGAAGCCTTCTTTAATAGAAGCGCTCTATCTTGAGCATACAAAAACCGATTCTATCTTTAGTTTTGTTACCGCTCACCACAACGCTCCCTCATCATCATACGGTAGAGTTATTCAGGACAAACATGGCATAAGGATTGTGGAAGCACATGAATTTACGATGGACCCTCAAGAACACTGCTGCATCAATGCTGGTGTGTACATCATCAATAGAGAGTTTTTGGAGCATGAGATTGACAATCTCGAACATAATGCACAAACGAAAGAACTTTATATCGTTGATTTAATTAGAAGAGCAAACAACGATGGCTGTAAGATTACTACGATATCTGTACCATTTGACCAGGTACGCGGGGTTAACACGCTAGAAGAATTATGGATAGCAGAACAAATTAAGCGATCAGAACTTGTACGCTACTGGATGGACCTTGGCGTACGTTTTATGTCAGCACATGATACGCACCTTGATCTGAGCGTTCGCATTGGAACCGCCTCTTATATCGGCGCAGATGCTCATCTGTTGGGAAACACGATCCTGGAAAATCATTGTCATATTGCTCCATTTTCCATTATTGAAAATAGCGTAATTGGTGCTGGAAGCAGGGTTCACGGATTTTCTGTTATCAAAAATGCTCAGATAGGCCCCAATTGTGACATTGGACCATTTGCCCATGTCCAAAATACAACGATTGGACACAGTTCCGTGGTAGGTAATTTTGTTCAAACAAAGCAATCACATATTGGAAGCAATACCAAAGCAAAGCACCATGCTTACTTGGGTGATGCATTTATAGGCAATAAGGTCAATATTGGCGCAGGAACTATAACCTGCAATCATGACGGCGTCACAAAACATGCAACAACCATTTTGGACAATGCTTATATTGGTAGCAACAACAGTCTTGTTGCACCAATTGTCATAGGGGCAAATGCCTTTACTGCAGCTGGCTCTGTAATTACTAAGGATGTTCCTGATAACGCTTTGGCAATTGGACGCGCGCACCAAATTAATAAATTGTCTTACTCAAATAAAATCAATAGGAACAAAAATCATACAATAGGAAATGATGATCAACTTGTAGCCAACGCAGAGAAAATCTCCAAAGAAACAATTGATTCTGTATAGAGGAGATTGAAATTTTTTAAACGTCGGCATGCATATTAGAAGCATGTTGTTTTCGATTAAAGTATCGGTAGGCGGCCATGCAACACCCAATAACAACAAAAGCAGCTGCGGCAACAACGACCGGCGTTTGCATTTTGCCACTCATTTGGAACAGTAAAGGTGTACCATTTTGTTTTTTGTCAGCATGATCATTATTGCCAGGCACTTGTTGTTTTCCGTTACCTTTATTTAGGCCAGATGAAGAATCATTTATACGTGTGGCAGTAGCGGTAGAATCAGCTTGTTGTTTTTGGTCTTGGTTTTTAGTTTGCGCCAAAGACGACTGACGATTATCGTAAGCAGCAACAATAAGGATACGCAATTCTCTATTAACAAGGTCGCTACACTTACTTTTTGCCAATAGCAAAAGGTCATCTGTAAGTAGGTCCAAGGGGGTATGACCATCGTTGTTCTTTATACACTCTACCGCGCTATTGGCGGCAACAAATTTGCTCATTAAGTAGTATTTTGAATCGATAGATGCAGATGTATTCGCTGCTATACAATGCATTGGTGTAAATCCATCTGAAATACGGCGTACTTCAAGCATTGTTGGATTTTCTCTGGCAATCTCCCGAACTATGTGAAATGCATAAGATAGGACACCATCCTTCATGCACATCGAACTACTCAGCAGGCTATGAAGAACCGTTTCTCCGTCCACCCCTATTAAATTTTTTAGATTTACACGTTGCATTACTGCAACACGTTGGTCTTCGTTCAAGCGCTTAAATGCTTCAAAGTTACTATCTGGGCATAGTTTTTCTATCTTTGCAGGAACTATGTGCTTAAGAAGTGCTTGCCTTACATTTGTTATCATAGGTGCTGCATGACCACCACTACATCGAGAAAAATAGACAATAAGCGGCAAAATAACATCAGTGTTTTCTTGAAGAATGCTTCTATCTTCTTCAGACTTCATACCGTACGTTTTGGTCATCATACAAAGAAGGGCCAGGGCTGAAAAGAATCTATTAAAGTTCATTGTTGCTCGCGATAAAAATATTGTTTAAGTTCAAAATTTTTCAAGACTCAGTATTTGCACAAAAACCATCCTGCTTTCGATTAAAATATCGATAATAAACCGCAACACCGCATGCCACAACAGCAAGGGCTACGGTAACAATGATGATCGGCTTTTTGTGTTGCACTTGACTCAGATAGTTCAGGAAGCCTGTACCGTCTTGTTTTTGTTGCCCACTCTGGTCATGAAGATTCTTATTAAACTGATCTACTGCTGCTTGACCATCTTGGTGACCATTTTCGTCATTGTCGGTATTATTTACATCTGAGGCAACATCACCGGGACCTGAAGCCAACGAAGGATCAATCTCATTCGCATCATCCTTTTCCTTTTGTTGTTCTTGTTCTCGTTCTTGATTTTGATTTTGAGAAAGTTGCCCCATGAGCGCTTGACGTCTACACTGAACAAATTCAATATGCAACAAAAGATCTTTACCGCACATCTGACATTCTGAACTATTCGCGCAAAATTTAATAAATTTCTCTGATAGTAAATCACAAGGGCATTGATTATTCTTATCTTTTATACCCTCCAACCCAGCCTTACAAGCAATAAAAGTATTCATCAAAAACGCTTTATCACTCGGGTCCATGGACACATTTATCGCTACGCAATGCATTGGTGAAAATCCATCCGAAACACGACAAATAGTAAACGCTCGCATACCTGAGTCGGACTCGTGAGCACCCCTTAAAAAATTTCTGTTGCCGATTTGTGCTACATAGTTACGTGTTTCTGAGCTGCCAATATGATGTAAGACCGTCTCCCCATCTGTTCCAATTAGACCTAGAGCAATGCGTCGCGCAACCTTTTTACGTTTGTCTGAAGTCCAGGCAGCTACCACTGCTTTATTGTTATCCAAAAGATAGTCATTGAAACTCTGTTGATCAGTAATCACATTCTTGGCTTGTTCCATTGCGCTATCGATATCGTTAAATTCAGCAGCACACCTGACAATGAGCGGAAAAATGATATTGCTATTTTCTTCAAGAATTTCCAAAGAATTTTCTTCAGGCTCCATAGCACATGTTTTGGTAGCAAGTACAACAAGGAACAGGGTTGCAAAAAATGTATATCTATTCATAATTCAATCCTATATTCATATTAACGAGAAATCTACGCTATTATACTATAGCATACAGATTTTTATTATTTTTTCAAATTGTACCGTATCTGACGATTTGTACTAGCCTATGGCGATACAATGCTACTAAAACAATAGCAATCAACGTTTCAGTTTGAAATATTAAACAAGATTTATCCTTTTTGATACAATTGGGTTAAGCTTAAAGGCGAAAAGAATTTACGTGCAAACTATATTGATACCCTCTAAGCGTGAGTTCCGGCTTTGCGCAGGCAAGATAATGGAAACAATTTGTATAATTCATTTGCAAGATTAGCGCTATGATTCGCTTCATACATACAGCTGATATTCATTTTGGCATGGAAAATTATGGCAAAATTGATCCTGAAACCGGTATACATACCCGGTTGCTTGACTTTGCTCGAGCATTTGATTTTTGCATAGATACTGCTTTGTCTGAAAATGTAGATTTTTTTCTATTTAGCGGTGATGCCTATAAGACAGCGCATCCAAGCCAAACACAACAAAAATTACTCTTAGCTGCATTTATGCGTTTATATAAAGCCGGAATTCCAGTTGTTATTATTATTGGTAATCATGATAACCCACTTAGTTTTGGCAAGGCTCACGCTCTTGATATATTCGGATCATTGCCCATTGACGGTTTTTACGTGATGGCAAAGCCAACCACGCTTGTGCTTGATACAAACGGTGGAAAAATACAAATTGTTGGCATCCCGTGGCCAACCCGAAACACTATAGCAATTTCACACAAGCATCTTAATGCATCAACCTCAGAGCTTACAAAACATATTTCACAAGCGGTGGTTTCAATTATTAATAGCCTTGCTATGCAGCTTGATCCAAGCATCCCAGCGGTATTGGCCGCCCACCTTACCGTCTCCAATGGTATTTTTTCAGGCTCTGAAAAACGTGCAATTTATGGTACAGATCCAATTTTTTTGCCGTCAGAGCTTGCTATCAAACCGTTTGATTATGTTGCGCTTGGGCATTTACACCGTTATCAAAATCTAAACCCAGACGGTTACCCTGCGGTCGTTTATTCCGGATCTCCGGAACGTATAGACTTTGGTGAACGTAAAGACGACAAAGGATTTTGCCTGGTTTCCATTGCTGAAAAAAATGCTGCATTCCATACATTTTGCAAAACACCGACACGCGCATTTTTTCAAATAGAGGTTAATTTAAAGGCTATTGAAAAATCATTTACTGAGCAATTAATAGAGCATATTAAAAAATATACGATAGCCGGCGCTATCGTTAAAATTATATATCATTTGCCAGATGAGAGCATTGATACTGTCGACACAAAAGCTGTTCAAGAAGCTTGCGCATCGGCGCATTATATTGTTGGAATTTTTCGACAACGTGAAACGAATACTCGTGATCGGCGCATAACGGGGGCAACCAAAGACACGGGTATCGCAGAGTTGATTGGACTTTATTGTGACTCTAGGCCAGCTTTGAAAGTTAAAAAGGATGTGCTTATTATGTTGACCCAAGAGTTGATTAATGAACATTCAATGCAATCTGCCAACAAGGAATCTCAATAGACAACCATGCATCCTTCTAGTGCGTATATACAATTGATGCTGACTCCATTAACTGCGTTCGGTACTTTTCAAGTAATATGTCATAGCGCGGTCGCGCTAAAATTTCAGCAATTTGGGCATAACGCTCTTCAATTGGACGCGGTCGCTCATCTTCTTTTCCTGTGATTTTCAACAGCTCAAAACCGTTTTGTATGACACAAGGCGAACTGATTTGACCAACTCCTAGATCGAATATAAACCGTTTATCTGCAGCCACTTGGTTGCTGTTTATCCAAAATGGTTCGCTCCATGACAAACTATCAACGAACTCCGTATTTTTTAATTGGAGCTTTAGCGCCTGTTCTTCCGACTCTCTTTGATAAGCATTCTTATCTTTATACGGTACAACAGCACGGCTCACCTGGCGGGAAGCTTCGATTATTTCAGGATGCGCATTAAAATAATCTAAAACCTCTTTGCGTGATACCATTACTTGTGCATAGACTTTTTGAGAAATCATAGCATTAATTGCTTGAAGCCTACGTAATTCCTCTCGTCCTTCTTGATAGCTGTAACCGGCCTGTCCAAACATTTGTTCAAGTTGTTGTCGATTTAAATTGTTCTCGCGCATAACACGCGAAATATATTTATCAATTGCATTATCATCTGGCAGCTGTTTAAAACGCTTTGCATCGGAATATACAAGGCGATCGAATATCATGGTATCAAGCGATTTTTTTCCACCAGTCAGCGTTGGTCTATCAAGGTCAGACTTCAAAATTATCTCATTTCCCTGATCGGTTACCACAATTGCCTTGATTGAGTCTACTAATTGTGTATCTGATGGTATTGCCACTTTTTTGGCTGGCGAGCCAGAACTCGATTTCGTCTGTTTTATTTTGATACGAGCAGATTTGTAAGGGACCTCTTTGTCATTAATTGCATCAGAATTACCCCGATCGCAACATGCTTGATCTAACGGTGTCAAAGTTGCGGGCGCAACTGGTAGCTCGCCCGAATCGGTTAAGTCTGTATAGGCAGTTAGCAAAGCCTGCGCCTGCTGCGCGCCTACAAATGACGAATCAGCATATATGTTTACTACATGAATGAATAAAGCCACTACTATTGATGCAATGACAAAAGCAGCAGCTATTACTATCCTGCCAGAACGTATGACACCTTTGGAATGTGGAAATTTGTGCATATGAAATATCACAATGTGTAAAACTGTTAAGTATTTTTGCCGCTATGACACTGGACTTTCCAATAGACATGCCGTGAAAAAAATATGTAATACTTTTCTCACGGCATACTATTATCTACAAATCAACTCAATTTCAATCGTTGTCTTCTGGCGACTCTAACGCGCCTGGAGCATTGTTAACCGGCAACGATTGCTCTACTTTTTTAGTAATATCTTCACCGGCTTTAGTCCTGCTAATTTTATATTTTTCAGCAAGCTTAACTAACTCTGTCATAGCTATTTTTTTACGTTCTTCGCTTTCAAGATATTCCCTCAACTGCTTTTTAATAGTTTCAAATGGTTTATACGTTGGCTCTTCTTTCGAAGATGCCGTAATAACATATACAGAGCCATCATTAATTTTGCATAAATCACTTCCAGGCACATTTTTCATGGATAGAACCTTGGAACGTAAAACCGGATCGTAACCAAAACTCTGACTATTAATAAGCATAAAGTCTTTAAATTTACCAATAAGTCCAGCTTGCTCTGCTGCTTTTTTAATATCACCATTCTCTTGGTCTATTTTTTTAAGAAACTCCTGCGCCTCATTTTCCTTGTCAAAATGAACGCAAGCAGCCTGAACACCACCACGCGAAACCATTAATTCCGGAATTTTATCTTTGTTGTTTTCATAAAATTCTTTAACATCAGACTCTTTTATAGATACAGGTAACGACTGGCTAAATATCTCTACGTTTAACATATTTGTCACAGAGTCTACCATCTCAGCAAGTTTCTTTTTGTAATCTGATGCCTGATCAAGCTTGTTGATACGTACAAATTCACAAAGCACTACTTTATTAATAAGACCTTGCAAAAGCTGATAGTACAATTGAACTGGGTCGATCATAGATTTCATCTGTTGTAGTTGCGGGTTTGCCTCTATCATTGCATCAAGCTGCCCTTGAGTAACAACAGGCAAACCATCCATGGCGGCAAGAACCGGAGTTTTATCATCAGAGGGAACATACGGATTTGCCCCAGGCGCAGAGGCAATGCTCTCTGATCGATTTTGTGTCGACATAGACAAGCAACACGTATCCTTGTTGCCAGTAGCACAAGATAGCCATTCTTTAATTTTGCAACCCGGTAACATAAAAAGTAACACGCCAAAAGCTATGTATACACCTTTATAGCTCATATGTTTTAATTGCATTGTTCGTAAACCTTTCTTGAATTATGTTTTTGTATTTCAACTATAACGTTAACCTATTTCCTATCTTAGAATCCGTCTTAAGCCAATGGCATAGTCCTATACTACCAAATCAACCTATGATTACAAGTCAAAACAACTGAACCATATGCTCGTACATTACCAATCAAACAGATTAAACACATACCCGTGCACCAACTACTGCGGTAATCGAGCGAGGATTATAGCGCAATAATTCTCGGCCAGCCTCTTGTAAGGTTGCTCCAGTCGTCATAAGATCGTCAATCATAAGAATGTCTTTATCTTGATACTGTTTGATCAAATCAATGTCCTGAACAAAAACATTTTTTACATTTGTTTGACGATCAATCCCGGAAAGCCTGAATTGGTATTCAGTTGCTTTTGCCCGCCTGATCAAATATACAATAGGTTTGCCACTTAAAGCACTTAATGCCATTGCCATGACATTCGCTTGATTAAAGCCACGCAACATTTCGCGGCTCCAATGCAACGGTATTGGAACTATGCAATCGAATCTATTATGTTTGATTGGTGTTGTTTGCCAGATGAGCAAGCCAAGCTGTCTTGATGCAGTCCTGTCACGCCAACCTTTGGCAAGAATAAAATATTTGAGTGGGTCTTTATAAGCCCCTATGGCATGAACTGATATTTTTACCGTCCTTGTCAAATGTATATTAATCGAACAAACCGGCTCTATACATTTGAAACAATCATTACACAAGGCACTATCTGACAATAAAAACATTTTGCAACTTCTGCAAAATGGTGGCGCAACAATATATCGCAACACCATAAAGGAACCCCTAATAAGCTCCTTTGACACATTGAAAATACTATTTAAGTAAGGATATATAAATAACAAAGTCTTGTTGGCTAAATTCAACTGAATTTCTCATTTAAAAATTTTGCCCGAATCAACGCAAAATACACTCAACATGTAATATAGAACACCTAGCAGTATGTAGCTGTCTGCCACATTAAATATAGGAAAGTCCCATCCAAAAAATGAAATTGAGATCCAATCTAAAACTCCTCCATGCCATACTCTATCAATAATATTGCTCAACGATCCGGACATTATTAATAGTTCGGCAATAATGGAAGCACCTTCTTTGAATTGCTTATATGTATACACTGCTATAACAAGCGTGATAAGCATGACTGATGCTGTAACGGCTACAAAAAGACCTGTTGAATTTGAATGTAGTAATCCCCAGGAAACACCTCTGTTAAACTCAACCTCTATGGCAAAAAATGTTCCTATAAGGTCCAACCTAGTCACTTGGTACAGCCTTAATAAATATACTGACATATACTTTGTCACTTGATCGATCAGTACCAATATTGAAAAAACAGCCATATAAAAAAATGCATAAAGCTTCATCTTATGAGTGCTCCACTGTGTTCAAGCATGCTTGTAATAGTAAGATAAAGCTCATCAATCTCCTGTGTCGTCATCGTTGCATGTACATTGCGCATTGTTATTCTAATTGTTATCGCACGCTGTTCTTTCCATTCTTTGGATTCATAAAAATCAATTAATGTGGCTTTCACTATTCGTTTATCAAGCGTAATAATACGACTTATAATGCTTTGAGCAGTAGTCGATAGGGCGACAAGCATACTTATATCACGTATCACGTCCGGATACGGACAGATAGATTGAAATTGTTTTAGTGGCTGCATAAGCTCTATAATGGCCTTAGCATCCAGCTCAAATATAAATGCCTTACCATGACATAACCGTTGCCAAAAAACCGGATCCGCCATGCCGGCACAACCAATCTGTTTGCCATCGGCCAATAAGAATGCTGTCTGATGCGGTGCATACCAAGGCTTGTTCGGTTGTTGTATTTGCGTAAATGTAATGTCAGCACTCAAATGTGCAGTCAAGCCTGATAAGACTTTCTTGCCTTCGTAAAAATCTAATTTTCCTTTTTTTTCAAAAAGTATACCTGCGAGCATTTTTTTTTCTATTAAGCTTGCGTCTGTCTTTTCCCAAACATTATTCCATTCAAAAAATCTTAATTGGTCGTTGGTTGCGCCATTACTCACTACAGCATGAATCAAATGTGGTACCAAATCAGTAACAATGCGAGACCAGTTCTCAGAAACTGGCTGCATAACACTAGCGACCACAGGTGGCTCAAATTGGATAAGCTCGAGAAAACGTTCATCAAAAAATGCATAATTTTCCAGCTCTTTCATCGCCATATCGAATGCCAATCGTCGTTTTATAGTCCTTGTTGCACGCATAGTACCAGATATAAAAGGACTCGCGGTAATACGTGGCAATAGTGGCAGAATTGATCCATATCCATAAAAACGACCAATTTCTTCAATGAGATCCTGCACAATCGTAATGTCCTTTGCCGCACGAAATGAAGGGACAATAACTTTGTACCGTTTATTTGCTTCCGACTCAGTTTCTTTAATGTTAAAACCAAGCGATTGAAGCGTATCTATTACAAATGTCGGTTCAATAACAATTCCCAATCGATTTTGAATCATATCATGCTTTAATTCTAAGCACGTTGGTTGGAAATCTTTTGAGCACGTAACTATGGAGCTTGTCATCTGATATGTTGCTTTGCATTGATCTAGCAATGCTATTAATCGACTCAATGCATACGGCGGCATCTGTTGATCCAAGCCTTTCTCAAATCTAATTGCTGCCTCGGTGCGTTTTTTATGCTGTATAGCCGATTTGCGGATCGTAGTGGCATCAAAACAGCTAGCCTCCATTACAACCTGTGTAGTACTTGGACGAATATTTGAATCAAGGCTTCCCATTATGCCCGCAAGAGATATTGGGTCATGCATATTTGCAACAACAATATCTTCTGGGCTTAATTCTATTCGTTGTCCATCAAGCAATCGAATTGTTTCATTTGTTTGTGCCATACGAACCATAAGGCTTTCTGCCGGAACCGATCGTGCATCAAAGGCATGAATTGGATGCCCCAAGTCTAACATAACATAGTTGGTAGCATCCACTAATGTATCATGGGACTTCATATCTATACGGGCAAGCCTAAGCATCATCCATACCGTGCTTGGTTTATATCGATATGTAAATGATGCTGTTGCTAATGTTGAACACGCGTCAGTCTTGATTGATAATGCTTGGCGATCCAACCTTTCCATTTGAACATTAGACAGAAATGTCTCAAATAATCTAAGTGGTATCTTAAGGATGGCTCCAATTTCACGTGCAAATCCACGGTGTCCCCACAAATCAGGACGATGAGTTATCGATTTATTGTCAACATGTAATATATAGTCATAAGCCTCACATCCTTCTCTCCAGGACAATTCGTTCTCATTATCTATTGCAATAGCTGGAAAAGTGTCGTTTTTTATGCAACCAAGGTCCTGAGCGTTGGCCCACCGAACCACATTGTCAGTTTGTATATATATCAAAAACCAATCACCTTCTTTTGCATCTATGCGTAGTGGCAAGATATATTCACAGCAATGTTCAGGTGACAATACGGTAATGCTGTTTACTGCTATTACCACAACCTTTACAGGCGCAAGCAAATCAAGCGGTATCTCAATTGGTTGAGCAGCTTCGACCTCAGCTGTCGTCGTATTTAATGTTCGAACAAGCTCTTCTTTATCAATTGTATGCCAATCGGCTTGTAAATGATCAAAGATCCAGGCGAGTGAAAGTTTCATATATGCTCAACTATAAAATGTTTTAAAAAAAAAATCATTAAACATAGGATATTGGCTTTAAAAAATAGATTATGGCACTATATTACGTGAGAATTTCTATTGTCGCAATTCACCATACTTCACCCTATTTATTTTCTATGCGCATATTGTCCTATGTTCGCACAGATTATTATATGAGCGAATTGATTTTGATGTTACTGTGTTGCAGACTTAGAGGGTACTAAGCACAGGCGAGCTGTGTAAAAATGCAATACATGTTTTAACCTGAGAATATTATTATGAATTGGTGTCAATTATTAGCAATACATCTTGTGTTCGTTTTACAACCCGGAGTCATATATACCGCTTTAGTTGATATTATTGAGCAGCAGCTGCGTTCATCAAAGCCTCTTTTTACAGGATTACCAGCAGAAAAAGAGCGACGCTTAAAGGAACTCGAACAGCAATATGCTACCCTGCTCAAAGAGAAGGTTGAATTCGACTCTCGTACCCTTTTGCGACTAGAAGAGATTAAGGCTATATTGCCTCAAGCACAACAACAACTTGACCATAGCCCTGACGATGAGTATTGCAAGCAACGCTTAACGCTCTTAAATGAAACATACCAAACGGTAAAAGATTTACGCCACGTCCATGAAAGTTACTTGTCACTCATTTCAGACTATACAAAGGTTATTATAGGTTATGTTGAAGATCCAACCTTTCAAGCGTGGCAAAAACAAAAATTACCCGATAAATTTTATTTTCAATTTGAGGACCTACAAAAGGTATATGATGCCACTGTTGAGCAACAAAAGCAGATAGGGCAGCTTGTAGATCAAAAACGCAACAGTATTACTGAGATTGAAAATAGCAAACGAACTTTATCAACGCTCGATGATGAGTACAAAAGCAAACTTGATAGCCTAGAGCTTACCAATAAATCAACCCAACAGCTTTTTAAAGACAAGAAATACGAATCATCGCATATCGCCGACCTCGTTTTGCTTCAGCAACGCGTATACGAATACAAGCAAGAACTTTCTCAATTGCGCCTGTTAGTCGCAACAATGAACGAAGAATTTGTAAGCACTAAGCTACTTATCGCAGAAGGACAACTCCAAGTTTTGAAGGATAATGTACGTAAAGTGAAACATTCTGTGCGTATTAGCACAACAGACATTGACCAGGCCAGAGAGGAATTTAATAAGCAAAGACGTTATTATTTTTTGGCAAAAGAGAGGGATAGTAAAGAGCTTGAACAAATTAACGATATTCGTAAAAAAAAGGAAAAAGAACTTGATGCATTAAGCATTCAATACTCAATGCCCTTGGGGTCTGACTTAGATGATTGGAACCGCGAACCACAGCAAAGCGCCTCATGGTATGACCATTACTGCCAGTTAGGCCTTTTAAATACACAAGTAATAACATTACGTAAATCACAGGAACTTATTGAGGCACAAATAGCTGCGGAGGATGAAAAATTAAAACATAGCGCCCTCCTGGTACATGCCAAAGAAACATATCATAAAATCCTCTTCAACAAGTTTTTAACCGATGATGAAATCACGAATGAAATAAAGACATACGAAGCCTCTAAAGCAGATGCCCGTACATTTTTTTCTCGGTATAAAGAAGGGGTCCTCCTTATACCAGATCAGCTAAACTCTAAAAAAAAGACGATGGAAAACATACAAAAACTACGTCAGTCTTTGCTCAAGCAAAAAGATACAACGTTTGCTACGCATCAAAATGAGTATGAGCATATAGTTGATAATGTATTGAATGTCGCTCAAGAAAAAGTTCATGAGTATGTGGATATATTAAGCAAGCTTACAGGTGTTTATTCAGAAATTTCAGGAAACGCTGTAGGCATGCTTCACATTATAGATTTTATTAATGGTGAGCTTAGGTCGATTACTTTCTGGTACAGACCAGATTATGCGATTTCTTGGCACGATGTGAGCAACATAGCTCCCGATATCTCCGCATTTTTTTCCTATGTTCGCTCATCTATGACACGCATGAGGCTAACATCTATCAGCACCAAGCTTATCGGATGGTTAAAGCAGCCAACCGATCTTCTTATATTTTTGATCGAATTTTTGCTTGCAGCATTAATGATTTTTTTACTATTTCGTCTTGTGGCACGGATAAAAAATATTTTGGCACAACGTATTGTATTGATTAATGATAGAAAATCTTCTCTAACCTTACATTTATTATTAATTGCGCTTATAAGTTTCGTATTAGCACATCAATTTGGCATTGGATTATGGGCCTTAATTTTTGGGCTACTCACTTTCCATGGAGTCGCTGAACCTGCTTTGTACATCTTTTTTTATTTAATTTCAATTCCATATTTTCTTTATATAGCCTATCGCTTTATCCGTCTTTTTGCTCAATACAATGTAGAAAACGATTATGTATTTTTGGCTGAGGACTTTCAAGAGCGATTCTTTCTTGTCTTTGGTACTTTTTTATATGCATCCGTAGTCATTGTATTCTTTCGCCAAGCATTCATATTGGTTAATTTCCACGGATCAGCCTTGCCAACTATTCTACTGGCCATTCATTTTATTATTTTTCAGATTGCTCTTATTTTACTGATCTCCAAAGAACAAATTTTGCATTTAATTCCTTCCAATGGCCAATTTTGGCAGTGGATACGTGAATTAATAGAATCATATTATTATCATGTTCAATTCCTTATTATTGCTATAATCATCATGATTAATCCGTATGTTGGTTACGGCAGATTGGTGCTTTATAGCTTGATCGGTTTTTTGTATACAACCTTGCTCGTCGTTCTCCTCTTGTGGTTTTACAGTTTTTTCAAACGATTAACCTCCCGTGCATTTTTTTTAACAGAAGACGAAATTGTACGTGAGCGTTTTAAGAATGCAAAAATGTGGTTCGGCCTGTGCATCATTAGCTCATTTGTATTACTCCTTTTCATTGGAATTTGGGCAGGCGCTGAGATCTGGGGCAGGCCAATTAGTTATCAAGAAATTTATCGTTGGCTTACAATACCGGTTACCCATAGTGGAAGCCATGAAATTTCCATTATGTCCCTCTTTGCACTTGTCGGTTTTGTATTAGGAGGAATTTTACTATCTCATGCGTTTAATTATTACGTTTTGGATAAAATATTTGACCTTCTGTTGGTCGATTCCGGCGTTCAGCATACAATTATTAGTATATCTGGATACGTTTTCTTTGTGGGCGCTTTTTTCTTAGGACTACATTACGTAGGACTTGGTGACGTAGTCGCATGGGCATTTGCCGCATTGGCACTTAGCTTGGGGTGGATGCTAAAGGATCCAATCGGAGATTTCATTGCTTATTTTGTTATTCTTGTACAACGCCCTATTAAAATTGGCGATTATATACGCCTTGATAAGGATACGATGGGCGTTGTACGCCGTATTTCTGTTCGATCTGTCATGTTGCGCAGACGCAATAGCACCACAATCATTATTCCCAATTCATATGTTATTAGTCACACTGTAACCAACTGGAATTACCTGCGTGGATTTATCGCCTTTGAAGACATTATAATTACCATTGACTACAGGGAAGATCCGGTTGCGGTCAAAGAGATATTATTTGCAGCCGTTGAATCATATCCAACAATTTTACGTACTCCACGACCAATAATACGGCTAGAGACCTTTGGTGAATACGGATTTGTATTTTTAATACGCGGATTTATTAGTTCATCGTATACGCTTGACCAATGGGACATTGCAAGCGATATTCGACTCGCAATCGCCCTAGCTTTGCGCAATAATGCCATAAAAATTGCCTTGCCAGTACGAATAACAGCGTCACGTGACATCACCGTGCCCTTGCCACCAGCAGCCTAAATTGCGAGATTCGCTATAGCCGTGATATTGTGGAAATACACCAATATCGCAGGTCTAAATATATTTAATTTTTTGTCTTGACAATGGAGGTCACTGTAGGTTTACCAGTTTTAAATATTTCTTCTCAACTGTATAAATTATATATACTTTATGATGATAAAATTAAAAATAAACTATGATGATGGAAGGGATGTAATATCAATAGCTAAATAATGAGTAGTAATGGCAAGCAAAAAAACAAAGAACTCATTATTAGGAAATGTTATGAAAAGAATTTTATTTTTATCGCTATTATTTATACCTCTTATTGCATCAGAAGATTCATCTAAGTTTTTAAGATTAGCAGCCGAATGTTCCAAGGCTGCTAACAATGTCAATATACTTTATAGTCCTAACTCATCAAAACTATTTATACACGAAAATGAAATAGTTACTCCGATAGAATCTCATTCTATGGATACATTATTAAATGTAATTTTAAAGAAAGACAGTTTAGATCACAGTGCATTAAGTAAATTCTTATCTAGTGGTTACATATCGGCAGTTAAGCAAAGTGATAATAGTTACTTTCTAAGATCAGCAGGAAGGCTTCCTGGCGGTGGGCCAACTGGTGCTACTATTGGGGGGTATACTGGAAAGTTCTTAGTATCTTTTGCTGGTCATATGACGTTACATCTAATAGCCTGTGCGTCCGGTCCAGCCTATATTCCTACAATGGCTGCCTTAGAAGTAACTTTTGGACCAACAATAGAAGCTGCTTCCACAACAGCTGCGGTTATAGGTTGTATAACGGGTGCCCTTGTTACTGGACCTGTTTAAATCATGTACGAGTATATTTAAATGTTACTATATTGGTATGAACTGTACATAGGAATGCTTTTATGTTGTATTCCTATGTACTTAATAAAATATTTTATATGGAAATACTGGAAAAAAGAGTGAATTATCATACTGTGATTGCATCCACATTATTTGTACTTACATGGGAAGTAATCTTAAAAAAATATATGATTTTTCCAGGAGAATTAGCATGGTGGGAAAATCATATGAAAAAAATTGTTATATACTTTTATGAAGATTATAGAGAATGACAGTTACGCTTATTTGATACAAATTAAAAACAGGTTTGGTTGATGACTAAAGTAATTTTATACATCGCCGTCAGTCAAGATTGCTTTATCGCTGACAAAGAGGGTGGTGTTGGGTGGCTTGATAAATATCAAGGCGGTACAGATGATTGTGGCTATCATGAGTTTTACAATTCTATCGATGCACTTGTCTTTGGCAAGAACACCTACAATCAAGTATTAACGTTCGGTCCTTGGCCATATCCTGGCAAGAAAAGTTATATCTTTGCTGATAACGATACCAAGCCTGCAAATGACGAGGTAGAAATTGTAGCGACGGACATACCTACTTTTATGAACTATCTAGAAGAAATCGGCCTTAAGCGTCTATTGACTCATTTTATAAATTAGGCCTTATTGATGAATACATGTTGTTTATAATGCCTGATGTATTGGGAGAGGGCATAGCTCTGCCAGAGCCAATTTTTAAATCATATAATCTTGAGTTAATCGGAACCATCGAACACCAGATTGCAAATTCATCGATCGTGGAAAAGAGATATAAAAATCACTAAAAAATACTTTTCACCCTATGGTACAGCCTGGGCTTAGTCTAAGATGAAATGCAATACATTTCTGATAGAATATAAACCAGAAAGAAAAACCACCGGAAAAGGGGCAAAGTCAATAATGAAATGCAACATTTAAAAAAAATCTCTTTGAGGCTTTGCCTTGTCATCCACGTTTCTATTGAAAAATTAAATTAATATTGATGTTCATTAATAACTTTTAGTATCTTTAGATTATATTCGAACTGAAACGGTCTTTTAAGGGCTAACAAAGAAGGGTTCATTATGATTAAAAAAGTTATTGTATGCGTAATAGGTATCATATGCATTGTGTTTTTATTTATGCATATAGAAAATATGCGAGCAGCCGAGCTTGGTGGATACAGGGCAGTATGTCTGGCTGCCGGAACGGACCTAAAAGGAGCCGACAGGGTGCTCAGGCCATATTATCATATATCGCACATACCACGAGAAGGCGGGCATTGTTATTTTCGTTTTCCAGAAGATGAGGTGGTACGGCTAAATCCACACCAAGCGCAGGATATGTTTAAGCGTGACATTGTTCACTATGGCCTTTCCTACCGAGGAACCGCCGGTATTGCGGTTTATTTTAAAAATCCGGACAAATATCGCTCTCTTATTGCAAAACTTAATCAACTTCCACCTGTTAGTCGTAATGAATACGGAAAACACAGCGTTGTACATACAACTAAAGAGGCTATTGATATCCTCAGTCAACCACTCGAACAAGAGGTTAAAACACTTGATTTAATTGTCATTGGCAGCGGAAAAGATAAAAATGTTGATTGACGCACTTTTTTATTAACAATTAACAGGCTGTCAATAGTATGCTATTATTACATTAGTAACTAAGTAACAAGCCATCATAGTGGAGTTTATCATGAAAAAATTACCAATTATCTTACTAAGCTGCACCATCGGTATCGGTATGCAGGTATCTGTAGTGTGCGCAGCAGATCCCACCCAAACTTCTGGAAGCTCTGCTCAACGATGGCTTGAAACGAGAAGAGGGCTTTCAGCAGAGAAGGCAGCAGAGCTAGATGAGCTCTAAGCAATGAAATATTCAATATAACTAAGGCTCCTGCGTCAACCGACAAAAAACCAATGTCCAAAGACTTTGCCCCTGTGAAAGACCTGCTCGAGCAAGGCGCTGATGCTGGCTTTGTTAGTGGCGCTATATCAAGTTGGCATCGAGCTACAGGAGCAGGTCATTTTAACTTACGCGATATGTCGTCAGATCAGGAAAGACCCGAAGCACGTAAAGAACTTATAACGCTTCTTGTAAACTATCAGCCAACGCTGCTTGACAGCGTTACTCCTCAAAACGTTGGCAAAGATACAGCTTTACATAGGGCTGCAATAGAAATACAAGATACCGCCCTTAATACCCTTCTTAATAGTGGAGCAAATAAAGACATACAAAATAATAGCGGGGCCTTCCCCTATGATATTGCAAAAGAAGCATGTAAACATGGATTCACTCATAAGGCTCAGAAGTTAGACCAGCATCCTGTAGATCCTATCAGCGAACAAACGCTCAATCGATTAAAGCCAACTAAATTATTAAACGAAGAACAACAACGCCATGAACTTGTCAGAAGAGGGTCCATTGCCGCTGCAGTGGCCATCGCGATGGTTGGAACGGGATACTTGGTATACAAAAAGGCGGACATCATAAAGGGCTGGTTTAAGAAAAGCCAAGATGAATAAAGCTTACCATGTCATTCATCTTTAATGGCGCCAATTGTATTCAATTGCAGCATCAATGCGCAATGCGAACATTGACCTACGGGAACAATGCTTGGTATTCGCACATTTTGTCCCAAGGTTACTAACAGCCTATTGACTTGAGACCACTTTTCTTTTGGCAATAGTTCCAAAAGAGCTTTTTCTGTTTGTTCTGGGGTATCTGTTGTTACAAGCCCAAGCCTATTAGATATTCGATGCACATGAACATCCACACAGATAGCCGGTAGATCAAATGCCGCAGAACGTACTAGATTCATTGTTTTTCTTCCAACACCTGGCAATGAAAGCAGATCAGACTCATCGGGCGGAACTTTTTGAGCAAACCTATCACAAATATGCCAAGACACATCTCGTATTGTTCGTGCTTTTGTTTTATAAAAACCAACTGAATGAATGGTATGTTCTATCAAATCAAGTGGCAAGTTTGCCATATCATGAGGTGTTTGAGCCAAATCAAAAAGACGGCGCGAAACAGGCAGCGATACAACATCTTTAGTTCGCAAGCTTAATAAACAGCTTATAAGAATAAGAAATGGATTTTGACCATATTCTTGAATAATTATCGGCGTTGCCGGTAACTTCATACCAATAACAAAGCCCTCGAGATTATTTAAAATCTCGAGGGCTTTTAATCTTAACGCCTCACCGGAATGAGTGTTATTGCAGTTCATATTGTGTTATCGTCCAGGAGGTGCGATATCAATAATAAATTGTGCAACTGAGATAACAACAGCAAGTAGCTGTAAAAATGAAAATACTGTTTTATTCTTAAGTTTTGAAAAATATGCCATGCCGTTCCTTTACAAAATTATTATTATATACTTAATAAAACTGTACCCAAGTATATAAAATACTAATGAACAAAGCAACTGATTAATGCAAAAATTTCTTTATGTCTTTAATAATATAGATTCTGTTTTTGGCAGTTATCCATTTATTTTATTGGTTTTTACTAGTTTTTTCTTGTTTAAAGTTGTAATTGTTACCAATCTTCTTTTTTCAGGAAAAAAATTTTTATCCGCAAAAAAATCCGTAATTTACCTTATGGGATTAATAATATCATCTATGGCTGGCGATCTAATATGGATTATAAAATCTGTTAGATCATTGCAGATATGTACGCTAAGCTTTCCATTTTATTTACTTGCTTTGCGTTTTTCATGGGCATTATATCCTGTGTTATACCAATTTTTTGCTTTATTTTTAGAAAGTGTTACTAAAAGACAAAATGAAAAACTAGAAAGTCGCGAGATGTTTTTCATTTGCATAACCAGCATGTTCTCTATGTTTTTTGTTTATGTTGCAATTATGCACTTTAACTGCGCGTTAGACAAAGATCGTTCGGTTTTAGAAAATGTAATGCAACAGGTTACCATGCTATACACCTCGCTTCCGCTAATGCTTTCAAGCATCGGTATAGTAATTTTTAAAATGAATAAAAATATAGTACCAAGAATACTTAAAAAACAACTTATTTTTTTCCTGAGTTGTGTTATTGCCCCTATGTGGGTATTTGACTTCCTACAGGCAATTCCCATCAGTTCTCCTCTTACCTGGGTGTCAAATAGTTATACTTTTCTTACATTTTCAAACATGTTTCTAATTGGTGCAATCTATTATAGCTCTAGCAAAATGATGCGACTGCGTTTTTTAAACATCACTAAACATGTATACGAAATCCCACGTTTTGATTTTATTCAGGAATTTAAGGAGATTTTAGAACGGCTAAGTAATACCAATAAAGAAGTGGAGATGAATAAACTGGTGCAAGAGTTTTTTCATACAGGACTTGAGGTTGATCCGCACCACGTTTATTTTAGTTTGCGCCCCGTGGCTGAAGATAATCAATATCCAACATATGACTGCGATGAAGAAGTAATAGAATTTCGAGGAGTACAGGAAAAGTACCATGGCACGCCTCAGGCGCAAATCGATAGGCTTATGGAGGGAGTTGAGCGGTTTTTTAAATCCTATCCAAAAATAGTTACGGATTCGACCGATAATCTACCTATATTCATTCATGATGAAGTTGCTTTTGACAACTTCTACGAAGAAACTCTTGATGGCACCATGATGCTTACATTTTTAGAGCAAGTATCGCTTGATATATTTTTACCCATTTACCATAAAGGCAGACTTGTTGCGTATATTACCGTTGATCGTAATGCGCGCGTTGGTGGTAAAAAACTATTTTATACGGATGTCGAACGTGCCCAAATGCTCGTTTTTAGTAATTACCTAACAAATATTATTAATTTATTGCAAAATAAAAATATCGATTTAGCGATGCAAAGAGAGCATCAACTACGACAAACGCTGCACCAGAAGGTAGAAGAATTAAATCATTATAGAGAATCTCTGCGTGTTTATGCTCAAACCAAACAACTATCTTCCCAAATTGGTGTAATATTTTATAAACACCGCTCATTTACTTTTGGAAATCTAATAGCCCAGGACCTCCTTAAAATAAACCCTAATGTTTCCAGAGGCCATCCATTTTCTCAAGAATTAAGGCAATTGGTCAACCAAGTTCTTGAGTCGCGTGCAATGCACAGTAAAATTGTTGATGATGGAAAGGACAGATTTCTTGTATTTCAAGCCTCGCCGCATAGCGAAGGTAATATGGTCATTATTACCGTTTCTTTGCCATCAATTGCTGATATTGTATCAAAGCATACATTGCTTTTAAACGACTCGGTAGACTGGGACTATTTTTTATATCTTGAGACAACCAGACATGGCCAATTGATGCATGAAGCAATTCCTGGCTCTACCGAACCGGTTATTAAATTTAAAATTAAATTGTTACAGATTGCATTAAGCAAAAAACCTACGCTCCTTGTGGATATTCCTCCTGAAGATATCATGCCATTTGTTGAGCTGCTTCATTCTATTAGTTTGAAAGAAAAATTACATAGCATCAAAATACAATCTGCGCTATCAGGACCTGATCTCTCACTCAAGCTATTTGGCGTATCTAAACTTTCATCTTGCGTATCATCAACGCCATCAATAGTAGAAAAGCTACACAATAAAGGAACCTTATTTATACATAACGTTCATTATCTGCCATATGAAACGCAGGAAATGCTCCTTGAATGTATAAAATTTGGATTTTATCGCAACATACATACCGATCAAAGAATTAATGCCGACATTCGTCTGATTTGTACGGTAGATCAGCCACTAGACCAAATAATACACCGTATGCCCGAAAGCGCTAAGCTTCTTGGTGAATTTACAAGCACCACTATTTTATTACCGCACGTATCGCAATTTGCTGCTACCGATTTGGTAGATATGGCAACCAGCTTCGGCCGAAGTATCTCCCGGGATAACCCGCTTAGCAATTTGTTATCACTGACAAATCATGAAAAAAATAGTTTCCAGTTAAGGCCGCCAGATAGCATTACAGAACTTAAAAATCGTGTTCTTATGTTGTTGGAATCAAAACAAAAACAGCACAAAAAATTATTGCAAGACAGTAAAGATTCAGATACAGATGATATTCAACTCACTGAGCAAGCGCTTTCTGAAATTGCTGTTTTAGGTCGCAGAGCACTACAGGACAGAGCATCTATGGCAACATTATGGAAAATATTTAAAAATCAAAATGCCATAGCAGACTTTTTAAAAGTGAACCGCTCTTCGGTAAATCGTCGATGTAAAGAGTTTAATTTATAGAACTAGTGAACCCTATATAACCGCCATGTAACCTATCCAAATACATAAAAAGAGGGCTTAAAAGATAATTTCTGGGATATACAGAACTATAGAATTACTTTCAGAAAAGGTCTAAAATAGTCCTCAAATAATTGTTTATCAAACAAGACTAAACCGTACCAAAAAAATAAGGATTTGCGATGAAATTATCTTTACTTGTGTTACTATCTTTTATACTTCCAGTCAGCCCTACACAAGGCATGACGCTAGGCACTAAGCAGCAAACCAGTGCTGACGGGTTACGGTATGCCCTTATTACTGCCATTGTTGATCAAAAAGAAGAACTCGCCAGATCTATTTTAACGTTAATAACTCAAGAAAAAGTTAATATTAATGAATCCGTCTCTCGAGTACATGACGGACCTACGGCTTTCCATATAGCTACATTTAAAAATATGGAAACTATTGCAGATGAATTACTTCAAAACCACGGTGCATCCGTAGACCCTCTGGATGATAATGGTCACACGCCGCTACACATAGCCTGTTTAACGGAAAATGCCACGATGGTAACATTCTTGCTTGCACGAAACGCTTCAGTTCATATATTTAGCAGACAGGGAGCCACGCCATTACACCTAGCTTCAAAACGAAATAACGCCTCAATCATACATCTTCTAGTCAATAGTGGAGCAGATGTTAACTTGCCAGATATTCAAGATCACGATACACCATTGCATGAAGCAGCCTATGCCGGAGCTGACCTGTGCGCCAAAGCTCTCATTGAACATAACGCATACATTCATAAAAAGAATCATAAAAAAATTAGTCCGCTAGAAATTACCCAGAAACTTCATGCAAAGAATGCGCCCTTTGCACAGTCAATTTTAGACGCAAATTTAAATGAAAGCCGACAATATGAAAATATAATTTTTATGACACAAAAATGTAATATAGGTCTAAAATAAAGGAAAAATTAATGAAAAAGTTGTTATTCTTCGCTGGATTATTACCTCTATCAAACAGTGTTATCGCCTCTCATGGCCTGAGAGATACTGTTTTTAATGATAGAAATGGGGGCTCTGCAAGCTATTCATCCGGTGGCAATTCATTTAGCAATTCCTCATCTATTAGAGATTCGGTATTTCGTGAATCTATTTCTCATGACAAAGATGCCAGTGGGCGCGTAACCACCGGCAATAGCAATATTGCAAAATTAGCCACAACGTCTTCATCTACTTCGGCAAGTCGCGAAGCTCAGATAGTCATCTATGCTAAAATGGCAAAAGAGGCAAATATTACAGAGCCATCTCTATTGGATTATTTCCATCAACATGACAAATCATTGGCATCAAAGACTGAAAAGGTACATGAAGATTCCATTGATACAATGTATGAAAAAATACTTATTGAACAAGGAGTTACTGGCACCGTTCTTACGCAAAAAATGCAATCTATTAAAGAAGAACGAGCAAATTATGTAACGGCTTTAGAACGCGAGTTAAAAGAAAAAAATGCCTCTGAAGCCCGAGCGCATGCTCAAGCGGCAAAGAATGCAGCAAACCGTGCCGAAATAAATAGAATTCACGTTCAAAATAAGGGTAGAGTTACCAAAAATTAGGTGGTTGCGTCTCTATACAGGCCTTGTTCCCACTCAACAAGCAATCTAATCCTAGTACGTAAGTTCTGGTTTATCAAAAAGCCCTAGTAAGGAATAAGTCTAGAGCATAGCTCTTAAATCTTTACATATATCCATTACTCGCCTAAAAACACCCCTCTTTTAAAATTAATATTTTTTGTTGCATTGCATATTTGAAAAGTATTATACTTGTCTTGTATATCAATATCAATTATGTTTGCAACGCAGAAGGAGCATTATATGAATTTTTCCTACAAGCTCATTGTCATAATAATTTTATGCACATTGTCACAATGCACTTTGGGGCGCATAGGAAGCACTACAGTATACTTATACAATCCAAATGCATCCGGAAACTTAGCTGATAAGCTCAATATAGTATTCAAGGGGGTACAAAGTGATGGAAAGCCGCTTGAAGAAAATAAATTTTCGCCAGCAACAGGAGAGCATATCGTCATTCAGGGTCCTATTGCCAATTTTTTTACTTCAGGGCTTACATATTCAAAAATAGCAGAATTTCCGAGGATGATGGGGATTGAAAATGGAACCACATACACGATAAAAGAAAGTTTATTTTTACCTGCTGTAGGGCAGGTAGACCTCATTCAAAAAGTTCAGGGCACTAAATACGGCAGTAAATTGTTCGTGGGACACTCTGCCCCTGAGCTTGGCCTTCCTGAGCAAGTCTTTGATAATACAGAGTGGCATCAACTTATAATTCAGATTAAAAGCGAAGACGGTCGCTTTGCCGTGGGTGAATATATAATCAGTTATTGTACCTATTATTTATCAAACTTTGGGCCGCCAATAGCGGTTCAACATCCTGTAGCAGATAGGATTGATCAGGCTAAACGAGCGTTTCTGTTTGTTGGCACGCTTGCCAATGCTGCACTTAATATGTACTTAATTAAAAATCCTCAAGTAGGATCACCATACAAAAAATTACGAGAATCGGCCGCAAAAGATATAAAGGACTATGAAACTTCTGTGGAAAAGGCATACGAATTTTTAGGATCAAATCCAGGGGATTTGCCAGAAGATATTACAAAAAAGTATCGAAAAATGGCGCTAACACATCATCCAGATAGGCCTGAAGGGTCTGAAGAAAAGTTTAAAGATTTGAAGGAGGCATATGATATAATTGCAACTCCTGAAAAACTAGCTGACTATAAAAGCAAATCATTGGGCTTTTTTAAGCCTCTAATAGCCAATACAAAGCTCCAACAGGCTGGAGTTCTATCTTTAACTGCGCTTCTTTTGTACGCAGTAACGCCTAAAATCTATCCAAATGTTTTATATCGTGTTGATTATAGGCCCTATTCACAAGAAGAAATTGCACAACAATTGGATGAGAACACGTCAGAACAATAAAGGTAAAAACTATAACGCTG
The DNA here is from genome assembly GCA_013286935.1 of Candidatus Babelota bacterium. Taxonomy (GTDB): domain Bacteria; phylum Babelota; class Babeliae; order Babelales; family Vermiphilaceae; genus JABDES01. Next base: position 62,540 of record JABDES010000003.1, read on the forward strand.
TCATGAAACTGTACCATCAATCTGAAGCAATACTGCGTCATCTGCCTCAAATGGTTTTGGCGCTCTCACCTTGCGACTCTTGTAATATTTCCAACATCCATAGAGAAACACAATGCCACCTATGAGCAATGGTATACGAATGGGATAACGAGTTAATAAGTAATCATTCACCGGATTTTCATAACATGGATCATTTTCTGATGAGACTAAAATATCGACTATCGAGGTAATATTATTGTCCTGGGCAGGATCAAAAATAGCGCTGACAACTTCATCATGCCTATCTTCATTTCCATTCAGGCTGCAAAAAATGTCTAGCATAGGATTTCTTAAGAGATTAATAGCTACCTGCCGCACCTTATCCGCCACATCTTGATTGCCATTTTTATATAGGATACACATGTCCATAACACATGAAAAAATATCCTTGCCCCATACATTTGGAATATTTATATCAATTTGTGGATGACGCAATAACCTGCCCATCAATTCAAAATTATAATCACCCAGGGCATTATGCAGAGGTGATCCCTTGCAACCAAGCACTAAATTAACATTTATTTCCGGTTGCCGCAGCAGAAATTCCACAGTGGCATGACAATAGTTATGACAATTAATAGCAGCATGAAGAGGATTACAAACAAGTTTTGTACCATGGTAATTGACATGCTCTACAGCATTAATATCTGCACCATTTTCAAGAGCGGCTCTTATCTGTGCAATGTCATGCTTTTCTATTGCTATCAAAAGATCCAAGTTGAGAATACGCTGTGAGGCCGTGGTCATTGTGGTTAAAGCATTGTTGTTTTGTAATTCTCTTTGTTTGGTTTTTTCAATTAATTTACCCAGTCTTTCATCACGATATGCATAAAGAAGGGAGGGACATGAATTTTCCCTAGAAATCTTCGCTCCTAAAGCCACCAGCGTGGTGACTGATTTTTCATTGTTTGAGATAACAGCATTATATAAGAACGTCCCTCTTGCATTACGCGGAAATTCCTCATCATCCTGCTGAGCATTTATATCAGTTCCCATATTCACACAAAGCCTCGCCAGAGGCGGATTGTCAGTCTGTATCGCCTGGCATAACAATGTCCGTTTCATGAAAAATGTAAAATCTTTGAGGGGTAAAAGTTGATTGCTATATGGAGCCATTAAGGGAGAAATTATTCCATGAAATCTCTTGCAAGCAGCGTTGAGTGAGAAAAACTGTCTGATAAAAGCAACACCATGAATAATCGGCATAAAAATAGTGCTTCTTAATGTACTTTTTCCATCATTAAATTCACTGAGTCGTTTCCTACCCACAGGTTGATATTCATAACAAGGCACATTATGCATAGTACACTGCTGCTCTATAGTACTCAATTTTAAATTATCTACTGGCGTCGCGAAGTAGTAGTCATCAATTGTTCGCTGGTAACATAAGTCATCGAGCAGTTTAAGCCATTTTTGGGCAAGTTTATCCTGCTTGTTGCAAAACAACTCAAAACCAGTATTTGCTTGAAATAGTACGTCATCCTGCAGAATGTTAAAAATTTTACATAATATCTCGTCAGGTAAATTTACTAAGAAAGGAGGTCCGGAAAACTCTTGTTCTTCGAGTACATCCAACGAATTGAGCATGCCTAAAATACCAGTAAAACTTACTAGCAATAAGATAAAGGGTGCGAATCCAAGCGATATGCGCATAGCATTTATTCTCATGATTTCCGCGCTCCCTTTTCTAATCGTTTTAAAATTAAGTTATGGGCTTTGACAATGGCCCTTTTTAGGCTACTAAAGCTACAAGATTGTATTTTGAGCAAGGGATGCTCCCAATCATAATTATGAATAGCATAGGTCACAAATCTTCAAGGGTTTGTATATTTTTCATTAGATATATCGAGATTTGTTCATAAATGATACTGTTCTTGGCAAAAAATTAAAGCCCTCTATTCTTCCACCATGCATCGGTTTTAAATTCTTCTGGGAGATCTTTTAGGCGCTCGTCAAAAAGTTCACTTATTCCAAATTTTTCTTCGATGATATCCCACCAAGCATCTGTTAAATTTTCAGGTAACTTAGTACCACATCGTGGACAATAAGAAATTTTGAAACTAATACATACCTCATTTTCTTTGAGATAGTCCTGCGGGATTGTTAAAATATGTTGGCGAGTCCAAGCTCTATATTTTAATGGGCAATCAGGATTTGCAATAAGAAGTTCCACAGGTTCGCAGCAATATTTTTCCATTATTTTATCCATTCCTCGATATCTCGCGCTTCTTTAATAGCCGCATTTAATTTTTTTATGTTTTCTGACCCGTCTAAATTCAATACTGTTTGCGCACGAGTTCCAGTACTATTAAATACCTCAATATGATCTCCATGAAATTTATCCAAGTAAAAATAATCACCTTTCTTAATGCCAAGTTCAGGTATTTTTTTATTAGCCCTATAAACAGGAGCCCCTTTGACCGCATGCTTCGTCTTTTCCGAACTTTCTTTTAACAACTTTCCAACAGGATGTTTATCAAATACTTCATGCATATTAGCAGCCGTTGCAACTTGTCTTTGCAGGCTACTTTCAGCCTGCAACAATCCCTTCGTATCCTTAACAACCTCCTTTACTGCACCACCAGCCTTCTGGATATTACTCTCTAGTAGTACAAGCTCCTCAGCTCCTCTAGGAGCCTGTATAGCAATGCCTTCAGCTGTTATCAAGATAGGTCGCTCAGCAAGAACGCCATCCAGGCCCTGTTTGAATTTATTGGCGACTCTAGCCGCTTGCCTGGTTGTTTTGCCAACAGCATCAATCTCTTTTAGATAGCTAAATGTTTTGCTAATACCAAAACCATACGTCATATCAGCAGCCAGACTTGCAACGAGATCGATCACCTGCTCTGCCTCTAGCTGTTCCATTTTTTTTGATAATTCTACAAGGGCATTCCAGGATTGACTTTTTTGGTATGAATAAGCCGCATTACTCATATACAGCTTTCCCACGGTTATATCAGTAACGAATTCAGCCGCTTTTATAATCAGAGATAGATAATGTCTAGTATTTGCTATAGCAGATAAACAATCAGACACTTGTGTTATTGGATTCAGCCGCTCAAAATAGCTCTTTACAAAGCGAGCAAGTAGCTTTGGTGAACGTTCAAATAATGATGGTGACAATCCCGCCTTTAAAGCAGTTTGCTCCTGAACATTATTTAACACATGGCCTACTGTAGCCAAATGAAAGGTAAACACTTCGGGGGTTGGTGCCTGAGCCAATCTACCCAAAGAAAAATGCATCTGCTCATGAATACCGAGATCTACCTGATGACCATGCTGAAACGCATTATAAAATACAAGGTCACAAGTGGTAGCAAGTTGTTCAGACACCTCTTTGTGGTTAGTACTTTTAGCCAATGCCTCAATGATCATTGATTGTGTAATGAAAATCTGATTAGACTTGCGCTCTATCAGGTCTCGACGTAACACTTCCTCATAACAAGTTTTATCCTTTTCGCCTATATTATCCGGATGATCAATACGGGATTCAAAAAGAGCTTGTGCAAATTCAGGTGGGTTAAATCCTTCGCAAAGCAGAAGTTCTTCATGCACGCGTTCTTTGGTATTAAGATGTTGCTGCTCGCAATAAGCGTCAAACTGTTCTTTAAGGTTGCTCAGCTCGTCCTGAGCTATACTAATATCAGCATTCTTTATAGTTGAAAGCATCCTTGTAAGCTCGTCTAGATTGGCATGAACAAAATCAGGTCGTATCTCTACAAGCGTTTTTCCAATTGTTAATACATCAAATCCTTCATGCGCAATCATGTGCATGCGCATAGCATCAGGGTCTGTAACGTTTTCTGCTTTAAAGCAATCTCCAAGCTGCATATTAAGGCAATCATATGCTCTGAGCGCTACAGATTGTTCATCACATGCAATAGTAGAATATACCTGCGTAAGATTATCATTTAAAAACATATCAAGAACAGCAAATTGCGTCTGATGCAAAGCGAATCTTGGTTGATCTCTAGCAATAGGACCCCTTAATAGACTAAAGCTACTTTCCTTTGCAAGCCTCTCTAGAACAATCTTTTGTTTATTACCTGTCATCATGTAAAGATGGCAGCCCTTTATGAACTCCTGTGTTTGACCTACAATGCCAAAAGAGGCTTGGTAATCAAGACGTGTAGCAAGGGTTGTTTCTGCGACTTTCATAATATCAACGCCGAATAACTGTATAAATTCCTTTTCAGCTGGGCTCTCTGGTCCAAGAAGATAGGTTTTTGAATAATGACGAAATGGCCAAACATGTTCTAATTCAAAAAATGTATTACGAGCTGTATGGACATCGCTGCATTGTATCTGAGAAATCATCTCGGTAATTTTTCCACTCTCCACTGCTTTTATAAATGCAATATTCTTCATTAAAGCTTGCCGAGTAGAAGGAAACATTGGACGATACCATTTAGCCCTTTGCTCTAAATCGGCCCTAGCAAGCGCTAGTTGCTCCATTTTCGCTTCATTAGAAGAAATATTTTTTCTAATAATTTCTGCACCATCTATAGAGAGAGTGTATTTTTGGGTTGGGATAGTACCATTAAAAGCTAGATAAGACCGTTGCTCATTAAAAGGTGCAAGGCTAGAAAAATGTAAAGATTGAGGTGTATTTGACACGTGCGCATCTGCATCTTGCAAACTCTCCCTTTCGTTGCGCTGCTCTAATGAATCCTGCTTTCTGCTATCTGCGGTAAAATCACCAAAGTTGGCCGGTTCCGTGTTGGTATTAGACGAACTTATGTCATGGTTTATTTGGTGTGATGGTTCATTTTGTGGGCGATGTTCATATGCATCACACCTATAGTCACCATTGTTTTGATTGCACTGCTCTCGCACCGTTAATGACGCCCCGCTGCCATCAGTTGCCATATAGAAGCTATCACGTTGACATTTCCCTGTGTCGTGATTAACACGTTCGTGAGAGTTTACTAACTCCTTATTGCTAATCAAATCACTCAGGTGATCATGCGAAGGGTCCTTTGGTCGCATACCATAGAGGGTGCAGTGAGCAGCAAAAAAAATAGCATAAAAAAATATGACTCTTTTTCTAAAAAATATCATAGGTAATATCTCGCTGTTGATGGTGTACTATCGTTACAATGGAGGAATAATAATCCTGATCTATGCTCGAGCAAAATATCTTTTCGCCTCCTTTGCTAAATCAGCACTAATGCGCGCTCCCGTAAGAACATTAATAGCCAAGCCTAAAACCAAGGCATACGGTTTGAGTTTAGGATAGATTCGCTGCATAAATCCTTCTATATGCTCAGTAGTTTCTCCATTTAGCTGCTTGAGAGCCTGTTCAAAATGGCTACGATGTAATTTTATAGTTGTTACGCCTGGAGAACTGCTGTACATATAGTAAAACATCTTTGATGCATCGATAAGCAATTGGATATCACGCAAGGATCCTTCTTCTAGCAACGTAACTACATTGTCTATAAAAACATCATCAATAGATGCATCGAGCACAACAGACTCATCTCTTATAAGAATATTCCTGAAAGCCTGTATTTTTTGCTTTTTTGTAGGTAATGGCATGGTGATTATTTTGCCATGAAAGCGGCTCTTAATTTCAGGAGGCAACTTGGTAACGCTATTAGCAGTCCCAATCACAATTACATGAGGATTGTTCATCTCCAGCGTATCTAATGCCAACCAAAAGGCAGCGGCTGTTTCTGATTTATCACAATTATTATTCTCATACCCTTCAAAAAGCTTGTGAAGCTCATCGATAATGATGACTGTTGGCTTTTGATCTTCTGATGGAGGGGTGTAAAATGTTTCAAAAAAAAATCTCAACTTAATTGGAGTATCATTGCGATATGGGCCTAAAAAATCGGTTGCGCTTACTAAAATCGTCGATCCATGAAGCGAATGGCCTACAGCACGAGCTAGTGTAGTCTTACCCGTCCCTGGCGGACCAACCAGGATAAACCGGTGGAAGGATGGTATAACCTTACCATGTGATCGTCCTAATAGATAATTAGTTATTCCCCGCAATAAAGGGGGCGCATTTTTCAGGCTTGATTGCACAAGCCATTCTGGCATAGGCTTGTGGCAAACATTCTTTACCTTTGCAATGTCTTTATTGCTTTCCACAGAGTCGCCAGGAAAGGCATAAAGAGGCTTAAGCGGAATTCGCCTTATACTAGTTGACCTAGCAATCGTAGCCCTCTCTTGTGTGGTTCCAGATTCTTCAGCGTAAAGGGAAGATGAAAATACAAAAAACAATAATGATACATTGCTTATGCGCATTTTGTTTACCATCAGTCATGCCATATCACGAAATCAAGCAACCACTATTCATATTTGCCCTATCACGCTCATATTGCTCTTCTGATTTCCTTGACCGTTTTCTCATTTCTTCAGCTAGTGTACGTTGATCATCAGTCAAAAACCCTAAAAGGGCAGCATAACCTTTAGTCATAAAACGATGCGTGGTTTGACTACCACCAAAGACCTGAGTATTTGTGGAGACTTGGTTTAATTGGGTTGTTAACCCAATTAAGTGCCCCTGAAGCGATAATTCTCTTTGCTGTATTAAACTTTCTCGATTAAGTCGTTCTGCTTGTACTAAACCTTCTCGATTAAGTCGTTCTGCTTGTACTAAACCTTCTCGATTAAGTCGTTCTGCTTGTACTAAACCTTCTCGATGATGTCGTTCTGCTTGTGCTAAACTGTCTCGATTAAGCTCTTCTGTTTGCGCTAAACTTTCTCGATTAAGCCGTTTTGTTTGCACTAAACTCTCTCTATGATAACGTTCTTGCCGTTCTTCGGTAGATTCTTCTAATTGATCGTATTTAGTTCGTTTTTTTTCTTTGTCATATGCCTCAAAAACCTGATCTAGATGTCTTTTGGTTACCATTTTTATACGATCTTGCTTATGTGTCCTACGACTTATTTGGGCAGCTCTAAGTGCAATACCATCAAAGTCCCTACCTGAAGCATCAGGACGTGTCCGTAACAGTGTTGCCAAGTGACGCTCTCCACCATTTTCCAATACAGCGGTAAAATTTGAGATCTTTTCATGCATTTTTTTTAATCGCATAGCAGGATCAGTTATTTGTTTAAACAAAATAGTTTTGAGTAACATCCTACTTTTCATAGGCTGCGCAAGCTTGTCATCACGATTCATAATGCCAATAAAAAAGAGCTTGGCATTCCTCTTTTGCTCGTCGAGAAATTCCCATAGCGCCGCTGAAGAAGTATCTGTGTCATAGTGCTCACTTTCTGAATGCTCAAGCAGTTTATTTAGCTCATCTATGATTAAAAGCATTGGGCGACTTTCTGAAAGAACACCTGTAAAAAGCTGATTTAAGAGTTTTACGGTGTGATTACGACATTCTCCAACGGTAAGCTCCCTGCTTTTAACAAGCTTGTAACCCCATGGAGGCGATAGTTTGCTCGCTTTATATGCTAAAGCCAAGGCCATCGTTGTTTTACCGGTTCCTGGAGCACCTACAAAATAGGATGACCTACAGCCCTGCGTGCCAAAAATACTAGGATTTTCTATATATTCTAAAATTTCACGGGCGTCTTCAGGAGCACTTTCAAAAACAGATTCCATTTCTTTGATCTCATCTTCATCAAATTCATTCTTTGAAGAGCTAGACAACAAGGGCGAAATACTATTGCCGTTGCTTATTATCTGATAACGCGCAGCACAAGGAATTTTGCCTCCCCCACGAGAGTTCCCATCCATACCAAACAAAATAGCAGAAGAAAAAGCCGATAAAAAAACGAGGGCAAAAGTCCGACCGAACCACATAGTGCTTACCTAAAACAAGATGATTTAAAAATATATACCGCTTGCATGCGCTTCACATCGTCTTCAATTTTTTTGAAAAGATAAGCTACTTTGAATTACATTGCAAACTAGTTATTTCTTTTTGCGTAGTGCACACGAGACCAATATCAACAAGCTAATCATCTCACTCATTACAAAGTCAAAATTCGCAAAGACCATACCCATCGCGCTCTTTGACCTATCCGTATGAAATACATAAAATAATCTATGTTACTAATACAATTGGATCATTAAACGTCACAATCCGAAAGGCTGTACATAATCAAAAAATATCTTCTTATGGTCAGACGACTGAATAGTTGTTTACACAAAATTACTTACAAAGCGCCCTTTAGGCCAAACTCACGTTATGTATAATCTGTTTGACATTCCGATTTTCTTTTTTCTTTATGGCAATAGCATTTCGGCCGCCTGTATAAGCTTGGCTACCATTATTATGTTGCATTACAAAGGCTATGCGCATACTTCTTGCAAACAGATCTACCTTCCATTCTGCATACTTGTTATAGGCCATCTTGTTGAAACTCTTGCATGGCTTTTATTTTATAAAAATACAATTTTTTTTGCTTCTTCTCATGCATACTTTGGATATATGCGTATTATTCAATTGTGCATTGTATGCCAATATAAAGCGGTCGGCCATATGCTACAAATTCTTGGCAGACAAACAAGCTCATCCCATACATTACAATATGTATGCACGATGGTTAGTAATATATTAATCTGTTATCTAGTGTTTGCTACAATGTGCCACTTCCATCTTAATGTTTTTCTACCAGATATTTATAGAAAAGAATCTTCTATAGTATTCATGTCTCTGCTTGCGATACTCAATTTAGTAATGGTGCCCAGCTTTGGAAATATTTTATACTCAATATACTCCCCTAAGCTTCCATATATGATTAGCGCCCAACTTAAATCGGTTCTGAGGATATTAATTGTTCCATTTATTTTCAGTAAATGCATAGTGTCTTGCGTCTTGGTAACCCAAAAATGCATTTTATTTTGGTACCTTATTGGCAGTATTGCCACTCTTCTTACCTCCATTTCTCTCTTATATTCACTATATGTGATATTCAAAGCACATACCTGGTCGCATGTTTTAAGTTTTAGCCATTTGGGAGACAACCCTAACACAATCACAAACTTTAAGGCAGCACTCGAAGAATTGAGTAATATAACCTCTTTTGTTTGCGTACAAGACAGCACTTTTAAATTTTTCAAAAACGAATTTTCCCTTTCTTCACTCATGTTGTATTTAGTTATTAAAGATGCTGACAAGGATACAGACCAGATTATTGAACGATTTGAAAATTTATCAGCACTCGGATCTCTACCACGACATAAAAAAATTTTACTCTTTGAGGAACTTGGATTTGACCTGTTCTATGAAGAAAGCTACCTAAAGCAGGCGCTATTACAATTTATGCATGATATCGACGCAGATATTTTTGTTCCACTTTATCATAATCGTGTATTGGCCGGTTATTTTAAGGTGCAGCGTGGATCTCGTGGACTACGGCCCTACACATTTGAGGAGCAGAATGGAATGATAACCTTTGCAAGTTATGTAGGCAATATCATTGGCATGATGCATAACAACGCTATTGAACATATTAGAATACGAAAAGCAGGCCTCAATAATGATCTTTATCTAAAAAATCGAGAGATCAACATATACAAAAAATGCATTCAATCTTTTTTTGAAGAAAAGCAAAACCCTTTGCATGCTCTTATTGTATATAAACATAATAAATTTACTCTTTTTAATGAACACGCACGAACATTATGCCAGGTAGAAGGTTCATATATTGGTGCTAATCACCCCGTAGCACAGGCATGTCAAACCATTATGCATCATCTTATTACCCTAGAGGTACCAGTATATCGACATCTTCATACGCTCTTACCTGAAACATTCATAATGACCGCCATTAGAAATAGCAATGAAGAGATTGTCATTATAATCAATAAAGCCGATATAGCTGATCTGCTCGAGCATCAAAGTCTAACAGGTACCATTCCATATGATATACTATATTTGATGTATCTGCAGTCAAGCTCATCTGGAAGACAAATTAGCTCCGTATTGCCCTCATTTGGCCCATCTATACTATCTTCCAAATTAGAGTTGTTTAAAAAAATGCTTGAACGCGACGTACTCTTTCTTGATGCGCACCCATCAGATGTTGGTGTTGTTGCTCATCTTATAGCACAAGAACATGTTACCAAAAGTATATTTATCATTGAAGCAGAAGAGTTTTCAAATGAAAATATTACGAAGACCAATAGGACTATTCCGTTACTTAACAAGTTTAATAAGCAAGGTATTTTTGTCATTAAGGACCTGCAACAGGTTAATATGAATGCACAATATGCGCTTGCAAAATTTATTGCACAAGGAGCAGGCATCTTTGATGACCGTAATATGTATAAAAATATTAATCGATCCAGATTGCTATTTTCGGGAAATAAAAATCTATCCGTTCTTAATCACGAACAACGTGTACACCCAGTATTATTCAGGCAACTTAAGGGACGAGTATGCACTATTCCAACACCAGATCAGTTAGACGCTACCGAACTGCACAAGCTTATAGATGGTTTTGTAGAACAGCTATCACCAGAACGCACTACTGCTGTCTTAAATGAATTTGATAAAAATAAGTTGATCGCTGAGCACTATTCAAGCATTAAGGATCTATATCTTGCCACAGATCGGCTGGTAAAACAGCATACGCACTATAGAAAATCAACAATATACCCGAGCGATGTTGGCCAACATTTCAACACCGCGAGAACTATCTATTTTGATCATCAAACCCTGAAAGACCCGGATGCTCTGATAAACCTTTTTACAAAGCTTGGAAGCTATTATAAAGTAGCTCACATGTTAGGCGTACATCCTTCATCTGTATATCGTCGTTTAAAAAATTTAGGTTTTTTTGCTGGAAAACAGGAACATACAAGCCTGTAAGTCACATTGATCCTGATTTAGAGAAAAAATTGACTTTTTAATTTGTTAATAAATAGATTATAGACAATATATTTGTTAATCATTTTTTGATCACTTATTGCAAGGATGAGCTGATGCAACAAAAAATTATCAGGTTATTTTTTCTGCTTTGTTTATACATACCCTCTCACGCCACTACAATTCCTGCCTCAAACGACATAAGGCTCAATCAGCTCAATGAGCAATTAGACTATTCTCTTGTTTACATTGGCAAGCACGCGCGCGAAAGCATTCTTGCGCTAAAGGATATCTTCCCTGATTACCAATGGTCTTTAAAGTTTAACATTTTATGCCAAGATATCCGAAATGAAGGAACAATAGCATTGTATCAAGAGGTTGATCAGGTAATTAATGAATGCCTTGAAATATGCAACACTCTCCAGCAAAATCAGCTACAATCAATAAAGGCAGATTTAGAGAAATACAAGCAAAGACTACAAAGAGGGAAGGCTCATCTGAATTGTTTGGAAGATTACACAGAAGGTCAAGGACAAACAAGACGCAAAGCCAAAAAAATATGCGCACTGTGTGTTGGCTGTTTGACCGTAAGTGGTCATGCTTTTATTAACGGCATTGACTTTAGTAACCTCACAGCTCTTGCAAACGCACTTATGGATACCGGCTTATCCCTAATAGGACCTGCTGGTCCTACAGGAATGCCAGGCGCAACTGGTCCGACTGGGGCGACTATCGGTTCAACCGGCCCCACAGGGGCAACCGGTCCTTGCTGCACCGGCTCTACCGGCCCAAGGGGGGCAACAGGCTCCACAGGATCTACAGGCATAACCGGAACAACGGGTACTACAGGATCAACAGGCACAACCGGTAGTACCGGTACGACTGGTGCAACTGGTGCAACCGGTACAAGTGGGGTCATTGGTGCGGCAGAATTTATACGCACTATTCAATCACCAAATAACTCTGTCCCGCCCGGAACAGCATTTACCATCGATACACAAGTATTCAATAGTATCCCATTAAATATTGTTGCTGCGGCAGGAGCCGGTGGTACCGTTTACACCTTATCAGCCGGTACATATGTATTAGACTATGAAATGAGTCTGGGATCAGCTGGGTCTGTCGGCATTTATACAGGAGCGACCTCTGGGTCTCTAGCTTTGGATCCTAACACAGTTGCAGGGTCTTCGACAGCAACCACATGGATTCATGGACGAGCATTCGTTATAGTACCAACCATTTTAGTTGTTGCTATTAGTTCGGTTGTTGGTACTGCTGCCGTTGTAACTGCCGGAACTGATGCCGGTTCTTTCATGATTCGACTTACCATTTTGAAGATTGCATAAACTCAATTTCATTTAAGAAAGATTGTATTATGAGAAAAAAACTAGTGATAGTAGCATTAACACTACTATCACTAGTCAGTAGTACTGGTTTGACACCGTGCTCAAATACTTCATGCGGTAAGGCATGGAGCATTTTAATCTGCACTCTTGAAAAACGAAGAGAATGTTTTGAAAAAATATACAACAAATTGCAAAATCAAATCACCGAAAACAAACTCGATGACCAAATAGAAATTTTATTTTTCAGGGACGACCAGCAACATTCGATAGGGTTTAAACGAAATACCTTACTTTTGCAAAGCCAGGGAGAATATGTCTGCTTCGTCGATGATGACGACGATGTGCATCCCCTTTATATCTCCATGATTTATGAAAAACTAACACAAAATCCGGACTGCGTAAGTCTTGTTGGTATCATGACTACCAATGGAGAAAATCCAGAGAAATTTATTCATTCAATACAATATAACAACAAATATTGCACTGAAAATGGAGTCCACCTACGACCACCAAATCATTTAAATCCTATCAAACGATCTATTGCGCTACAATTTGCATTTCCCGAAAATAATTTTGGTGAAGATCGCACATGGGCTCTTGCCATTGCACAATCAAGACTCCTGAAAAATGAAGCAGTGATTGATGTACCATATTACTTTTATCAGTATGATGGTAAATACCACGCCTTAACATCACCACATGCAAAGCCACGCGTCTCTATTATAACCTCTGTATACAACGGAGATGAATTTATTGAAGGATTTTTGAGCGACATTGTTCGACAAACTATATTTAAAGAATGCGAACTCATTATTATTAATGCAAACTCTGCGGGTAATGAAGAGCCTATTATTAGACGCTATATCCAACTCTATCCAAATATTGTATATGAACGAATACCTTGTGACCCTGGCTTGTATGCTGTGTGGAATTATGCCATAAAAAAAGCAAATGCCGACCTTATTACTAATGCAAACATTGATGATCGCCGCAATCCAAAATCACTTGAAATACATGCCCATGCTTTAGAAGAAGATCATTCTATCGATTTAGTATACTCAAATGTATACCTTACCCTTTCAGCCAATGAGACCTTTGAAAAAAATAGTAATTATGCACTCATGCAACCGGACGAATTTTTGCCTGAGCGTATGTACCAATGCTTGCCGGGACCACAACCAATGTGGCGCAAATCATTGCATAGTACATACGGGTTTTTTGATGAAACATTTTTTTCTGCGGGTGATTTTGAATTTTGGAATCGTTTGGCAAGCCAGGGTGTTTCTTTAAAAAAAGTACCGGGCATTAGCGGCTTGTTTTACCACAACCCTCATGGCCTTTCTACCGATCAGGATTCACTAAAAGTAGAGCGTCGTAATGACGAAAATGAACGTATCGTAAAGCAATATTGCCATATGTGGAGTTGGTAATATTAATATGGTTATTTTTGGCATTTACGCGCCTCAAACAATGCTAGATTAAAATGAAGGTATGATATATCAGGATGAACAATGAGTGCGCGTTGTACTGCCGCCTCACCAATGGCATATTCACCGACATACCACGCAGCACGCCCTAATAAATCATGTCGGGTAAAATCATAAAGCTCTTTATCGATAAATAGTAGGTCAGAGTCAGGAAAAGATAGCTCTACGGCACGTTTTGCAAACAGATAACACAATGCAAACTCATCAGTATTCCAATAATGCTGTGCGATACATATAAGTGGTTCGGCTCGATGTGATCGAAAAGAAAATGCTGCAAGATAATGGGGAAAAGCTTGATCCCATCTCCCACAAGCTTCATAGGCTTGTGCTAATCTATATCGCGCAATAAATGTTTCTTCATGCCATGCCATTTCAATAGGAACGGAAATCCGTCGTTCATACCATACACAAGCATTTTCCCACTGGCCCAAGCAGGCATAAGTTTGCGCTATATAAAACATGGTACGGGGATCGGCAGTATTACTGCTATATTCCTCAAGCAACACCGTAAGATCTGTTAACCATCGCGCTCGTGATTTTTCGTTACCAATGGCGCTTGGGCGCCATTCAAAAAAAATATCCTTGGGTATTTTGTGGTAGCAAGCACAATTGAGATACTCATGTCGAGCTCCAACAAAATGTAGTTGCGAGCGACATCGCATAAGTCGTGGTTGATAATTTTCACTAAAGTCATTAGTAATGTTCACTAAATACGCAGGAGTATTGTCATATTGATGTTGCCGACAAAATTTCAACAATTCGGGTACATTATGGAAATACCATTCTGCATCGGGCATTAACATAAAACTCGCATTCGGGAATGCCTCTTGCGCGAAGTGCAACGCTCGATTACGCGATTGAGCAAAATGAAAGGTAGCTCCATCAGTCCATTCTTGTCGTATAATAGCATTCGATACATTATATTTTTTGAAAAATTCTTGCACACAAGCAATGGTATCGTCAGTAGAACCAGTATCATAGATTAAAAATGATTGAATTCCGGCATCTACATAAGGTTGTAATGTTGGACAAATAACATTCATTTCGTTTTTAACCATCAATACTATAACCAATAAGGGATCTGATGTTGACGTCAAAGTGTCATCGGCAAATATAACAATATGACTTAATAGTAATAAGCAAAAAAAACCGCATTTGATCATGGCTTACACCCCATCATGGTAGTATCAGGCGGATAACAAATATCAATAGATGACATTACCCTACTGCGAAAAAGCAAGTCAATATAATAACGTGCTTTGTTTACTTTTTGGAATATAGATAAATAGGATAAGAGGTATATATTTTGATCACTTTTGATCCACTTATGTAAGGATGAACTGATGCACCAAAAAATTATCAAACTATTTGCCCTATTTTTTGTATTGCTACCATTTCACACGCTTAATGCAAATTTCCCCAAAAATAGCAATGAACAATTACGCTATTCACTTGTTTACATAGGCAAGCATGCTAGAGCAAGTGTTTTGGCCTTGAGAGATTTGTTACCGGATTATCACTGGTCTTTTCAATTTAAAAATTTATGCCAAGATATACAGAATGAAGGAACGGTGGCCTTGTATCAATACGTTGATCAAGTAATTGATGAATGCATGACCGTTTGCAACAGCCTACCACAGGACCAAATATACTGTATTCAGGCTTATCTGGAAAAGTACAAAGAAAGATTGCAATCTGGGCAAGCTCATATCAATGCGTGGAAAAATAATACCGGTAATCCAGAACAAATATTGTGTAAATGCAAACGAATCTGCGCATCCAATGCTGGTTATTTGGCAATCCTGGCAAGGCTTCGCCCTTTCGGACCCCCTGGGGCAACGGGTGCAACTGGAATTGCCGGTCCTCCTGGAAAAACGGGAGTCACAGGTGCAAATGGGGTAACAGGGTCTACGGGAGCGACAGGAGCCACAGGATCAACCGGCACAACTGGACCTATAGGTAGTACTGGATCCACGGGAATTACAGGCCCTACGGGCCCAACAGGCATTATGGGTATTACAGGCCCTACTGGAGCAACTGGCGCTACCGGGCCAACCGGTCAAACTGGTATCGCAGGAACTGATGGAGCGACTGGTGCAACAGGCGCTACGGGACCTACAGGACTGATGGGTATCACCGGAATAACAGGTATAATGGGAGCAACCGGTGCTACAGGTACGATTGGATCTACAGGACCAACCGGCGCAACTGGTACAACCGGGACCACAGGAGCGACAGGACCAACCGGCGTAACTGGACCTATGGGTAGCACAGGATCAACCGGCGCAACTGGACCTATAGGTAGTACTGGATCCACGGGAATTACAGGTCCTACGGGCCCAACAGGCATTATGGGTATTACAGGCCCTACTGGAGCAACTGGCGCTACCGGGCCAACCGGTCAAACTGGTATCGCAGGAACTGATGGAGCGACTGGTGCAACAGGCGCTACGGGACCTACAGGACTGATGGGTATCACCGGAATAACAGGTATAATGGGAGCAACCGGTGCTACAGGTACGATTGGATCTACAGGACCAACTGGCGCAACTGGTACAACGGGAACCACAGGAACGAATGGAGCCACAGGACCAACCGGCGTAACTGGACCTATAGGTAGTACAGGACCAACTGGCGCAACTGGATCTACGGGCCCAACAGGAATTATGGGTGTCACAGGCCCTACTGGAGCAACTGGCGCTACCGGTGCAACTGGTTTGACAGGAGCAACCGGCATATCCAGCATTTTAAACTATGGTTACATTTACAATCTTGCTGTCCAAACAGTAGCATTAGAAGCTCCCGTAATTTTTGATGGCAATGGCCCCCTACTTGGCATTTCACATACCATTTCGGACTCTTCAATTGTTGTTTTGCACACAGGAATCTATATCATTACCTTTTCTATATCTGGCACAGAACCAAATCAATTTGCGCTATTTATAAATAATGTTTTTTCAAATCCAGAAACAATATATGGTTCTGGTGCAGGAACTCAACAAAACAATGGCCAAGCAATTCTTGTTCTAAATGCAGGAGATGCTATTACTCTTGTCAATCACAGTTCTGCTGCAGCTGTTACTCTTGCAAGTATAGTTGGCGGTACACAAGCAAACGTAAATGCTTCGGTTCTTATTCAACAAGTGGCTTAATCCGCTACCTCCTGTTGATACAAATGGAAGCTTCGATTTCGCTGGCATTATTGTGTAAGGGCAACAAAAGACAACTTTAATAACTGCCCGTACGTACCGACTTCTCCCACATTTCCTTGTCTTGCTTTTTCAGGTCCTCAACCCTTTTAAACCTTATCACATATGGTATATCGGCATATCCCCCTGGGATACAAGGTCAAAC
>JABDES010000004.1 GCA_013286935.1 Candidatus Babelota bacterium
TTTTCTTCTTGCTTTCGCAGCTGCTCGGCCTCTTGCTTTTGACGCTCTTCCTCTTTTTGCTCTTGTTTGCGCCGGGCCTCGTCTTGCCTTTGACGTTCTTCTTGATTATTGATTATTTCTTGCTGCCGCTGCTGTTCTTGTTGCTTGCGCTCTTCTGCACGTTCCAGTTGTTGTTTGCGCTGCATCTCCATAGTTTGTTGTTGTTCTCGCTGTTCTTGCTCGAGCTTGGCCTTTTTTTCTCGTTCTTGCTGTCTTAGAGCTTCTTGCCTGCGTTGCTGCTCTTCTTGAGCCTCTTGTGCGCGCTGTTGTTCTATTAGTTTTTGCTGTTTTGCCTCTTCTTCTTGCCTTCGGCTATTTTCTGCAACACCCCCCAGCATCTGCTTATATTTTTCTTCTTCTTGCGCTCGCTGTTCTTGCCTCTTGCGTCGTCTCTCCTCTATTCGTTCTTCCTCTTGCCTATCTTGTTGGTCTCTTAAAGCTTCTTCGGCGGCCATTGATGGATCGGCTTTTTCATACTGGTTGTAAGTAGTATGAGAGGTATTATTCATGATAATATTCCCCTCTGTGATCTCGTCGATAGTGTAATTAGTATTGCCATCACTACTATCGGTATATGTACTTTGTTTAGCGCGTGTGTAGTTGGATCGATCGACAGGGTCAGTTGTTTTATTGCCAATATAACTGCTGCTATTGTTCTGATTTACGTTGAGAGAGCCGCCGGACATGCTACTTACATTTATACTATGACTACCACCATTATTGTTTTGCTTCACTTTTTCCGTCTTCTTCGTTTTCTTCGAAGACTTCGCGCTATCATTTTTTTCATTCTTCGAGGTTTTCTCTGGGGCTTTCTCTGAGGACTTCGTTTTCTTTCTGCCCTTCTGAAAGCTACCTATATTAATGCTGTTCTGATTTGCATCATTGTTCACATTACTGGAAAAGGTCTGGGTAATATTTATGTTATCATCTGGACTGGTAAGCGTTGTTGTTTTTTTCCACATGCACTGAGCATGCGAGGTATGCAATAAGCACAGAGCGGTCAAAAGAAAAGATATAAACTCTTTACTATAAAAAATTTTCTTCATCGAGTTTCTTTCGAAAAATGATTGCCATTTAGTACTTTATAAATAAAAAAAGAGAGTTATAAACCATTTAAAATAGTTTTCAATGCTCAGTATATATGAAATATTTTTATTTGCAACAGGTCCTGGCCTTGCATGCGGTTATAAGCCTTTTATCGCTCGTCAAGCATAGTCTATACGTGGCTTGACGATAATTATTTTCAATAGCAATAAAAGTTATGGTTGTGGCTTGACAAGTCATAATTTTTGTTTTATTATTTATGATAATATACGCTATTGTTTTGTGATGATATAGCTGTAGCTATATGCATACTGATGACTGTTTAACCAATACAACGAACGGATGAGGATTATTATGAAAAAAATGATAATAAAAAGCGGAGCAATGCTCATGACGATACTTTCAGTGTTGCCAATTGTAGCAAAGGATGAAGTACAAGATTTTTCTCCTTACCATAACCCACATGTGCTTTTTGATCAAAGTAATTTGTTAGAAGGGCAATCTGGATCCTGGACTACGCCCGAAGAGCTTGATCAGGCATGTGAGGATGAGTTCATAAAAGCAAGATCCTTATCTTGTAATGCAGTTATTTCTGACAGTGCAGGAAAAACGCTCCTGTCGACCTTTGCTGCTGTTGGGGTGACGGCTGCAGGGTGCTTTTTCGGCTTTCAGGCGGGGAAAGGCATACCAATACTTGTTAGTCGTGACAATGTTGAAGTTAATGTTGGGGGGGCAATAATAGTGTATGCTCTGGGTGCGCTTGGCGTAGGTTATGTACGAGGAATGGGTAGGTGGTCCGATCAATGGAGTCTGGCTTCAAATTTTGTTAATAAAACAGAAAAAGATCCTATGTTCCTTCTTGGACGTCAGTATGCAAGAAATAAAAGAAATCTTAATTTTCTTGATGCCGATCAGGACAAAATAGTATACGCAACCAACGAACGGGTACCCTATGTTGAGGAAGCGTTTTCTTCTGGTAATGTCAATGTCATAAAAGTGTTTTTATCTGTTCCATTCAAATCCAAAAAACCTAAATTTGATATGGAAGAGGCTGCGCATTATTTTGACATGTATAGTCAAGAAGCACAGCATATGTTGCTATCAACATGCATAAATCATATTCAATCATATCAGGCTGCCATTGGGCCTAACGTAAAATCTCGTGAGTTTTTAAATATGGTTTCTCCTCCAGGCGTTGGCAAAACTATGCTTGCGCGTTCTGTAGGCCGCCTTATGGGCCTTCCGGTTGAAACGGTTTGCCTTGCAAATTGTACTATCGAAAAGATCTTTGGTTCTGCAACAGAGCCTGGATTGATATTAGAAAAGCTAGGAAAGCTTGGCTGTAGAAATGGAATATTGTTTTTTGACGAGCTTGAAAGAGTTGCTGAAGATAATAATCTGCTTTCTATATTACTTCC
This sequence comes from Candidatus Babelota bacterium, assembly GCA_013286935.1. Classification (GTDB taxonomy): domain Bacteria; phylum Babelota; class Babeliae; order Babelales; family Vermiphilaceae; genus JABDES01. The sequence continues at coordinate 2,502 of JABDES010000004.1, forward strand.
ATTTTTAGAGCCTAGCGAAAAAAGGTTTTACAGTCCGTACTTGCAACGACATATTGATGTAAGTCATTTATTGATAATGACGGCTGGAAACTTCGCCTTTACGGATGCTGCACTAAATAGTCGCTTCCATCCTCTAAAGACGATTGAGTTAAAAATTGAAAATCCTGAATGGCTAGGTCAGATAGTTACCTTAGACTACCTGAAGTCAAAAGTGCTGCCACAAGAGCACGCTTTGCTGACTCCAGGCCTTAAAGCAGAATGGGCCGAAAAAGTTACCAGGTATGTCAAGGAACAGGAGTACGCTTCATTTCGCGATGCTCAGGCTAAACTTGATACGCTTATAGCTTCTTGGCGCATGGACCGATTGGCCAAGCAACAAGGTAAGCGTAATAATAAACATGCAGAAGCGTAATAATACGTTTTGAGACATTAGTTTTATAATACAATGTGCCCGAGCTCATATAGATATATGAGCTCGGGCACATTGTATTGAAATATATCTTAAGGCTTTTTACTCAAAGCTTTAACGTAACGTTAGCTGGGCATAAAGCTTTAAGGGCGTTAACGCAGTAGCTTAAATTTCCCTTTGCAGACTACTTGTTCTAGGGGGACTCGATCAGAACGTTTTTCTTTTTCTTGTAGTTCTGTCGATAATACGGACAGATCATTAGCCGGTTTTCCCAGTGCAAACATCATCTCTGCGGTGTGGTCATCTGGTATTGAAAGCAACGTGCATGTAGCGTCATAATCAAAACCTTCCATTCCATGCGCAACAAGATTATCAGCGCTTGCTTGCAGCGCCATGTTTTCCCAGGCTGCACCGGTGTCAAAGCTATGCGTTCTGGATGGTTTTCCTGTGCTGTAAAAATTATTTTTTGACACAACTACTACCAAGACCGCTGCATTTTTAGTCCACTCTTGGTTAAAGGGAACCAATAAATTAAAAAAAATTTCCCAATCTGGTGTTTCACGGTTTGCATATATAAAGGTCCATGGTTGATTATTAAAAGACGATGGAGCTAGGCTGCCAGCTTTAAAGATAGTCATAAGCTGGTCATGGCTGATCGATTCTCCTGACATTGCTCGCGGCGACCACCGTTCTGAAATAAGTGGATGTACCGGATAGTTTACCGTATTTGCTATCATTGTTATCCTTCCTCTTGCGTTTGCCGTTAATAGTTGTTTTATAAAAATAGCTTTAAGTTGCAAAATTACCTCATTCTATGACACTCTGTGATAATTCTAAAGTATATTGGTCAGAATTAACTTCAGAAAAAGGCTCAGGGAATGATTGTCAGATCTTGTTTTAAGGCTGTGATTTTAATAATTTTTATGCCCATTACTGTTTACGGTTCTCAGTGGTATGATGTGCCAAATATCTTATTACAACAATTGGTGGGTGGCAATCAGCAGCAACCTGCTGCGCCTGTTAATAAGCAGCCACAATCATTAGCCACTTGTCCGCAAATGCAGTCTGTATCGAATGTTTCCTCTTATGGGCAGCAAAATAATCAGCGGAATTTGCAGCCTACTCATCAATCGATGTTTGGACAGTACCAACAGCAGCAGATGATGCAACCGCAGCAACCGGTTAATCTGACGGTGCCAATTAACATTAATAACTATCAAAATCAACACACCAATCAGGCAAATAGTACTGCAACCAACACCACCGTTGACCAAACTAATAACAATAATCCAGGACTTCAATACCGCCCTCCAATAACGATTTTTGATGTGTATGAGTCTTTTGTGTCTGGCCTAGCAAGGCGTTCTCACTATATTGGATTAGGTATTGTTGGATCTATATACGGTGGCTTATGGTACAAGGTCCGCAAGGCATATCTGTTGATGAATAGCAGGTTGTCCTGGGGCAGATGGAAGCCAGAGCTGAAATTTGCAGAGTTATTTGCGCTACCACAGGAAAAGTTGTGCGATGATCTTGCATTTGAAATAGCCAGGCGTTATACGAGCACAAAAGAGCCTCAGGAACTGTCTAGTATGCTCGTACTATTTTTTAATGCTATTCATGCAGAACGTGCTGTAATGCATCATTTTTTGTTTCTTGCTGGAGTGTTGGAAAAATTAAAGCTTTCATGGTTATTTTTGATGACGGATAAAAAAATAAAACGCGCCAAAGCTCATTTGAAACGTATAAATTTTTTAAAAAATACCGTTGTGTCTCGTATTGCTCAACACACATACTTGAACATCATACCGAGGACGGACAAAAAGTATGCGAATTTTTTTATGGTGACAAATCATTATGCAGACAAAAAGAAACGGCCAAAGGTTTCGAGAATATACGATATGTTGCTGCGTTCAGGCCTCCAGAAAAGTGTATTTTGAGCCTGGTCAATATTTGCAACTAATTGTGCAGGATCTGATGATCGAGATTGTTGTTCAATAATTCTTGCCGGTAGGTGTAGATATTGTTCTGTAGTTTTTATAACCTCTTTTACTGACGTGCCGTGACCAGAGGCAATATTGGCAATGAGTTGTTGGCCGCCATTTTTCAAAAAGATTAGAGCTTTTAGATGTGCCTGGGCGACGTCCATGACATGCACATAATCGCGTACGCAGCTTCCGTCGATGGTTTGATGTGTCGTTCCAAAGATATTGAACGGTTTTTCTGACATAGTTGCATGAAAGAGCAACGGAATAAGATGTGTTTTTGATGTATAAAACATTGAAAGATCTTCTGTTTGATGTGCTCCAGCAACATTAAAAAAGCGTAGAATTACGGACTGAAGCCCATAGGCTCTATGGAGATCCTGTATTATCTGCTCGCACATGTATTTGCTCATGCCATATGGGGTAATCGGTTTACATGTGGCGGACTCTGCAATGGGCACTGTATCAGGCATTCCATATACGGCTGCTGTTGAAGCAAATACAATCTGATGAACGTTGTGTCTGATCATGCAATGTAACACATTGATTGTATTGGCAAGATTGTTTTCATAATAGACGAGCGGTGCGCTCACAGACTCTGCAATATTGATAGATGCTGCAAGATGAATAACTGCTTTGATGCTATGTTCTAAAAAAATCGTATTGAGTAGTTCTGTATTGGCCATGTTTCCATGTATTATATGCGCCCATGGCAATGGCGGATATTTCCCATTAAGATAATCATCAAGGACTATTATTTTGTAGCCATGTTGCCAGAGGAGCAACGTTGTGTGGCAACCTATGTATCCTGCTCCACCTACAATCAGGATTGTTTCCACCAGATTTCCTTTTAAAATTTTATGCTCAGGCAAGCGCCTATGGTGCTCATCACAGTAGCTCTTCTTCCATTAAATGGCAGTCTTAAAAATAATGAACCGGATGGAGCAAATGTTGCATCTTGAGCGCAAAAAGCGTCAGCATTGATAGCGAATCGAACAACTATTTGATGAATGGTCCAGTCGTATAATTTTTGTGCATTGGTAGCAACATCATAAGAAAATGTATTTGAAAAGAGAGAGAGAACGTCATCGCTGTGTTTAAGGTATTCATATCCAAGAAGAAAGGAAGTGCCAGGCAATAGATTAATGCATTCTCCAAATAGGTTAAATTCTTGTGTTAAACCGTGGTCTTCGTATGAGGCTATTCGCTCTAACAGAAAAAGCTCTGTTTGTTGTGGTGCCGTTTTGATACGACGTGTTCGTATACTTCCGAATATGTGATCAAGTTGAATATCAAATCCGGCACGCAAGCATTGAGCAAGAGTTAACGTAAGTCCCACTCCTCCAAATACAGTACCAGCTCTATCGTTGCCAAATGGAAATGCAAGCAATAGGTTTTCATTTGATTTTTTACCAAAAGGAATCGTAGTGCCGAGCCGAAGAGCGACATTAACATTTTTTAAAAATGGTTTTGTTTGTTTAAAATCTTCCATCCAGTGAGCGATACATATACCGTCGCCAAAGCCAATTCTGTGCCATGGACCGATGTCCAAGCCTTGTCCTAATTGGTTGATGATGGGTCCTAAATTGTTTGTTATCTGTTCTTTTACTTCAATATCCGCAATGGTATTATCTTCGGTCAAATCAACGTATGAAACGTCTGACAGAGACATCATGGCAAATGGTAGATGTGCGCTGATCATCAATCGATGAGGGAGTTTAAAGTAAGCAGAGAATGCTCCCGCAAACCTTAACGATAGGTTTGCACATGGCACAATGTGTCCACGGACTCCGTCATCATCGGCAGAGATTGCTCTTAATAGGTCAGCTAATTTTGTGATTGGATTATTAACTGCAAAACCCTGAAGCATTTCAAGAGTGCTTTGGTTTTGATTCCAAATCTGCATTACGTTAACTTTATTGCCATGCTCATTGTATCCGATTGAACCAAAGCCTCCTTCGGTGTACATGGCAAATACATAAGGCTCACATCCTGATATATCTGGCCTTATTAAAACGTTATATGGCTCTAGTAGGTTTATAGGCGCTACAAACGTAGAAGCCATTATTGGTACGTGCCACAATAGTAACAAAATGGATAAAAAAGATTTTTTCATTTCCAGGCTTATCATGTATTAGAATCCTTAGTGGTTGCTATTGATGTATTATCATGCCAAAGCTACCGACAGCAAACCATTCGCCCCATGCCCAAATAGTGCCAATCATATGCAGTTGATCGTTTTGACTAAACGCACCATTAACGGTGTGCCCTGAGCGCGAAACAAACCGCTCTCCACATCGTACTGCCGGTAAGCCTGTAAATAGTGTAAGATCAAATATTTGTGGCACATCGTGACTGTTGCCGCACATGTAACGTATGCCGTCGCTGGCCATTTTACTGCGAAAACAGCTAAAATTTATCAAGTAGGATAAACTGTGTTCCTTAAACATATCGGGTAGTATTCTAATTGAACTATCGTCAACTGCTTGATCGTCTTTGATGCCAGCTACACTAAGCCTGATTGCATGTGATTGCCTTGTTGCTCTATTGGCATTTAGGGCATAGATCATTCCACCAGTACCGCGTGCAACGTCTGAGGCGATACCTGTTTGACTGATAGGTTCAAGTTGTAGCACACTACCTGCTGTGTCTTTAATCTGTGTCCAATGGCAGTCATGTGGATTTGATGCGTTGCGTACATCGCTATTGTTGCCTATACGTAACAATCCTTTATTGGTTGCAAGTACAGCAAGCTTACCAGAGACGACCAGGTCAAGAAATCCTTCATACAATTTCATATTGGAAGTTGCGATTATAGTTTGGTTTATGTTGTTTTGCGCCAAAGAAACTGTGCGCATGTCAATGCGATAGAGATTTGTGCTTGTAAGCAGATAAAGATACGGACTGTCGGCTACGACTTTTTTTACTAAACGATAGTTGCCACATTTTTTAAAGGACATTCCAACCGTAAGGCAAGAAAAGTTATTCCCTATGCCATTCTGCACGTTCCATCCCATTCCATCATCGGTGGACAATATAGCAACGCCATTGACTCCGGCCACAACGAGCCACGCATTTTCAGATGTGTCGGTTACGATAGCAGCGCTACCAATTGCGCCAAGTTCATCTAAAGCCCCTCCTGCAAATGATACCAATGGACTATTAATTTCAGTGTTTATCGTTCCATTGCTACAATGAGCGACTTGGTATTTTGTGTAGTCATTTTCTATAGTAACCTTATCAGACTGCTCGACCAGGCTTGTTTGTACCAGCAAGATCTTTTTCATTCCCGTGAATGCAATGATTGATGTTTGTGGCAAACCGGGAGTTTGATATGCAAAATCATGAGCGCCTAATATGCCAAGGTGACTGTCACCAAACTGTTCAGAAACAATATGGGCCAACGATGTTTCTTTTTGCGTTTTTCCATTAATCCAGTCAGATAGTTTGAAGGATATTAATGCGTTTTGTGGATCTTGTGCAAGATAGAGCAACTGACCTGTGTGAAGATTTGGAATGGCACCGATCATTGCATTCATATCGCTTGTTGCTCGTTGCCAGTTTGTCCATCCTTTGATAGCGCCAGATGAATTAAATAGTGCTCGCGAACGGTAAATTCCTTGCGCACTGTTATGCTGGTCAGTATCGACAACTGTTATAAAGACCACATCGCCTGCGGTAGCGATGCAACTAATTGTTCCTTTTGCAATATTGCCACCGCCCACGCGTACAGATGGATCAGCCTCTTGTGGTAATTGACTACTGGTTTTGGCTTGTAGCTCGAATCCGCGCGATATGAATTCTCCGTTATGTTTTTCAGTTTTAGTAAAATAGTCAACAGGTGGAGCGTCATTTGCGGCAAGCATACCATGTTCTGGCGATCCCTGCTTTGTTACCAATGGCATGGCATATACGCAACGAGCTTGGCGAGCAGCGTCGGTTGTGCCGCCAAGAACAATTAAATAAGAAAGGCAGGTGCTTGTGTACAGCGTATGCAATTGATGAATTTTTACTAAGGCGTAAGGGCCGCAGGCACCAACAGGTGACGTTGTCTGTTGTTCGAATATGTCAGATTTAGCGATAGGCTCTAATGAAAGTCCGTTTTGTTGTGAAGCTTGTACAACCATAATTCCTTGTACGCCGCCATCAGATGTATTGTCACTTTGTACATCCAATCCGACGTATAAACAGTTCATTTTTTTACTCCATGCCATCGCAACTTTTTGTCCGAGAGCATCCGCTTTTTTGCTTGATCCGATCAGAATCTGCTTTGTAGAGCAATCAAGTGGCAGCGCTCGTGGGCTGTCATCATGCTGAACGCCATTTGGCGCATCTAGCTGTCCATATACGGCTGCAACTTGTACTTTCAGAGGGTCAGATGTAGCCGAAGCATCATCCGGCGCTTTGTCGACGGTAAGTATTCCGGATATGCAATAGGCTATTCCGCTGCCTGGCTGACCAAAAACTGGATTGTTGTGTGGTTTGACTGCCGCAAATATGAATTCATTGCTTGCGGCCAAACTGACAATGCCATTTGTTATCTTTGGCTCAGTTGGATGAGCATCCAATAGCGTTGCTGACAATACAGCAGTGGTCCCTTTGTACGTCCCGGTTATATGTACTTCATGTGGAGATGATTTGACTACCAGAACAGGGTGTACCTGTCCATTTAATATTCCATTTACATCTTCCATAAGTGTCATATGTAAAATAGGTTGGCCAAAAAGCGGGTTTTCTTTTTGTTGAAATTGGTCGGTGGCGGCATTTAGTTTGTGATATACAGTTGGCGGACATAAAGGAACGATAAGATTTGAACCTGGCATATGTCGTAGCTGGCAAAGAGCGTATGAACCGTCAAACGTTGTACTGCTTTCTACATTCATGCCAACGTATACGTGATGGCCAGAGCTAGAATTGACAAATGATGTTATTGGAAATTGTGTATTTGCCTTAGCCAGTTTTTGTTCGCCGCATAGTGTGAAATGTACACCGTTAAAGACAAAATAAAACAATGCGATGGGGGCAAGCAAGAATAAATTCATATTGATCTTTCTGATATGGCTTTATCAATCCGTGCATATGCATCGGATTTTACAGGTATTACATTGTTACTGTAGATTAAGGTGCATTTAATAATGATTTTGGCCCAATTATATGTATGATCCTTGCGTAGATGGCTTAAGGTGAGAGTCGTTCAATCTTACAAATAAAACCGTTTCTTTTCAAATAATAGTCATTGCCTGCAGGGCACAGGTCCTCATATCAAAATGAGTGAGTTATTTTACTGTACAAGATCCTAATGTAATGATATTTTATTTTTTACATACTACTTATTTACCAATTTAACTTTTTTAGTTTTTTATGCACGCAAAAATATTTTCAGCAATAACGCATGGAGTCGTCGCTCACAGCGTCGAAGTAGAAGTTGATGTTTCTTTTGGTCTTGTAAATTTTTATATAGTTGGGCTACCAGATACTGCCATTAAGGAAAGTGCAAAAAGGGTACAATCAGCTTTAAAAAATAGCGGTCTTCCATTTCCTGCAAGACGGGTAACGGTAAATTTAGCGCCCGCCGACCTTAAAAAGGTTGGAACTCTTTTTGATTTACCCATCGCAATAGGTATTTTAATTGCCATTGATCACGTAACTATTGATCAACTTTTTTTAAGTGAGACACTCTTTATTGGCGAGCTTTCACTTGACGGTTCAATTCGACCAGTACGTGGTACGCTTGCAATTGCAAGTGATGCCATGTTGTTAGGAAAAAAACGGTTAATAGTTCCTAAGGAAAATGCTGCGGAGGCTGCTCTTATTTGCAATCTCGAAGTATTTAGTTTTAACCATTTAACTGAGTTGTTATCATTTCTGAGGGCAGAAACTGTTGTATTGCCTACATTAGCTCAAAATCTTGATAATAGTGAGCGAGTGTATAATCCATCACTTGATTTTGGACAGGTTAAGGGGCAGCAGCTTGCCAAAAGAGCGTTGCAAATTTCAGCTGCAGGACGCCATAATATTGTTTTAGTAGGAGCTCCCGGTTCAGGAAAAACAATGCTTGCCAAGCGTTTGCCAAGCATCATGCCACAGATGAGCTTTCAAGAAACGCTCGAGACAACAAAAATTTACTCTATTACGGGCAAGTTGCACAATGATGGTCTTGTAAAATCACGTCCATTTCGTAACCCGCATCATACTATTTCACAAGCTGGTCTTATTGGAGGTGGTTCTTACCCGCAACCGGGCGAAATTAGTCTTGCGCATAACGGTATTTTGTTTCTTGATGAGCTGACTGAATTTAAGCGCACTACGCTTGAAGCTCTCAGGCAGCCATTGGAGGATGGTGAGGTGGTCATTGCTCGCGCACAGCAGGTTGTTAAATTTCCAAGTAATTTTTTAATGGTGGCGGCCCTTAATCCATGTCCATGCGGTTTTTTTGGTGATAAAAAACGTGCATGTTCCTGCTCACCGCAACACATTGCTATGTACATACAAAAGCTATCCGGTCCACTGCTTGATCGTATTGATCTACAAATTAATGTGAGCTCTATTGAGTATAACGATGCAACATCATTATCTTCTGTTGGACAAAGCTCTGCAGATCTTTTTGTATCGGTACTGCAGGCGCTTGAGTGGCAAAAAAAACGCTTTGGAAATGATGGAACATTTAACAGTACTATGTCGACTGATAGTATTGATAAGTATTGCGTGCTTACACCTGCTGCACAGCTTTTGATGCGTAAGGCATTTGATCGGTTGCTTTTGAGTATGCGCGGTTATCACAAAATTTTAAAACTTGCCCGCACCATAGCAGATCTTGATGGTTCTGAATTGATTGATGTTGCTCATGCGCAAGAAGCGACTATGTATCGATCCCTTGATCAGTTTATTGATCGTCGTAAAAATCTATGACCATTGGAATAGGCATTGACGCTGTCGAGATTGCCAAGTGTGTTGAATGGATAGCTTCAAGAGAACGGTTAAAACGAATATTTAGTGATTCCGAAATAGCATACTGTTTTAGTGTTGAAAAATGTATAGCACAGCGCCTAGCGGCACGTTTTGCGGTGCGAGAAGCATTTTTTAAAGCATTACATAGCGCCAAATTATCATTTGATATTCCTTTTTTGACATTATGTAAACAGATAGAGGTAAAGCAGGTGATTGGGTCAGCGCCAATTTTGGTGGCGCATTGGGATCAAATACTCACTAAAGGTTCTGATGCTAACCCTCTTCAAACTCGTCTATCAATTACGCACACAAGCCAGGTGGCGATTGCGTATGTTATGCTTGTTGATCTTGTTAGCGAGCTGCCAGATTAGTGGACTTTTTTCTTTGGTAATTTTTGTACAATCGATATCCGACAGATAGTAGTGCGATTGTTACTAATGGCAGAATAACCCGTGTTAAGGCAAGGTATTGCATGTCTTGTTCTTGTTTTTCCTGCTCATCAATGTTTTTTGCTACCTTTATATCCATTTTTGCTTCTTGTTCAAGATCTTTCATTAATTGTTTTTTGCTGCGCTCTAGCAGTCTGCTTTGTTCATCTGCCAGTTCGGTCAATTCGTGATCGTTGAAATTCTCATAATCAGGATTTAATAGTGATGAGCTTTCTGTAGTCAAACTGGTCGGCTCAGACCTTTTTTTTATTTCTTCATGTATAGCCTCAAGTCGTTCCTCGTGTTCTTTGATGATTTCTCGACTACAATCACTTTTCTTTTTCCCGGGTGCACCATTATTGTTTTCCTGCATAAATTCAGAAGACTGTTGCTCTTGCTTATTAGTATTCCTTGGCAATTGGATTACTTTCGCATCTATTTCTGTCTGCCGATTAAGAGTTTCAACTAGCTGGGATTTGTTGCTTTCTATTGACTTGGTTAGGTCATCTTTGTGGCTATTTAAAACACGATCACCAAGCTCCTCATATGCGGGATTTAATGTCGATATGTTCTGTGGCGAGTAGCGTTCAATGAGATTTGGTATTCTCTTTAGTGCGCCTCTTAGTTCTATTTCTTTTTTTACTGCTTCCAGCTCAGCCTCATGTCCTTTAATCGCTTCTAGGAGAAGATCACTTTCTTTTGATATCGGTCTTGATTTATCGGCACCAACGAGGTCGGCTATTCCAAGTAATAATAAAAATACCGCTATATACACACTATGGTTCATAAGTTTGCCCATTAAAGTTTTAAACCTGTTTCGATTGAATGAAAGACTTGTATAAATGGATTATTAGTCTGCAATTGCAAGGCTTACGACTCTCAGCATGGCACAGTTTGTAATACAAAATCAAATAAATTTTTCTTTGCAAGAGTATAAAGATCACATATAGTACGACATGTTTTATTTTTTGACTTCAGTTTGATCTTTTGCTTGCCCTGTTGAGGTAACGGCGTTCTTTTGTTTCCAATTGTAGATTAGATGGCCAGCAGTTAATAATGTGGCGACAAAAGCTATGGCAAAAAGAGTTTGGTTTGTAATCTGTCGTTCTAGCCTATTAGACTCTAATTCTTGATTAGCAATCTTTATTCCTTCCTGTTTCATTCGATCAAGTAGCTCTCCTTCTCTTTTAAGCTCGTTCTCTAGGACGCCTTCGCTGCGTTCTACCCGTCTGGTATATTCGTCCCGTAATTCAATAAGATCTGCATCGGTCGAGTTATTATATTTGTCTGACGATGCTTTCTTGGTTGCTCTTTGTTCAATCTCTTGATTAATACCTTCAAGTGCTTTTTTCCACCCTTCAAGGTATTGCTCAGCACGGATGACTGGCCTGTGAGCATATGCTGCCCCCTTGCCGAGTGTCGATTTAGTGGATGATGACTCAGATGAGACCGCTTGGGATGGTGTTATCAATAATAGAGATAATGATATCCAAATAGTATGTTCCACAGATTTGCTCCTTTATTAAGGTGTCGTAACGCGTATGCAAACAAATTTTTTGTCATTATTGCTTTCAATATAGCGCAATTTACAATACAAAATCAAGTATATTTTTCTATATGGCAATCTGTCCATGAAATTTTATGACGAGATGTATAGTCTCGTCGTTATTAATGTGTCTATCTTGATTCTTTATCCTAATTAACTGATTTTGCAGCTTTGCTATTGGTTTAATGATCAAGTAGGGTTAAATTTTGACTATAAATGGATCTGTTCATTATTAAAAAGCGGACATTTTCATTTGTCAGCGACAACACACTGCGTTCAGTTGATTAATTCAGACAGTATTGGTATATTATATATAATAAAGCTCGATTGTTTGCTACCTATGATTAAAAAATGCATCAATTTGGAAATAAACATTGCTATTCGTTGCTTTTTTATACTAAAGTGCAATTACATGTAAATACTGACTATAATCGATTTTGATAATGTAAATTTTCCATCAAAGGAATGCCATGCTTAAACGATTTTATGTGAATACATCTCTTATGTTGTGCTATGCAGTGGTGGCGACCTTTACCATCTCCTTAGATGCTGTACTACATAGGGTTACCAATGTTTTTGTGGTAAATGCCATTCAGCAACCTGACATGATTCCTGGCAATAAGCTTGTCGTTATCATGGGTGAGCCTGGTGGCAAGGTTCCTCTGGTAGCAGAGGCCTATTGGCCCGCACCGGGTACAACTTTTTACATACCTGGCCTTAATGGTACGAAAAGGCAAGCAGCCAACATAGCGCAGATAACGCGCTCATATGGCCTTTTTAAAAATGAAGCATATACTTTTTCGCAAGCGCTTGACCTTGATGGATTGATGGTCAATTTAACGCAAGAGGTTACTGGCACTGCGTATGGAAGCGCTCTTAAAGTTGGCCTGAATGTTCCGACACTCGGTCTGAAACCAAAAGTTGTGCAGGACAATCGGTGGCACACTTTGGAAATTCCACGCCAAACAAAAAATGGTACCGTATCTGGTACGTGGCTTATCAATTATTGTTGCTTCCAAACCCCTTTTGTACCGCTAGACAGCTCAAAAGGTTCGATTATGAGTCATTTTACGCCATCACGTATTATTTCCGGTCTGGGGGCTATTGCTGCATCGGTGGGCGGATTTAAACTGTGGCGAGCCGAGCTGGATGACATTTATCATGATGTGGCCGATTTGGCTAACAAATTACCTGTTCCAGTGGTGCCGGAAGGCTATGAGCTACAGAAAGTTCGACAGGAATATATTCAAAACAATAGAATGAGCGATATTCTTATACGATCTTTTGATGATGTTAAGAAAAATGGCCTTTAGTTGGTAGTCATTATTTGATACACCCACAAAGTGACGTAGATTGGAGTTCAAGTGTAAATAATCAACTAGAAGAGGTTGCTTACAGGCAACTCGATCATACAAGTAATCGATTGCAAAGTGACTTGTTCTATTTGTACAACATTGTTAAAAATGCGGCCCCACAAGCGTCTTTTGGTGATTTTGATGCATCTAAAATGAGTGACACACCGAATTTTGAAAACATTAAAAAGCTTGCAGATATACTCGAAGTAGGGTTGAATAACCCTCAATTGGATTCACCATTAAAGACGCAAATTTATAATGGCTACAAAGAGGCATTTCTTAGGGCCAATGATGATTCCAATTTTAATAGAGAGCGTTTAAAGACCGAGGTTGCTTTTGCAATCAAAGCATTAGAATCAAAGGTCTTTTGGAACAAGCCATATTTCGGCTTTAGGACGGAAACGGTTAAAATCATGGGCGCTCTTGCTGTCCTGGCAGCCATTTTTTGGGCATTATCCACCTGGCGGCCACTGTGGTACGAGGACGTTGTGTATATCGTTGAGTATAAGCCGAATTAGATGTAACACCGATGTGCAACGTTCTACAAAGTCATCCAAATGAGTGGCGTTATGAACAAAAAGATAAAGAATTTTAAGCTGGATTACTTCGGTTGGATCGTCGCAACGACGATCCAACCGAGTTTGTGTTAATGTAATGCGGTGTGAGCTATAAAAGTGCTTTTGATTGTCGTTTCTACCACTCAAGCGATCCGGCCGTTTGATATTCAGTCACACGTGTTTCAAAAAAGTTTTTCTCTTTGCTTAAGTCCGTTGACTGTGACATCCACATGAATGGATTGCTTGTGCCATACACTTTTGGCAGATCTATGCGCTCAAGTCTTCTGTCGGCGATATATTCGACATATTCGCCAAATTGTATTGCATTTATTCCAAGCATGCCTTGCGGGCAGGCATCACATGCATATGATTTTTCCAGCTCTACAGCGCGCTCAATCAGGCTTGATATTTCTCGCTTGAACTCAGGGGTCCAGACAAGAGGATTTTCTTCTTTGATGGTATTAATCAAATCGCAACCAAATGCTAAGTGAATGCTTTCGTCACGCATAATATATTCAAACTGTTGTCCAATGCCAACCATTTTATTTTGTCGTCGCAGGGCGAGCATCATTGCAAAACCAGCATAAAATAAAATACCTTCCATGATCACATAAAAACCGATTAGATCTCTTAAAAATCGCTGAATGTTTTCAGGGCTATTGGTTGTAAATGTTGGATCCAAAAGAGATTGAGTCAAACTGACTACGAATTCATCTTTTGCTTTGATGCTAGGAATTGATTCATACATACCATAAATATAATCAGGATCAAGTCCTAATGTGTCACAGCAGTAAATAAAGGTGTCAGTATGTACAGCTTCCTCATACGCTTGTCGGAGCAAATATTGGCGGCATTCTGGATTTGTAATGTGGCGATAAACGGTTAGAACAATATTGTTTGCAGTTAACGACTCTGCCGTTGAAAAAAAGCCTAAATTCCATAAAATTAATCGTCGTTCAACGTCACTCAAAAAGGTTGTAGAACGCCATTGTTCAACATCTTTTTGCATTGAAATTTCTTCAGGTGTCCAGTTGTTTGCAACGCCATCTTTATAGTGTTGACGTGCCCACAAATAGCGCATTGGAAGAATTTTGTTCGGATCTATTATTGAATTATTAATTATACCTTTGATGACCATGGAGAATTTCCCTTCAGGGTGCGGTGTTAACTTGAATTATTGACATGCTTCACATTCGGAGTCGTCGGAGTTTACTGAAAATAGACAAGCGGTTGCTGGTGGTTCTTGCGAGGTTGCTGGTAGCTGTGTGTTTGCCATAGATTGACTGTCATCTGAGCATACAGTGTCGCTTTTTATAGCGCCATACTCTCTTTTTTGTGTATACCCAAACTTTTTGGCATCTAAAGTTGATTTTTCTATTTGTGTTGCTCCAAGCGTGCGCAAATAGTAGTGTGTTTTGAGTCCTGCATGCCATCCTGCAAAATAAATATCACTTAAGAGTTTTCCAGAAACGCCCTTCAAAAAGACATTGTGCGATTGACTTTGATCTATCCATTTGCCGCGATTAGCCGTGATTTGAATAAGCCAAATAGGATCAATTTCAAATACCTCCTTATATTTGTCTTTGAGTGGTTGTGGTATGTTTTCAATCTGTTGAACACTACCATCATAGTATTTCAGCTGATCTAACATATCTTGGCTCCAGAGACCGAGGGCCTTAAGGTCTTGAATCAAATATTTATTTACTATGGTAAATTCACCTACCATATTCGATTTTACATACAAATTTTTGTAAATCGGTTCTATGCAGGGAAATGAGCCGGCTATGTTGGATATTGTAGCGGTTGGTGCAATGGCCATCACATTAGAATTACGCATTCCATACTGGGCTACATGATCTCTTACTGGCTTCCAATCAAGCGTGCATTTTGTATTGTCTGTTGAGATAGTAAGCGGTATGCCGCGTTCGCGCTCTAAAAGGCCAAGAGTGTCTATAGGAAAGATATTACGATCCCATTTTGACCCTTTATATGAAGCATATGTGCCACGCTCTTTTGCAAGGCGCGATGATCCTAAAATGGCGTGATATGATATTTTTTCCATTATGGTGTCAGCATGAGTCAACGCTGCTGGGTCAGAAAAATTGATTCCCATCTTATACAGAGCATCTTGAAAGCCCATAAGGCCAAGTCCTACGGGTCTATGTTTGAAGTTAGAATTTTTTGCTTCCGTAGTTGGGTAAAAATTTATATCAATTACATTATCAAGCATGCGCACAGCCGTTGCTGCTGTATTGGACAAAAGTTCTTCATCTAATGCGCCATCTTTGATATGGCATGCAAGATTAATAGAGCCCAAATTGCAAACGGCAGTTTCATCAGCTGACGTGTTAAGTGTAATCTCTGTGCACAGGTTTGAACTATGCACCACACCTACATGGTCTTGTGGCGATCGAATATTGCATGGGTCTTTAAAGGTAATCCATGGATGGCCTGTTTCAAACAACCGACTCAACATTTTTCGCCATAAATCGGAAGCTTCAATAATCTTGAAAAATTTTAAGACACCTTGTTTTGCGAGCTCTTCATACTCATGATAGCGTATTTCAAAAGCCTTTCCGTACAGTTCATGGAGGTCTGGTGTTTCGTCTGGAGAAAATAATGTCCACGAGGCATTGGCAAGAACGCGTTTCATAAAGAGATCTGGTATCCAGTTTGCTGTGTTAATGTCATGTGTTCTACGACGCTCGTCTCCAGTGTTTCGTCGTAAATCGAGAAAATCTTCAATATCCAAATGCCATGTTTCTAAATATACACAGGAGGCGCCACGTCGGCTCCCTGATCGACTAATAGCTGCCGTTACGTCATTTGCAATCTTTAGGAATGGCACAACACCTTGCGTTGGCATGCCAATCGATTTAATAGGAGCGCCCGTTGCTCGCAAAGAGGTCCAGTCATTTGCAACGCCACCAGACCATTTTGAAAGTTGCGCGTTGTCGCCAAGACATTTAAATATGTGCGCTAGATCATCTTTTACGGTGGTAAGGAAACATGAGCTTAGCTGAGGGCGAACTCTGCCTGAATGCAAGAGTGTTGGTGTGCTTGGAATATATCGCAGGGTGGACATAGCGTTGTAAAACTGTATTGCTTTTTCGTTTTTATCCGACTCATTATAACAGAGTCCCATGGCTATACGCATCCAAAATGCTTGCGGAAACTCTATCCGAACCGAGCCGTTTTTAACAAGATAGCGCTCGTATAGCGTTCTCATGCCCATATAGTCTAGTAATGTATCGCGATCTGTATGTAGCTGCTTTGAGAGGTACGCAAGGTCAAATTGGGCAAGTTTAGGATCAAAAATCTTAGCGGATACACCCTTAGTAATACCGTCAATAAAGCAGGATCGATATAATGCTTCCATTGCCGTCTGTTCCTGAGGAACATTTTTCATAATTTGGCATGCTAATTTTTTAAAAAGTAATCGCGCAGCAAGATAGCCATACGCAGGATCACGTTCTATAAAACCGGCGCTTGCCATTATAAGGGCGTCAAAAATCTCTTGCGACATGACTCCGTCAAATATATTTTTGAGCGCTTCCTTGAGTATAGCGCCGATATTAATATCGGCTGAATTTTGTATATCAAGAGTCGCCAGTAAGATGGTGCGCTTGATGCGAGCAATATCGAGATACTCTGTTGTGCCATCTGCCCGATGTACTTTGTACTCGGAACATTGCTTTTCTAATCCTAGCTCACTTTCTGTGGGCCACAAAAATGACATGTTCCTTTTTACAGAGTCACAATTTTGATTCATACAAACCTTCAAACCTTTCGAGCAAACCTTTCGTGGGCCAAACATATGATGAAAAATAAATAAAAGAAGGCAATACGCCCCCCTGGTGGTTTTTGTAGAAATATCATCAAAAACCTTACGTCGACTATAGGCAATGGTAAATAATGTAATATCTACCGTGATGGGTGGGGTTAGATATGTTACTACATAAATGTAGCGTTTTAATTGTTTAGAATCAAACATATTTTGAAAAATAATAACATAATCTCATTGATCCATTCTGCTCATTATAACAACGTAAACTAGGGGTCAAACAAGCAGAATTCGGCTACTTTAAGACTATTGAAATCTAGGAATCCCCCTTGCTAAGATTATATCAATAGGTATCATTGAAAAAACTAATAAGGAGGCGTACTGATGAAAAAAATATCCATTTTATCTGCTCTTATAGCAGCTAACTGTATAATGTTTAATGCGACTACTGTTGTAGCCGTGCATAATGCCAAAACTATTCCAAAGCAGATACATCTTTTAGCAACAGCCAAAGAGTTTAATGATGCAGTAAGTCGATATCCGTATATGCTGATAGAGTTGTTTGCCGACTATTGCAGCCATTGCCAGCAAGCCAAGATTCCGTTTGAGACTGTTGCGCACAGTAAAGAATTTTCTAAAATAGAGTTTGCACGTATCGATATTGAAAAAATGAGCGACTTTGCGCAGGAGCATGGAGTGCAGTCAATTCCGACTTTTTGGTACTTTAAGGATGGGGTCAAAATACATTCGGAAGAAGGGGTAAAGGATAGCAATCTTTTAGAAAGTCACTTGCGAGAGCTTCTAAAAAAATTTTTTCCAACACAAGATACATTTAAAAAAAAAATTTCCAAAAAACGTAAATCAAATCGCCCAAGAGGTTACTGTAGTGGTAAAAATTGCAAAAAAGAATAGGGATTTGTAACGATGCTATCGGTTCAATCAATGCATCGTATATGTATTCATGCAGGTGGCATGTTCATGGTTTCATTTATAATACGTGCCCTGGTATTTATTTTTTTAATTCAACCAGGTGATCGTTATAACCAACCGGATACGCCAAGTTATCATGAAGCCGCATTGTCATTAAGCCAAGGACGCGGAATGTATCGCGCCGATAGGCAACCGATCTTTTGGCGTACGCCTGGTTACCCATTATACTTAGCGCCATTTTATTCGTTGTATGCTCCGTCAGGAATGCAAAGACCGTTCGATAATTATCGAACGGCTCATCATGTTGCCATATGGGTACAAATTATTTTTTGTTCATGTATTCCGATTCTTATTTTTTTGCTGGCATTGTTGATGAGTAGTGATCTTGGCATTGCGCTTATATCCGGTTGGTTTTTTGTTATCCATCTTGGAACTGTTTTAGCCAGTACCTTTTTATTGACCGAAGGTATCGCTATGATCCTTTTTTATAGTTTTTTATGCATGCTTTTTTATCAGATAATACGAGCAACTGAATGGTTTGACTGGTCTACCATTATGTGTGCTTTCTTGCTTGGTGCATACACATGGATTCGGCCAATGGGAGAGTCGATCGGAGTTATGAGCACAGTAATTTTGATTTTTTTTAGCCCAACATCTTGGCTGCATAGTTGCAAGAGAGCGGCTTTTTTTCTGGTGCTGTTTGCCCTCACACTTGCGCCATGGTATGTACGCAACTATCAACTTACGCAGGACTATTTTTTTTGCCCGGTATCTGGCATTTATTTTACCTGTTTTAATGTGCCAAAAATTTTACGACGCACAGATGGCATCTCAATCGAACAGGCATGGAAAAAATCACAACAAAATGCCCAGATGGTATGCCTTGGTGCATTACAAAAATGTCCACCAGGGGTTTATCTTTCGCCGCTTTCTAGCAAGGCTGCTGCGATGCCGGTGATTTTGGCACATCCTTTTTGGTTTGCGCTGGATTGGTCAAAAGAGGTTGTCAAAACAACATTTGATCTTTTTTCGTATCAGCTTGTAACCCTTCTTAATGGCTGTTTTTCCTGGGACCCAATAGAGGAATTTTTAACTGAAAAATATGCAGCTTGTTTATATACACATGGTACATTGCCTCTGTGGGCGCGCATATGTGCTTGGCTTGAGCTGTGTGTGATGGTTGCATGTTGGGCAAGCATTGCCTACGGTATATGTGTATTTGTGGTGATGCCGCTGATACAATGTACGGATCAACGATTTGCGTTTCCTCGTATGTCTCGTGTGTGGTGGGCAGCTGGTATTCTTATGGCTGCCACCGTTGGTATGACAGGTGGTTTTGGGTATGCACGATTGCGTTTACCTATAGAACCGCTTATTGTTATATTGGCTTTAATTGCATTGCAAAAACTAATCAGTGCATTACGCAGTTCATCACTATCAATATCATAAACCTTCAACAGCGTGGGAAAACAATAATGGAATTTTTATATGCACCGTGGCGCAAAAATTATACGTTAAGCACGGCGCACACAAAAAATGGCACTATTGATAAGGATCAATGCATATTTTGTATTCAGTTTGGACAGTTACAGATGGATGAAAAGCATTTCATTATCAAACGATTTACACATACGGTTGTGGTGCTTAATTTGTATCCGTACAATGCGGGCCATTTGTTGCTGTTGCCACTTGAGCATCATGCAGACTTTAACTGTTTGGCGCAACAAGTTCGTGCTCAACTTATGGAGCTTATTACGCATAGTACCCACATCTTGAGACAGACTCTTGGTGCTGATGGTATTAACGTAGGGTGCAATCTAGGAAGGGCGGCAGGAGCAGGAATTCCATCACATCTTCATATGCATGTTTTGCCGCGCTGGGTTGGGGATACAAATTTCTTGCCTGCGCTTGCGCAAACAAAACAGATCTCTTTTGATTTGAATGACATCTATAAAAAGCTCAAGCAGCAGTTTGATTTAATTGAGTTGTAATGTTATCAGGGTTGGCTTCTTGAGCGGGTTGTTGCTGCGGGGATTCTGCCGGAACGTTTTTATCGTTTTCTAATGAGGCGTTCTTTTGTTTTCGGTATTGCCAGTATTTGATTATTGCAGCCACTGTTAGTGCTATTCCTACAAGACCTAGCGTGCATAATAATGGATATGTAACGGTTGATTTGTTTTCAGATGGGAGGTCATACATGTTTACCGATCGTTCAAGGCTGGCTCCCAAAGGTATTATGGTAGTGATGATTTTATCAAGCGCAGCAATCCTTTCTAATAGCACTTTTTTTCGCTCAGCATCCGGTGGAACGCGCTCATCCTCAAGCTCAAACGTAATTTGTTGTTTTCCATGTTCAATATCACTTCTTAGCACATCGAGTTCTTGGAGTAAACGTATTCTGGTGTCTTGCTGTTTGTCACTGTCAGCTTTTTTTGATAAATCGTGACCTTGAACTTTGTCAACAAATGTTGCGTACTGTGTATGAAGTGAAGGGTCAAGGATGGAAAAATCAATAGCGTTAGGATTGTTTTTGGTGGTGCTAGGCTCAACAGG
Organism: Candidatus Babelota bacterium; assembly: GCA_013286935.1. Taxonomy (GTDB): domain Bacteria; phylum Babelota; class Babeliae; order Babelales; family Vermiphilaceae; genus JABDES01. The sequence continues at coordinate 22,997 of JABDES010000004.1, forward strand.
CGTTGTATTTGTGGTTGAGCTGCTGCTAGAGCTGATACTTGAGGATGTGCTTATCGGCTGTTCTTGACTTTGAGACACCTTTTGCCCTTTGGCTGCTAGGATTTGCTCAAATCTGAGAGCTTCATCATCGAGGCCTGTGGCTAAATGATGTAAGGTTTGTACCCATTCACCGATTTGTTCAGCATTTTCAGTGTCTGATTCTTTTGCGATTTCACTTCCAAGTCTTTGAGCATAATCTGTAATATGACTTCGTAGACCACTTATTGACCTTTGAGTATGTTCAGCGAGATCAGGAGTGCTGCTGCTATAAGAGTCACTTAGTGTTTGCATAAGCGTCTCATATCGGGTACTAATTTCGTGTATGTTCGCCTCCATACTTCCGATTCTGTCTACTGTACCAGTAGCTCTGGGCTCATCACTTGAACTGGCTGCGGCATAGTCACAATGGATCATCATTATTGCGCCGACCGCAACGGTGACGATGGTTAGTGCCAGATTTAAAATCTTTTTCTTCATAGGGGTATACCTCCATTTAGTTGATAATTGATAATTTTTAAATCGATAATGCAGATAGAAAATCAACAAGTCTAATCTGCTACTATCACTATATAGATTTTTTAAAAAAATGTCAATGGATTGCCGCATGCTCATCAGGGTAAACGCATCTAAATTTTGTGAATTTGCACGTAAAATTGGAGCTATGCTTATGATAAAAAAATTCTGCCCGCCGTCATCCTCGCGAAGGCGAGGATCCAGTCTAAATAAACTTGGAGAGTAAAAAAAGGCTGTCAAAGTCATTCAATCTGGATCCCATCCAAAAATATTCCGCTTGCAAGATAAATCAAGTTGCTGGGATGACGAAAAGCAAGCTCTTTTTTAATTGAAAGACGCGTCTCGAGCGTTGCTTTGAGCTGGATTGCTTCGTATGAATTCTCGCAACGACGATCCGTACGTTCCATTGTTAACACCTTAACCCGAGTTGGCGTTAATGTATTCAAATAGAGAGAATAAGGCCAGGAATACAGTCTTTTTTGCATCAGCCCTACTTACTATTGATTATTTCGTATTGGAAATATTATCATTAAAGACATAGTCATTATGGCTGTTTATTTGTATGTAGTTTATATATTAATCTGAAACCAATGAGGTGCTTGATGAAACATTTTACATTTGTCCCTTTAGTTTTAATGTCGTTATGCGTTGCAACTACGATTGTGTTATCAAAAGATGACGAATTGGTATTTACAAAAGACCATGTCTCTGTGCTTCCAAGGACTATAGTGTATCTATATAATCCGATGAATATAGATCTACCCGTTACATTTGAAAGTGTTACAAGCTCTGGCAAGCAACTTGAGGAAGATTATTACTGGCCAGCCGCTGGAGACACTATGATAGCGTCAGCAGCAAGCGATAAAAACAGCGGTGTTACCAATATAGCGGAATTCACCAGGTGGCTTGGAACCAAAAAAAATACGTATTATTACTTTACGCAAACGATTGACCTGCCAGGTCTTGGACCTATTCTCAAACTCAAGCAGCGTATGCTAGGTACAGCCACTTCTACCAATTCTTGGATTGGCATAGAGGCTCCAGGGGTTAGGCCTGCGTGGTTTGATGATACACAATGGCATCAAGTTAGCATTCCTCTGTTTGATGCTGATGGGCAAATAGTAGCTGACTATGTTATTGATTTTTGCTCTTATCATTGGAATAAGATTAAGTATCAGATTGGACAGTTAGAGCCTGGCAAAGGTCGTAGTGTGACAGATAATGCGTTGAAAATTCTTGGCGTAGGTATAGCGGCGGCATCATCCGTTGCGTTGGGAGCATTGTCTTATGGCGATTGGTCAGATGCAAAAGCTTTAGAGAGTAGCAGCAGCGCTGTTGAAAAAAAAGCTGCTGCCGAAAAAAGCTATCAACAATATGAAAAACTTAGTGGGCGCACTGGAAAGGGAGATGCTACTATGTCCGAAATGGCAAGCGCATTGCGTAACGAGGCCACCGGAAAGGCGATAGCGGCGGTTGCAACGGTCGCCATCACAGCTGGCGCAGTAACCGTGCTGACCAGAGGAATACCGACCCCATATGCGAACATGTTGTATAAGATTTCATTAAAAAAGCGTGAACAGGAATAGTAGTGTTTATGCACATTCAAATTTAGAAGCTATTTTGACAGATTGGCAGTCTGATTACCAATCTGTCAAAATAGCTTCGTACTTTATGCGCTCTAATCAGTTGATTGTCAAAATTGCGTTCTGCTCGTGCCAACCATTGCTATATCCTATTTGTATGTGATATGATCACCAAGAGTGTTTGATGCATTAAAAAATGTTTTTTAAATCTGACAATGCGTAAAGGAGTTTCTCATGAAAAAATGGCTCGTACTGACAGTTTTGCTTAGTGTGCCTTTTGCATTGCAGGCAAAAAAGCATGTTTCAACCGTTGCCAACCTTGGTGCAACGATTGTCTATGTGTACAATCCGGCCGAGGACGGTGAAATTGGGCACAAGTTGCCTATCACTTTTAATGGAGTTACGACGACCGGACCTTACCTTGATGCAAAACGGTTCTGGCCTGCGGCTGGAGATACTGTTATTGCCTCTGGTCCCACGCTGGAAAATAAGAGAAGCGGCGTTACGGATATTGCAGAGTTTTCAAGAAACGTTGGGCTTGAAAGAGGCGTCACATACACCTTTACCGAAACGGTTGATCTTCCAGGCATTGGTCCAAAGGTCTTTCTTGTGCAAAAAGTACTTGGCAAAAGCGTCATAACAGGCGCAAGCAATTCATGGGTGGGCATTTGGGCGCCGGAGCTTGGCGTACAAGAACAGCTATATGATGATACAGCGTGGCACAGAGTTGCCATCGAACAGCCAGCCGGTACATGGTTATTTGAATTTTGCTCCTATCATAGTCGTACGTTGCCAACGCAAGTTGCATCGCTTGATCCGTACGCAACGTTTGCAGATTCATCGATTAATAGCTCAATTGCTGGCCGAGTGGTGAGTAGCTTGTGGCAGGTGAGCTGCGGCATGTTGGGCATGGGTGTGGGGGTTGCAGTGGCAAGTGCTGAGGAGGGTGGTCGGTTTAAGTTTGAGCGTAACGAGATCGGGATCCCAGAGCTAGGTGTTGGGTTGGGTAACACTGCGTTAAACAAAAAGAGTACTGACGAGTTAAACGCTTATGTCGAGGCGTTAGAGGGTGTTTTGCTAAATGATATACAGAATCCGTCAACTTTGCCAGTGTCTGTTCAGCTGCGTACTCCGCAAAATCGTAGACCTGCATGGGAAGCATTAACCCACATCAAAGATTTTATTTACAATAGAAAAAAACAAGACTTGTCTCTTGACCAGAAGAAACAAATAGAAATTGCTTCTAGTCAAGAGCGTGAACGTTTAAGGGAATTACAAATTGCAGATGAAGAGTCCTTTGAGTTGTCACGAATGAGAGAAGAAGTGAGAGATCTCGCTAATAATCGATCCTTATCTGAAGTTCAGCGCAAATTCAAAGCGGCTGACTTACAACTCAAATTTCAAGATGCTAAGCAGCGTTATCACGGTGAGATAGGAGCTGGCAAGCTAACTCTTGATTTTTCACCTGAATGGAACAATTTAATTGAAGAGATAAAAACAGAAACAGACCCAAAAACCGTCGCAAAGGTGCAGGCTATGTCAGATCAAGAAAGACAAAATATAGGTGTAGGTGGTGGCATTTCCTCCTACCTGACCCCTACTAATGTCGCTGGAGCTGCGGTAGTAGTAACGTTAACATTGGCTGCCATTGCAGCATTAACCATCGCGCCGACTCCGTTTGCCAATATGCTGTATAAGATTTCGTATCTGCCTAAAGAGCTGGTTGGCACTGTGCAGGGTAATAGCGTGAGAACGCAAGGAAGCGGTGTTTAAGTGCTTATATCTTGGATGAAATTGCCAATGGACTTCCAGCTTAGTACCTTTGCTTGAGGCCATGATTGGTTTTCATCTCCGCAATAAACAACATAGCCTGGAGTGCTTGTATTTTCAGTTAGTTTTTTCCAATACTGTAATCCCTTAAAAAAGTCTGTAGCGATCGTATTTGATCCTTTAATTTCAATTGGAACAGCATAGGGCGATTTATCAATAACGCAATCAAGCTCATTGCCAGTTTGATCGCGCCAAAAATAGAGACTTGGTTGTTGTTCGAGATTGTGTTGTTGTTTTAAAAAATCGGCAATGATAAAAGATTCTATTAATCCACCACGAAGGTAATGTGATAGCAGTTCCTGTGCGGAGCCAATTTTGAGTAATGAGCAGATAATACCTGTGTCAATAAAATATAGCTTTGGTGATTTAATAAGTCGTTTGCTGAAATTATTAAAATAAGGATTCAATAAAAAAATTACATAGCTAGCTTCAAGTAACGAAATCCATGCTTGTGCTGTATGATGATTGATCCCGCAATCATTGCCAAGTGAAGTAAGATTAAGTATCTGGCCTACCCTGCCAGCACAAAGACGCATAAATTTTTGGAAAATAGCCAGGTCGGTAACGTTTTTTATTTGACGAACATCGCGTTCGACATATAAACGTAAATAATTACTGTACAATCGCTCAATCGACACTTTCTGGGCATGAGCTTGTGGATATGATCCTTTATAGATCAGCGTCTCTATTGTTTCTGTTATCATTCCTGCATCACTTAGTTCAGCAAGAGAGAGAGGTAACAACGTTAGCACAGCCATGCGTCCCGCGAGCGTTTGTGTAATAGCTTGGTCTACTAACAGATTTTGAGATCCAGTTACAATAAAAAAACCGTTCTTTTTTTCTCGATCAACTATTGTTTGTATGTATGAAAGAAGTTGTGGCGCATGTTGAATTTCATCTAAAATAATGCCAGATAGGCTTGGAAAATCGGTTAAAAATTTACGAGGATCAACATTTGCAAGCAGACGAATATCATAATCCTCTAGAGATATGTAGCGGTGATCAGGAAAACAGGTTTGAGCCAGAGTGGTTTTGCCTGATTGACGTGGCCCAACTATAGACACAACAGGATACTCCTGTGCAGCACTAAGTAATCGATCAGTAATAACTCTTTTAATGAGCATGTGAATCCTTTTAGATTTCTGACAGATTGGCAGTCTGATTACCAATCTGTCAGAAATATCATACATATTTTATGTGCCTTATGCAATTGATTGCTATTGTAAGCAGCCCACTACAAGTCTGTATTACGTTCTGCTCATATCAACCATTGCTATATCCTATTTGCATATATTATAATTGAGAAATGATATATAATGCTTTACACATTTTTTGTTAATCGTGGCTTACGCAAAGGAGTTTCTCATGAAAAAATGGCTCGTACTGACAGTTTTGTTTAGCCATTGTAAAGAAATAACTTCCACTTTTTGGAAATAATGGCACAACTAACATTACATAAAACTTTTTGTACGAGTGGTACTTATTTCTTTACGGTCACTTAGTGTGTTTTTTGCTGCATTAAGGGCAAAAGATCATGTTTCAACCGCTGCCAACCTTGGTGCAACGATTGTCTATGTGTATAATCCGGCCTCGGCCGGTGAAATTGGGCACAAGTTGCCTATCGCTTTTAATGGAGTTACGACAACCGGGCCTAGTCTTGATGCAAAACGGTTCTGGCCCGCAGCTGGAGATACTGTTATTGCCTCTGGTCCCACGTTGGAAAATAAGAGGAGCGGCGTTACGGGCATTGCAGAGTTTTCAAGAAACGTTGGGCTTGAAAGAGGCGCCACGTACACCTTTACCGAAACGGTTGATTTGCCAGGAATTGGTCCAAAGGTCTTTCTTGTGCAAAAAGTACTTGGCAAAAGCGTTATAACAGGCGCAAGCAATTCATGGGTTGGGATTTGGGCGCCGGAGCTTGGCGTGCAAGAAGAGCTATATGATGATACCGCGTGGCACAGAGTTGCCATTGAACAGCCAGCCGGTACATGGTTATTTGAATTCTGCTCCTATCATAGTCGTACGTTGCCAACGCAGGTTGCATCGCTTGATCTGTACGCAACGTTTGCAGATTCATCGATTAATAGCTCAATTGCTGGCCGGGTGGTGAGTAGTTTGTGGCAGGTGAGCTGCGGCATGCTGGGCATGGGTGTGGGGGTTGCAGTGGCAAGTGCGGGGGAGGGCGGTAAATTTGAGTTTAAGCGTAACAAGATTGGGATTCCAGTACTCAGTGTGGAAATAAATGATGCATCTATCGAGCAGTTGCAGGATTTTGCCCATACATTGAAAGGTGTTTTAGAAGGCGATGTTAACAAGAAGCCGGGAGCTCAACTATTGACGCCAAAAGAACGAGAAGGTTCATGGAGACGTCTATTGACGGTGGAAGATGCTCTTGAGGGCAAGACGAGAAGAGCTCTTGAGGCTGCCAAAAAAAACGAGCTTAAAGCCGCCGCCGCTAATGATCAGGGAAAAAAAGAGGCTATAGTAACTAAGTATGAGGTGGCTCAAGAGCAAGCAGAGGGCCGCGTAAAACAAGAAATGGAATCAATACGAAAGCTAAAGGCTAAAGATGATGAGCGTATAGAGTTGCAGGATTTCAAAACAGAGGTACAAAGAGTGAAGAGTGACGCATCGTTAACTAACGAGGAGCGCAAATTGCAAATGGCTGCGATAAAACTTAAGGCGGAGGGCCGTAAAGGTGCGATAAAAGAGGTTTCTCGAACATTTAGCTTTTCGCCTGAATGGGACGCGTTAATTAAGCCGGAAGACACAGACCCAGGGGCCGTAGCACAAGCAACAGCCGAGGCGCAGGAAAAAGAAAACAAGCGGATAGAAGAACAGCAAGAGCGCGAAAGAAAAAAAGAAGAAAAAAGAAAGACTTACCTGACTTCCGCCAATGTCGCTGGAGCTGCGGTAGTAGTAACGTTAACATTGGCTGCCATTGCAGCATTAACCATCGCGCCGACTCCGTTTGCCAATATGCTGTATAAAATTTCGTATCTGCCCAAAGAGCTGGTTGGCGCTGCGCGGGGCAGTAGCGTGAGAACGCAAGGAAGCGGTGTTTAGTGTGATGGGCTATCGGATTGAAAGTTAGGCTCTTTTTGCAAACAAGCAGCAAAGCTAAGCTGTGACGTCAGTTGGCGATGCTTGATTTTCAAGAGCAGCATCGGTTCGCGCTATCGGCCTTTGAGCCTGTTGAGTCGGCTTATTTTGATAGTGTCGATATGCGAGAATAGTACCTGTAACGGCTATCAATAGTGTTGTTATGACCAACCCATGGGATATGTATTTTGTCCATTCGATGGTTGTTTCAGTTGGCTCTGGCGTGTTGTTTGCAGGAGTTTCTATGTGGTCGTTATCATCGTTTTTAGGGAAATTTAGTTCACCTTCTATTTTGCGTAGTCCCTCCCTTAGCGACAGTAATAGCGGACGTCTTTGAAGATAGCTTTTTATTGAGTTATTTTCTATTCGGCACAGTTCTTTATAAATCTCTCTATCTAAGGCATCAATTAAATTTAGTTTTTTAGGATCATTGTTATGTAAGCCGGCTATATTGCTGAATCGTTCGTCAAAATCTTTGTACAACAATTTTTGGTGCGATTTAAAGTTATTTAGAAAGTTGCTTACTAAAGGTAAAGTGTGATTAAGTAAACAGCTTAGATATGCATTTCTTGCGACAAGATCGCATAGTGTTTTGTCTTTTTCGTTCTGAGCTATTGCGGTGATTAATACTATCTTGAAAGCTTCTACTTTTTTCTCCATGGCTTCAATTGCTTCTAGTGTTACATGTATTCTAGGATCACAGTCACTAAGCAGGTCGTAATATTGAAAGGCAACGTTGGGATAGTATCGCCTTAAGAGATCAAAATGAGATTGTATGCCTATTGGATTGTTTAATTGACTATCGAGTTGTTCCATGCACTGATCACGTTCTTGGCGTACTTGCTTTTTAAAATCGTCAAAGATTACCATGTAGTCTTCTTCGGTCTCATCCAGAACAGGTTTCGTGGCCTGGGATGACTGTATATTGTTGGTTCCAATCAATAGTATTGCCATACACGAAAACATCGTGAGAGTCGTGAGAGCTTGCGAAATGTTTGATTTTATCATTTGAAACTCTTTTATAGTAGAAAATAAAAAAAAGTTTGCGTTGTCATGTTATCATTATAGCATTTTGATTAATAATTGCAAATAAAGCAATTACGGCTACAGGGCAGATGCAATGTTTGCCGTCAGATAATACGTGCCAGGCGTGAGTCAATGGGTGGTGCTTCAGCCAGGATGCTCTTCATGAGAGAGTCTAATTATTTGGGTGCAATTATATTCAAACTACACCCCTGTTCTTTTGCATTATTATATTTGATAGGAGTAAGATAGTAACATAAGTAAATAAGCACGTAGTTTCAGGTGGATGCATTATATACAATGCATCTGTTTTACAGGACATTAAAGACGTTAGGAATACAAAAATGTTGACAGGTTCAAGTATGAAAAGAGAAATGCTTGTGTTAATCTGTTTTTTGCTTTCCACAATGAATGGGCAGCTTAAGGCAGAAAATATTCAACAAACCATTATCATAAATCCGATTTATATTACTATGACTACAACAAATACATCTGCACATCCAGTCGAACAAACTCATGAGGCTGGCATTTCAACGCCAGTAAAAAAAACAGTATTGCCAAACGGATTGACCGTTTTGGTGGTGGAAGATCATACGTTGCCAAAGGTTGCCATTCAGTTGTGGTATGGGGTTGGATCGCGTGATGAAGAAGACAAAGAGCGAGGCCTTGCTCATTTAATTGAACATATGATCTTCAAAGGCACCAAAAAATTATCCGAATCAGATATTAATGTTATTACGCATCAGTTGTCGGGCAATTGCAATGCATTCACCTCGTACGATTACACCGGTTATCTTTTTAACTTTCCCACGCAAAATTGGCAAGAAGCATTATCGATAATGGCTGATTGCATGGTCAATTGCACCTTTGATCCGCAAATGCTGAACTCTGAAATGAAAGCGGTTATTCAAGAACTTAAATTGTACCGAGACCGTTACATGAGCAGTTTATGCGAAGGAATGATCAGCATGATATTTTCTGATCATCCATACCATCATCCAGTTATTGGTTACAAACAGGATTTGTGGAGTGTGACAAGCCAAACGTTACATGAATTTTATCGCAAGCATTATCTTCCCAATAACGCTACTTTGGTAGTAGTAGGCGATGTAAAAACGGAAGAGGTTTTTGGTTTAGCGCAACAACATTTTGGTTTAATTCCGGCCGATCATACGTATAAACGCTCACGAGCCTATCTTAATAAGAGCTTGGCCAGCAAGTCGATAACGCTGTATAGGGATGTCAAGCAACCGATTCTTGCATATGCATTTGTAGTTCCTGGTACGAAGGACAAAAAGGATTATGCATTAGAATCGCTCGCATGGATTGTTGGGAAGGGAAAGAGTTCTCGTTTGCATACGACTCTTGTAGAGCAGGAACAATTGGCGGTATCTGTTCATGCGTGCTATTACGATTTGTTTGATTATGGATTGTTTTTAATAGACTGTGAGCCAAAACGTATCGAGGATGCTGCTCTTATTGAACATCACATTACACAGATAATTCGCGATATTGCCAGCGGCGAATTTACTGATCAAGAGTTGAGTAAGGCGATTAAGTTAACTCAAATGACCTTTTATGAAACATTAGAAGATATTCAAGAGCAGGCAACTCAAATAGGAAAATATTTTGTTGCAACGGGAGATGAACATTATGCATTTACCTTTACGCACCAGTCAAAAGAGTCGCTCAGAAATGACATCATAACGCTGAGTGCTCAATATCTACGTTCATCTTTGATGCACAAAGGTTCTATATTGCCATTGGCAAAAGAGGACATTGCGCTTTGGCAATCTCTGCAAGAAGAATCTGATCAAGAAGATACGAATATTTTGCAAGCGCGTCCTCGTACGCTTCCAGTTGAGCCTGCACGCTATGCGCTTACGGTTCACCCGCAACCATCGAGGCCATTTAATTTTCCGAAAGCGGCTGTTCAGACATTGTCAAATGGATTAAAAACATTTAGTTATCGCCACGCTACAACTCCAACTGTAGAGATTGTTCTTGATTTAAAAATCGACGAAACATACGATCCTGAGACCAAATTAGGACTTGTGTTTTTCATGAGTAAGATGCTTGCAGAGGGGACTAAGGAGTATAATGCAGCAGAGTTTGCCAAGGCGCTTGAATCGCGCGGGATCTCATTGAATATCGGAGTTGGGTCGATCTCTATGAACATGTTGGTTGACGATCTTGAGTTTGGACTTGATATGCTCAATCAAATGGTTACGGCTGCTGTTTTTGATGCCAAACAGATAGAAAAAGTCCGTGAATTATGTTTGTCTAACTTAAAGCATTTTTGGGATGACGCATCATCTGTCGGTGTTCATTTGGCAAAGAAAGAGATTTACAAAAAACATCCCTATGCGCGCAATGTGCTTGGTACGTCTGAATCGATTGCATCTATAACCAAGAATGATTTGGAACTATTTTATAAAAAATATGTATCACCACGTGGATCTCGATTGGCGGTGGTTGGTGACGTCGATCAAGCCAAAATAGCTCGTTTGATTGAGAATAAACTCTCCAGCTGGAAAGGCCAAGCCATAGAGGAGATTACATTTCCACCTATGGAAACCATAAAAGCATCTTGCGTGGATAGTTATCTTAATCGTGATCAAGTTGCTTTGATATTTGCGCAACCTTCAGTCAAATTTTTGGATGCAGATTATGACAAATTGCTTCTTTTTGATCAGATTTTGAGCGGTGGTGCCCTTGGTTCTATGAGCTCTAGATTATTCGATTTAAGGGAACAGTCCGGATTATTCTATACCATTAAGGGATCAACCATTTTTTGCTCGCATGAGCAGCCTGGAATCGTTATGGTAAAAACGATAGTTTCTTTAGATCGTTTGGCAGAGGCAGAAAAAGCTATTTTAGATACGCTTGCGACCGCTGCTGATTCGGTAACGCCAGAAGAGCTAGATGAGGCAAAGCGTGCTTTAGAGTCGGCGCTTATTGCAAATTTTAGCAACAATAATTCCATTGCAAATGCATTCCTATTTCTTGACCGCTATGCATTGCCGTCGGATTATTTTGACAATCGAGCTGCTCAGCTTGAAAAAATAACGGTTGATCAGATGCGAGCTTCAGTGCATAAAATCCTCAAGCCGAATGATCTTGTTATTGTAAGAGTTGGCAGGACTGGTTTGGTACCACATGAAGCATCTAACATAAAAAACTAAATTGGTATTTTGCACCATAAGGCCATTTGCATGCATCTTGATACGAACAAAACAATATTTTTGATTGATGGTTCATCCTTTTTATACCGTGCATACCATGCGGTCAAGCCGATGCACACTAAGGCTGGTGAGCCAATACAAGCAGTGTTTGTTTTTTGTAGAATGATAGAAAAACTGATAAAGACGTGCAAACCAGCGCATATGGTACTTTGTTGGGATAGCAAAGGAAAGACGACGCGTCATTCTTTATATTCTGACTACAAGGCAACAAGGCAGGCTCCGCCAAACGATCTGTTTGAACAAAAAAAGCGCATTATGGAGTTTGCAAGCCTAATAGGGCTAAAGCAGCTTGCTCAGGAGGGGGTAGAGGCGGATGACCTTATGTACTCTATAGCGCGTGAGCAGTCGCTAAAAGACTACATGGTGGTCTTTATTACGTCAGACAAGGACATGTATCAAGCAATCAGCGATCATGTCATCATATTTGACCCGTTCAAAGATGCGTACGTTGCTCAAAAAGATGTTGAGGCACAGTTTGGATTTCCGATTGGTCGGCTAATTCTTTATTATGGCCTTTTAGGCGATGCTTCAGATAACATACCGGGCGTTGTTGGCATAGGCAAAAAAACTGCGCAAGAACTTTGTAAACAGTTTAGTTCAATGGAAGATCTATACAGTCACATTGAACATAGCGATCTTACTGATCGTGTTCGTCGACTGTTGCAAGCGGATAAGGATAATGCTTTTTTGAGCCGAGATCTCTTTTTGTTGCAATATGTTCCGCTCAATAGCGTGAAAGATGAGTTTGTATTTGATGCGACAGGATTTCATAATGCTGATCCTCTTTTTAAAGAATTAGATTTTAAATCTTTGTTGCCTTCGCATGCAAAAGCGTCAAGCAATGCGGTTGATCTTCAAGCTAGGTTGGATGGTCTTGGCAAGCATTCATTTATTACGATTTCTAATGCCGAGCAGCTTAAGGCGCTCTGTGACCAGCTTGAGAAGGTAAAAATATTTTCTATAGATACGGAGACAGTTGGAATATTGCGCCCATTGCAGATGGATATTATTGGCATTTCTGTGTGTATGCAGGAAGGGACTGCATATTATATTCCGTTTGGTCATGAGACTGACCAGGAACAACTTACAGCCGAACAGGCCTTGCAGGCTCTCAAGCCGATATTGGAAAATGCACTGTACAAAAAATATGTGCATCACGCTAAATTCGATCAAACCGTATTGTGTAAGGTAGGCATTCAATTAAGGGGTCTTGTGTGCGACACGCTTATTGCGGCGCACCTTCTGTCAAAAGAATGGCAAAAAATCGGCTTAAAGGCTCTTTCTGAGCGCTATTTTGAGGAATTTGTACCATCATATGACCAGATAGTTAAGGATAATAATTACAAAGATTTTTCCCAAGTGCCACTTGGGCTGGCAACAACATATGCCGCATGTGATGCTCATCAAACGTGGCGTTTGGCGCAGATTTTTATACCACAGATTGCACAGCAAAGCATGGATATTCTGTTCAATACCATAGAGTTACCACTCGTAGAGGTGCTTGTGAGTATGGAAATGCGTGGAATTATTTTGGATACTGCAATCCTCAGGGAGCTTGGCGATAAGGTTCAAGATGAACTGGTGCATTTGTCACAAGAGGTGAAATCATTTTGGAGCTCTCAAGAACCATTTAATTTGAACTCGCCGCGCCAAATACAAATTCTTCTTTTTGATATGTTGAAATTACCAATGCAGCGTAAAAGTCATAAGGGAGGTTCTTCAACGGATGCTGCAGTTCTTGGAGAGCTGGCAAAGCTTCACCCCGTTGCATCATTGATTTTACGTTACCGCGAACTATTTAAATTAAAAAGTACCTATATTGATTCTCTTCCAGGCTACATAAACCCCCAGACTGGTCGTATACATACAAATTATAATCAAACGTTGGTTGCGACTGGTCGTTTATCAAGCTCTGACCCAAATTTGCAAAACATTCCAGCCGACACTGTTGGATATGGCATTGAAGTTCGCGCTGCTTTTAAACCGGAGCCAGGGCATCTGTTCCTGTCAGCTGACTATTCTCAAATAGAGTTACGGGTGCTGGCGCATCTTTCGCAAGACGAAAATCTTATGAATGCCTTTTTACATAACGTAGATATTCATGCGCAAACAGCAGCATATATTTTTGATCTTGAGATTGGCCAGGTGTCGCATGCGCAGCGGCAACTTGGTAAAAGGATTAATTTTAGTATTCTTTACGGGTTAACCCCGTATGGTCTTTCAAAGGATCTTGATATTTCGGTTCAAGATGCAAAGCGATGTATTGAAAAATATTTTGCACAATTTCCTAAAGTTCGAGCTTGGATGGATGGTGTTATTGAGCAAACTCTGCAGTTTGGCTATGTAACTACCTTGTGGGGACGGCGCCGATATTTGCCCGGTATTTACGAAAAAAATAAAACGTTATATGAGCAAGCGTGTCGAGTAGCGATAAACACTAAGGCTCAAGGGACGGCTGCAGAGCTTATGAAAAAAGGAATGATTAATCTGTATGCTGCTTTAAAGCATGATGTGCAAAATAGTTATATTGTTTTACAAATCCATGATGAACTTATCGTATCGGTGCCAAAAAATGAAATACAAAAAGCAGAAGATATTACGAAAGCCATTTTAGAAAATGTTGCTGAATGGAGCGTTCCGCTTGTAGTAAGCATGCGATCAGGGGCTGATTGGAAAGAGGTTACAAAGTAGTCCTTATGCAGGACACCGATCATACTCTATAAACAGGTTCAATCCGATACCAGCTAAGCCAATCAGTCCAAGAAATTTGGCAAACAGCTTGGCGGTGATTCTGGCTATATCTTTATAAGTGGGCGCGTCTTTTACCGCACTTGCAGTGTTTTTTTCAGGTTCATGCGCATCGGATTTTTTGTCTTGTTGCATGAAGTTATTGCGTTCTATTTTGTACTGTTCGTAGCAGTGCCACAAAGAAGCTGTGCTAGCGCCCACGACAAAGAAGATGGTGAAAGCTCCCAACATTCTTTTTGTTGGAAACTTTTTGAGTTGTTCATCTGGGGTTAGTGTTGAGTGTATGGCAGTGTTTCTTTTGCGTATCTTTGCTTTTGGGAAGTTGCTTTGCTCGTGTTCTGTAGCCGATGAAGCATGTATCACAGGAGCAAACTGGCCAATCACACAATAGAAAATCAAACAAAAAAAAGCATTTTGTTTCACCTTTTGGTTCCCTTTTACATCTCTTCTTGATCTGAACTTGCTAAGTCTGAGTTGGTATGGTTTGAAAGTATGTTTTGCAAGTCAGCGCTTTCTTGCTTTCGTCTTTTATAATAGCGATAGCCTTTATACAAAAGAAATCCGGTAATAGCGGCTATGCCAGCGAGAGTGACGGCTCCTCCAATGAGTTCGGACGTTGTAGGTTCGTCTGGGGTTGTCGGTTCGTCCTCAATTATTATACCTTTTTTGGATGCCTCACGTTTAATACCGCTTATGTTTGTTTTTATAAAATCCTCATTTATAAAGGCTGTATCTTCGGACTTTGGTACCTTTTCTATGAGTCTGAGTTCCTTTATTCTGTCTAGCGCGTCTTGACGATCACGGATATTTTTGACGGACATGCTTTTAGTGGTAGGCTGAATGTGTATCGTTGGGTTAAGTATATTAAGATGCAAATAACTTCCTGGTTGTTCCTGATATGCAGTCTCTTTCAGCTCCAAACCTTCAAGCTCCTTCATCCCATTGGCAGAATGTGCACATAAGACGATAGAAACCAGCGCTAAGAATCTAATATAAAAACATCTCATTGTTACTCCTTTATTGTTTGTATTGGATTTGAATATTCTGCATTTGGGTTTAGATCGTCGCTATTTTTGCTTTGTAGGTCGGCATTTTCACGTTGTGCCTTGTAATACCTGTAACCTTTGAATAAAAGGAGTGCAAATGCCGCTAAGGCGGCAAGGCCAATGGTGGTATTTCTAGGGCTTAGCAATGCTGATTTTTTTAAAATAGATTTTGGTGCGGTGGTAGGATGAGCTGGTTTGTGAGTTGTAGTACCCAATATTTCAGGTTGATCTTTAGAGAAGTGCACCTTGCTTGGCGTTGTAGGCTTATTTGCCTGGGGGGCCGTCTCTAGGTTCGCTTCTTGCTCTAAATCGTTTACTTGATCTTTAAACGCTTCTATCTGTTCTGCATTTTGCTCTATCTGCTGCGGAAGCATTTTTATTGATTCTTCTGCGGTACGCTGTTTTGAATGCATAGCAATGCTACCCTTTTTTATTCTAACTTGTTTGGCAGCTGCATCCTCCCACTCCATAGCCAATGAGGCACCCGCCACAAGACATAGCTGGCCAATTACAAAATAGATAACCAAGGCAAAAGGAATAGCTTGTTTTTTACAGTTCATCTTTAATCCTTTACACTGTGTAAATCATCGTTAGATAGTTGGGTTTTTTGAGTCTATGAATCTTATTTATAGCAACGGCCTATATGAAATAATAGCATCCCTAACCCTTATTTCATTTACTATACATAATCCAATTAGAAAATGCAAGGATAGAGCACAATTATGATTTTTAACTATGGTAACCAGCAATGTTATATCATTGCTACAACGGTTTTATTTTTGTGTACAGCCGTTTTTTTTACGATCAAAACAGGATTTATTCAGTTTTCCGGGATAAGACGCTTTTTATATTTGATTAGGCACGGCGTGCCAATTACGCATAGGGATCCTGGAAAAAAGGCTTCCATAGATACCATGAGCCCAACAAATGCCCTGTTGACGGCTATGGGCACAACTATTGGAATGGGCAATATGGTAGGGCCAGGGATTGCTATCATGGCTGGCGGACCGGGAGCACTTTTTTGGCTTATTGCCTATATATTTTTTAGTTCGGCCATAAAATATGTCGAAGTTGTTTTTGCGCTCAAAACGCGCAGGATAAATTCTGATGGCCTTATTGTTGGCGGACCAATGTGTTATTTGAAAAAGGCCCATCCGTTCCTTGCGCATTGGTACATTGCAGTTATTTTGCTCCTTTTTGCGGTATGGTCAAGCATTCAGTCAAATACGTTGGCAACTATTTTTGCTCTTGAAGGGGTAGCGCCTTGGATTGTGGGTTTTGTGCTCTCATTGGTTGTTTTCTTGGTGGTTCGTGGTGGAGCAAAACGTGTCGGAGAGGTTGCGAGTAGATTTGTTCCGTTTATGTTCTCCCTTTATCTTTTATGTGCCATGTTGATCTTGGTCAAAAATCCTTTTGCGCTAATCTCTAGCATGAAAGTGGTTTTTACCGCAGCCTTTAAACCACAAGCTCCGATTGCCGGATTTGTAGGAGTTACATTTTTACAGGCCATACGCGCAGGTACCTATAGAGGTATTCACATTACTGAGTCGGGACTCGGTAGCGCATCCATTCCTCATGCCGTGGCAACAGTTAAGTATCCAATCGATCAAGGCCTTTTGGCTCTGTTTTCCGGAGCGATAGATGCCTTGTTTTGTATGGTATCTGGAATGTTGATTCTTGTTACTGGCGTATGGATGACAGGAAATTTACGCAGTACTTTGATATATGAGGTGTTTTCGTTGCATGCTCCAGCAGGTGGATCTATAGCGTTACTTGCCACCATTGTGCTATTTGTGCTCACTACCATCATCGGAAACAGTTTTAATGGGATGCAGGTGGTGAGTTCTATAGCGTGTCAACGCGTTGTCCAGCTCTATTTGTACATGAGCGTAGCCATTATTTTTTGTGGCGCTTTTGTAAAGACAGATTTTGCATGGATGTTCATGGATAGTATCATGACGCTTGCTGCTATTCCAAACTTGGTGGGATTGGTAGTTCTTTCAATAAAATATCCGGATTGGCTGCGTCGTTAGGTTTGTGCCGTTGACAATCAACGGTTCTATCAAAATGTATAAGCATATTAGTGTTATTTTCATAAAACCAAATATTTTGTTGCGTATTTTTTACATATTATTTTCACTCCTTTTGACTACATCGCTACTTCAGCCAAAGTACAAGAAAACATTCTAGCTGGTGAATCACATTTTGTTGCTGAAACAAAACAAGCTGCGCGACTCAGGAATGCGGTCAAAAAATTACCAAGTGATCAAAAAGCATTTGTAGCAATTGACGAACTTTTTGAAGGAACAACTCCTGCTGTAGGGGGTAAAGCATTGCATGACTTTGGATTAGAATTATCTCATTTTAAGAATCTTATTGGAGTGATTTGCACACAATTTCAGGCAGAACCAACAACATTAGAGCGGGAAACCAACGGTGCGTTCAAAAACTATAAAATTGACGTTATTGTGAATCCTGATGGCAGCCTAACGCGGCCATATACGCTAGAAGAAGGTATTAGCACTACAAATATAGCAAGTGAACTTTTAGAGCAAGCATTTAGTCTCGAAGAGTAACTTTTCGCATATGTATTACACCTAAAACTGAATCGATCTTGCGCTTATCACTTTTGGTGCTTGCAAATTCACATTCTCAACGTATACTTCATCGCAATTAGTTGATGTATAGTAATGATGTTATCTATTTTAAGGGTTTTTATGAACAGCGTTGGGTCTTTTATCTATATGGTCGGGCTTGTTACGGTGCCTTTATGTGCTATGGAGTCGGATGAGTCTAATGCGCCTCAAGCGCCTTCTAGTATTGGTATTTTAACTGAAGAAAGCCAACCAGAGGTGTCTAAATTAGACGATTTGAGCAAAGGTGACTTTAAGAATGGTAATTGTAGAGAGGCGGCTATCAAGGAAATAGAGAAAAAATTCTCTGCTTTACAGCAACAAGATTACGATCTTATGACCGTAGATGAACGAAAAGAATGGTTTAAGGCGGCAGTGGTAAATTTTTATGATCTGTTCCTGTTACTCGACAAAAACGCAATAAAATTTCCCGCTTGTGTTTTATTGTAATGGGGTTAATACGTAGTAATAATGTTATATATGTTAAGGAGTATGTTTGTATGAAAAATATTATATCTTTTGTGTATGCAATCAGTATTGTTGTAGTGCCTCTGCGTGCCATGGAGCAGGATGAGTCTCCAATAGAAAGGGTAGGACGTCTTTGTGGTGATTTGATGTATTATAGGACTGGTCAAACCTCTCCCACTCCTGTTAAAGTTGATGTTTCAATCAAAAAAAATCAATTAAGTGTTAAATTTGAAAAAGATGTATTAAATAATGTAAGAGAAAATGACCTCGAGGGTAGTAGTAGCAAGATTGTTGATTTGAATGAAATATTTGACGGTCTGTCCCAATTAGAAGTGACGCTTTCGGGCATTGTGGTCTCAGGCGATCCAACTGATAAAGAATATTGTGAAGCCGTGGTAAAAAGCCTTGCTAGATTGTATGGATTAGCATCGCAAACTCGTGTTGATGACGCTACAGATAAGAACGTGGGCAATTAGCGCACCTATATATTCTTGCTCTGTGCTTTTACATTAATGTTATTTCTTTTAAGGAGTATGTTTTTCATGAAAAGTTCTATGTTTTTTCTATATGTTATAGGCATTATTGCAGGACCTTTGTGTGCGATGGATTCTGGTGAGTCTTCGATAGAAAAGTTAAAGCGGTTATCGACGACGTCTAACGACCTTAGCCATTGTAAAGAAATAACTTCCACTTTTTGGAAATAATGGCACAACTAACATTACATAAAACTTTTTGTACGAGTGGTACTTATTTCTTTACGGTCACTTAGTAAGTCCACTATTATTGATATTGTTGACGACAAAGATGAGACTAGCAGCCCAAAAGAAGAAGACTGTGACGGGATAGGTACAACACCAAAAGCTGTGGTTCCCACAACAATAACAATGACAAATGCGGACTTAAGAAAAGAGCTAAAAGAAATTATTGCAATAGGTACAGCACTTGCCAAATTGATTCACTCGATTAGGCTTGCTGGAGGGTGCGATTCATTCTCGAGAATGAGTTCAATAAAAGGAGCCTACGAAGAGGGGCTAGGCAATTTATCTCAGTTGGTGATTTGGTATACGCGTTATCTCGATGTTGGTGATTGTCAGGAAAAACGAGTAGATTTTTTAAAAGAATATAAGATTTGACAAGCTTACGAGGTAGATTTTATGAAAACTGTTTTATCCATACTATATGGACTGGGTTTTATTTTAATGCCTCTGTTTGCCACAGCGGCGAATAATGAGTCTAATGATGACAGATTAAAACGTTTGTACAATGGATTAGGGGGGTCCCCCAGGACTCTTGGTGGAACATCTCCTAAGTCTACGCTTGACGATTCAAAACCTACCTGGTCGATTCTTGACGAAGGTCAACCAGGACCATCTAGTGCGTTAAATGGATTACATTGTGAGAGTGAAGATAAGATGGACGAGACTATAGCGCTTTATACATCAATGATGGCAACAGTTGCTAAGGCTACTGAGGTGATTAAAGAGAGCTGTGATTATAAGGATCCAGATATAATAACAGCGCAGCGCAATAACAATAGAGCATTAGCTAATATTTCCGGTATGCTTTATATGTATACAGCGTTGTGTTATGACAGTAGAGCAGGGTTTAACAAATGAAATTGAAATTGATAGTGATAATGCATGTATGTGTAGTTTTAGTTTTGACCTCATGTGCCATGGAAAAGTCAGCAAGTGGGATTTCATCAAGCAAAGCAATGTTTCCTACCGCTACCAAAAGGCGCAGAGTACTAGTCTCTGGTGAGGATGATGCACCATGCAAAGGAGATTCAGAGAGCACCCAAAAAAATTCTGAGCACATTAGCAGACTTAAGCCGATTGCATCAAAAGCGCAATCAGCAATTGATTTGTTAGAGTCAACCCAGGACCAGTCAGAACAAAAAAAAGCACAAATTGATCGGTTAGGGATTGATCAGCTAGCAGCCTACGAGGATTTTTGTCATTGCATGGCGTTTAATATAAGTAAATTGCAATCTGAAGCGGCACGACTGCAATACGAGGCTGCATATGAACGTAGAATAATGGGTGATAAGGAGGATGAGGCGTCTGCTAAATTAAGAATGGATTCTGCAAAAAACTTAAACAGTGCTATGTTGGCTACAACAACGTCGCTCTTTTTACTTGCAGACGTTGTAAAAAAAGAGCTTATAGATATTATGGATAAGCGTAAAAAGCAGATCAAATGAAAATATACTGATACTCTGATAGATATTTTGGGTTACAAGATTTAATGTTATATCTTTAAAAATTATTTGATTTTCACAGTTTTATGCACATATTAGACCAGCTAAGAGAATCGTTTGCCGTTTTTTTACATTCAGAGTTTTCTATAGATTTTGCTTTACCCGCTCAACTTTTAACTATAAATGTTGATGGTCGCAGGCAAGGCTTTGGAGATTTTAATTCTAATATTTCATTTATATTAGCAAAAATTCTTAAAACAACGCCAAGCAGTATAGCTTTGACCGTAAAGCAGAGGTTTTCTCATGCGTATATAGCTTCGGTAGAAGTAGCTGGTGCGGGTTTTTTAAATATTACTCTCAAAAATGAGATTTTTGACCAGATCATGTCTGCTTTCAAAAAAGAAAAGGAGAACTTTTTTAAAGCCTTTGCGTCTGGCAAGCGCAAGAACATTTCTCTTGAATTTGTTAGTGCAAATCCTACTGGTCCTTTGCATTTGGGCCATGGCCGCGGTGGTATTGTTGGAGATGTGTTGTGCAATGTACTTCGTTTTTGTGGGCATACTGTTACTAAAGAATTTTACATTAATGATGCTGGAAAGCAGATTGTTACGCTTGGACGATCATTTAAGATACGTTGCCAACAGTTGGCTGGCATTGAAGTATTGTTAGATCCAGATGCTTATCATGGACACTATTTGTTAGATCTGGCGGCTATTTGTATTAAGGAGTATGGAAAGCAGGTTTTGGAAAAATCGGATCTTTTTTTTCAAGATTATGCAAAAGAACATATGTTGGTCGACATAAAGCGGACATTAAAAGACTATGGCATCACATTTGATGTATGGTTTTCTGAAAAAGGGCTGCATGATTCAGGTCAAATAGCGGATGTAATTGAAAATTTAAAGCAGCGTAATTGTGTATATGAACAGGATGGAGCACTATGGTTTGCATCAACCAAGTTTGGTGATGATAAAGACCGTGTAGTGCAAAAAACATCTGGCGAGCTTACATACATCGCTGCTGATTTTGCGTATCTTCAAAATAAAATCATGCGTGGGTATGATGAGCTTATTATTGTTTTGGGGCATGATCACCATAGTTATGCAACAAGGTTACAAGGTGGGCTTAAGGCCCTTGACCTTGTCAACACGCCACTGTTCGTTATTTTATATCAATTAGTGAGTATCAAAGAAGGTCAAGAGACCGTTCGTATGTCAAAACGTGCAAATAAAATGGTTACGCTGGCCGATATTGTAGAGACCGTAGGCCGTGATATAGCACGTTTTTTTTATTTAAATCGCAAGGTTGATGCGCAACTTGAATTTGATATAGACCTTGCTTTAAAAAAGACAGATGAAAATCCGGTTTTTTATATACAATATGCCTTTGTGAGAACCAATGGAATTTTAGCAAACGTAGCAGGTCTAGAGTTTGTTTGTGAGCCACAATTTTCAAGCAGTCTGATGGATGATGACGAACGGTTCTTAATCAAAAAAATTATCTCTATCGTCCCACTTTTGTGTGATATATCAGAACATCATCAAACGCATCTACTTGCATATTACGCTTACGAATTAGCCCAAGCATTCAATCAATATTACCACACACATAAAGTGCTCGATCCGGCCAACCCTGTGCTTAGCAGGCACAGAATGTCGTTGATTTTAATGACTAACAGCTCATTAAAGCTTATTTTAACGCTGCTTGGTCTTAGTTGCCCTGAGCGGATGTAAAAAGATTATTGACTTTCGCATCATCTTATCTGTATATTCAAATAGAATTTTGTTTGGAGATTTTAACGAACATTGGAGTAGGGTGATGCAAAAGCCGTTTGCGAGTCTGCGCGCAATGCAAAGGTTTTCATTGTGTATGCTATGTGTAACTATTACCTTGATCATTAAGCCATACACGGTGCAAGATGAGCAAACAATGCATCTGTTTGATCCGGCGCCCAATGCACCAAAGAACCTTGAAAATCTGTTGAAGAGTTATATTTTTTTGGAAAATCAGGTTAAGAGACTACGCAACATTATGATTGAATTACATGGCTCTTTATCAAGGGAGGAGACGCTCAATGTTGTTAAGAGATTACATGATATTGTGCTTATGGTTGATTCTCTGTACCCCACAATTTCTTTAATTGCTTTGGATGTCGGTATTGTGCGAGTTCAAGAATTTTTTAAAACCAATAAATCGTTGGATGAGCTAAAGTCTTTAGTATGGACTTTTCTGATTAAAACGTTGTCGGAGATTTCATTTCGTCGCCATCAGGTAACAAAAGATTTTAATATGGCATTTCCAAAGCCGTGCTAATTGTATTTCATGGTGTCACCATAAGGACAATAAGGCGTCAGCGTTCCAAGTGTCGGCAAAAAATGGCTTTGGAGCGGTTAAAAGATCTTATTGTTGTTTAATTGTTTATTGTTGCCATCTAACACATGTAGGATGAAGACAGGTTTAGCATTAAAAAGACATAAGGTTGCTTTGAGGGCATTGCATGGTTGTACGCAAGATTTTAATAATGATGTTTATGGTTGGTGCCTGCTTGTCTGTTGATATTATTTGTCCAAATTTGTTTAGTAGAAAGTCGCATGTCCGGCTTATTAATTTGACACCGTTCGATATTAATGTTGGTGCATTAAATGTTAAATCTGGTTCCTCTCTTGATACAAGCTCCTACAGTGCATACAATGGAAATGTAAAACTATTTTCAACTAAAGATTCCATTTTGGTTATTGAGAGAAATGTTGGCATAAAAAATGGCATATCTTATGAATTCAATCTGCCGGTGACAGTCCCTTATGTTGGTGACATTATTTTGCAGATACAGGAAATAGGTACGCCTACTGATAGTATATTAAAGATGTCTGTAAGGTCCGGTTCGAATGCATCCGTATTAAAGCCTGTTGTCAAGCCATGGAGTCGAAATTCTCGTGATCGGAATAGCGCAACATTTTCGGATGGTACTCATACATTTATTGTGACCTATACATCGTTTTTTACCGGTTCAGAAGATGATATGTGGTATACGATTGACTATATAGATGAGACTAATTATCGAGTTGAGCCTGTAGGAGACGATGGTATTAACCTCTTTTTTTACAATCTTTATATGCGAGGGCCCTTAAATGTTTTTCAGAATGGACAAATGCAAAGGGCTAAAATAATTCCACAAGAGATTACAGGAAAGTTTGACCTATTAGGTTTTTGTGAAGCTTTTGAGGCTGATGCGCGAACAGAACTTTTAAATGGGCTTAAAAAGTATGGATATTCTTACTCGACAGAGATTGTTGGATCTGGTGGGGTTATGAACGGAGGTGTGATAGTAGTTAGCAAGTGGCCAATAATCAAACATAAAGTACACATTTTTGATGCCTGCGCAAAGGTTGACTGTGTTTCTAAAAAAGGCGTGATTTATGCGGCAATCGATAAAAACGGCAAAAAGTATCATATTTTTGCAACGCATACAAATGCTTCTTATGATACTAAGGATGACCCAACACGGGCTATTCGCTTAAAACAATTTAAAGAGGTTCATGTGTTTATTAAGGCACAAAAAATACCGAAGAGTGAACCGGTTATCATTATGGGCGACCTCAATGTTGATATGCTTTCCAACCCTGCGGAATACCAAGAGATGTTACACGCATTAAATGCATCACATCCGCCGCTTACAGGATTTAAATATTCGTGGGATCCGGTAACCAACAAGCTTGCAAGTCAAACTGACTTAAGCCTACGGCAGCTTCTTGATTATATTCTATATTCAAACACTCATTTAAAGCCGACGAAATCATTTGATAAAATTTTATATTTCAAATCTCATTCGGATTGGTTTGCAAAACAAGACCTTTTAAATCGATTCTTTGATAGAAATACTGGAGCAGTGCACACCACCCTATTTGATCTTTCAGATCATTACCCGGTTTACGGACAATTTATATTTTCAGGATACTGATTTTGTAATGAGTGTTCTGATGTCCATAAAACTCATAAAAATCATAAAAAACAACAATAGTACCCATGTTGCGATGAAAATACCTTCCTTTATTTTCAAAGGCAGTTGACGCCCACATGTGTCTTCGATGATACAAATGAGTATTTGGCCTCCATCAAAAACTGGCAGCGGTACGAAATTTATGATTGCCAGATTGATGCTAATGATAGAAAGAATGATCAAAAAATTCATTACGCCGCTAGATGCGCCTGCGCTTAACATGCTTATTAGTCCAATGGGGCCAGCGACCTGTTTGATCAGGTTTTTACCAAGTCCTCTTGCTATTTGTGCAGGAATAGAGAAAAAAAAGTTTACCGTCATGCTAATAATGTGACCGGTAAACGATATCCCCTCTTTTATGGATGCGAATAATGGGCGTGCAGGGATGTCTTCTCGATAAAATAATACATTAGGAATGATTCCTTTTGTGGTATTATCTACTGTATTAAATTCCATTGGTACTTCCACCGTTAACGGTTCATTTTTTCGCATAATCTCTAGTGTCATTGTCTCGTGCTGTTCGGGGGCTAGTTCCTGTTGACGCACTGTGCGTGCGAAATTAGGATCAAATTTGCTTGGATCAAAAGCTTTACCGTTAATGCTTACTATGCGATCACCTGTTTGCAAAACGGAGGTTGCGCCATCTTTCACTTTTATGACGGGCGATAATGGGCTATTAAAAAATTGGTATGGTGATTTTATGCCAACAAAAAATGCTCCTGAAAAGACTATGCAGGCAAATATGATGTTAAATATAATTCCCCCCAGCATTACAATGATTTTTTGGCAGAAGGTTTTGTTATTGAATGATGTCTTGTCGTCGCTGTGAGCAAATTTTTGTTCACCTTGGCCGACCTCCGCGTTTCCCGCAATTTCAACATAGCCTCCTATTGGGATCAGAGAGATAGAGAATTCGGTGCCACCGATCTTTTTGGTAAAGATGCGTGGGCCAAGCCCTATGGAAAATGAAGGGGTGCTGATGTTAAATAATTTGCAAAAAGCAAAATGACCGAGTTCATGAAAGGTTATGAGCAGCTTTGTGCCAATAATTCCAAGCACTATAAATAGCCCCTGAGTGCATATATAAGGTAAAACAGATAAAGAAAGGTTCACGAAAGCTCCTTGCCATAGAATAAAATGGTTACATATTTACTAGTAAAATAAGTAGATGCAAAAGATAAAAATACCATTAGGCAGGAGATAAGTCCATGCCTTCTTAATAATAAAAAATTAAATAATGCCATATCGTTATGGCCGACTTAGTATTATAGGTTACTTATTTTTTCAAATTTTATTTTTGCACTTGAAAAAATTAACAAAAAGGGTAAAATAGCCAGTAATCCTCAAGTGTATGTAATTTATTATTTATCGTAATAAGTTGTTCGTCGCAGAGGACGTGTGTTTCCAACAGAGCATGAGTTTAACTATTTTTTTATGATTCTAGGAATTATATTATATGCCTACTATTAATCAGTTAGCGCGTCTTGGGCGAAGAAAAATGAAAATCAAGTCAAAAAGCCCTGCGCTCAAAGGCGCTCCTCAGGCTCGCGGTGTTTGTACAAGAGTGATAACTCAAACTCCTAAAAAGCCAAACTCAGCCTTGAGAAAGGTTGCTCGCGTAAAGTTGTCTACCGGCGTCGAGGTGACGGCGTATATTCCTGGCGAGGGACACAATCTGCAAGAGCATTCAGTCGTGCTTGTCCGTGGAGGTCGCGTGAAAGATTTGCCGGGTGTGAAATATCACATAGTTCGAGGAGCATTGGATACTGCTGGTGTTCAAAATAGAAGGCAGTCTCGTTCGCTCTATGGTGCAAAGCGTCCAAAAGAATCAAAAAAAGAATCAAAGAAATAAGGAATTTAATCGATGCCAAGGCGGAAAAAGAAAGATTTTACTAGGGATACCGGTGTTGATTTGCGTTTTGAATCGCCACTGATTCAAAAATTTATCAACATTATTATGGAGCGCGGAAAAAAGAGCGTTGCATGCTCTATAGTGTATGAGGCGATGGATATTCTTGTGAAAAAGTCGGGCGGAGATGATAAAAAGGCGTATGAGTTGTTCAATAAGGCCTTTAACCAAATAGCTCCATTTGTTGAGGTTCGTCCTCGGCGAGTTGGTGGAAGTGTGTATCAAATTCCTATGGAGGTGCCTCAAAAGCGTCGAGGGTCTCTTGCGATGAGATGGGTTATTGCTGCCGCTCAAGCGCGATCTGGAAAAAGCATGTCCCAAAAATTGGCGGCAGAGTTTCTGGATGCAATTGAAGGGCGTGGCGGTGCCGTTAAAAAGAAGACAGAGGTCCAGCGTATGGCTGAAGCGAATCGTGCATTTTCACATTATGCCTGGTAACCGAAGGTTGTCTCATGAATGATTTAAAAAAATTTAGAAATATTGGAATTGCTGCTCATATCGATGCTGGCAAAACGACTGTTACGGAACGAATACTTTTTTATACCGGTGTTTCTCACAAAATTGGCGAGGTCCATAAAGGTGAAACCGTTATGGATTGGATGGAGCAGGAGCGTGAGCGCGGTATAACGATTACTGCTGCGGCAATCACCTGTTTTTGGAAAGACTATCAGATTAACATTATTGATACCCCTGGGCACGTTGACTTTACTATAGAGGTTGAGCGGTCTTTGCGCATATTGGATGGTGTGGTAGCGGTTTTTTCTGGTGTTGATGGTGTCCAGCCGCAATCAGAAACGGTTTGGCGTCAAGCTAATCGTTATCATGTTCCACGTATTATTTTTGTTAATAAGCTTGATCGTGTTGGTGCTGATTATTTTGAAGTGATTGACGATGTTAATACGCGTCTTAGGGGAAATGCAATTGCTATGCAGATACCTGTTGGCAAATCCGAAGATTTCAAAGCAATTATAGATGTTTTATCTAACAAGATGGCTACATTTAGCGAAGAAAATATGGGAGCCAATGTTGTTTGGCACGATGTTCCTGGTGAGTATGCGGATCGCGTTAAAGAGCTTCGGATTAAGATTATAGAGGCTGCAGGCAATATCGATGAAGGCCTAGCTGATAAGTTTTTAAATGAAGAGCCGATATCAAGCGAAGAGATTAAGCTTGCTGTCCGCAAGGGCGTTCTTTTACAAAAAATAACGCCAGCCTTTTGTGGAACTGCTTTCAAAAATAAAGGTGTCCAGCTTCTTCTAGATGCTGTGCTTGATTACTTGCCTTCTCCACTTGATTTGCCTGCTGTTCAGGCAAAAACCATGGATGGAGCTGGCATTGTTGAGGTCAGGCCAGATCCTAATGCGCCTTTTTATGGCCTTGTGTCAAAGATTATGTCGGATCCCTTTGTCGGAGTTTTGAGTTTTGTTCGAGTATATTCAGGTACTTTAAAAGCCGGCTCTTACATTTATAATGCTCGCACCGGAGAAAAAGAGCGTGTTAGCCGCATAGTCAGAATGCATTCAAATAAGCGCGAAGAGATTGATGAGGTGTCTGCGGGTGACATTGTAGCACTTGTTGGCGCAAGAGAGACGATTACTGGGGATACATTGTGCGAGAAGGAGCATATGGCGCTTTTGGAAGCTATTGTGATTCCAGAGCCAGTCATCGATGCGTCCGTTGAACCCAAAAATAAAGCTGATTATGAAAAGATGGTATTGGCTTTGCGCAAAATGATGCAGGAAGATCCTACCTTTAGATTTTCTTACAACGAAGAAACCGGCCAAACGGTTATTTCTGGAATGGGAGAGTTGCATCTTGAAGTTATTGTTGATCGCTTGCGCACCGAGCAAAAGGTTGAAGTTGTGCAAGGTAAGTTGCAGGTCGCATATAAAGAAACGATTCAAAAGTCGGTCGAAGCTGAGGGCAAGTTGGTCAAGCAGTCCGGTGGCCGTGGTCAATATGGGCATGTTTGGATCAAGCTTGATCCTTTAGAGCGCGGTGCTGGCTATAAATTCGTGGATAAGATTGTAGGTGGTTCAGTGCCTCGTGAGTTTATTCCCGGTATTCAAAAGGGATTGCTTGAGGCGCTTACAGCAGGTGTTCTTGGGGGATATCCAGTTGTTGATTGCCAGGTAGTGCTTTTTGATGGCTCATATCATGACGTTGATTCTTCTGAAATAGCGTTTAAGGTGGCAGCCTCTATGGCATTTAAAAATGCTATGAGCAAGGCCTCTCCAGTGTTGCTAGAGCCTATCATGGAGGTGGTTGTTGAGACGCCCGAAGAGTATATGGGTGAAGTGATTGGCGATCTCAATTCTCGTCGAGGTAGGATTTTGAATATGGAGGCATATGTTGATAAGCAGGAGATCAAGGCCGAGGTCCCATTGGGAGAAATGTTTGGATATGTTACTGCTTTGCGATCTATGACAAAGGGGCGCGCAAGCTCTTCGATGGAATTTAAATGTTATCGCGAAGTTCCAAGAAATGTCCAAGAATCAGTGATTTCTAATAATGCGGTGGCCAAGAAGCTCTAGAATAGTTAGTACACATAATAAAAGTAATTTTAAAACTCTGGTAGGAGAATGCGCGATGGCAAAGGGTATATTTGAACGAACAAAAGAACATGTTAACGTGGGAACGATTGGGCATGTTGATCATGGCAAGACGACTCTGACTGCGGCTATTACAACGCGTCAAGCAACAAAAGGGCTTGCTGAAAAAAAAGGATATGATCAGATCGATAAGGCACCTGAAGAAAAAGAGCGTGGTATTACCATTGCTACCTCTCATGTTGAATATGAGACTGCCAAGCGGCATTATGCGCATATTGACTGTCCTGGGCATGCTGACTATGTAAAAAATATGATTACGGGTGCAGCTCAAATGGATGGTGCAATTTTGGTTGTTTCGGCCGCAGATGGTCCTATGCCACAGACTAAGGAACACATAATTTTGGCGAAAAACGTAAACGTTCCAGCCATTGTGGTGTTTCTTAATAAGGTTGACATGGTTGATGATCCAGACATGATTGACATGGTTGAAGAAGAGGTTCGTGATCTTCTCAAGAAATACGATTTTCCTGGGGATACGATTCCGATTATTCGTGGATCGGCTCTTAAGGCTCTAGAAGGTGACCAAGGTCCGTTGGGTGTTCTTTCTATCGATGCATTGATGGATGCTGTGGATAATTACATTCCTACTCCTGCACGTCTTCTTGACAAGCCGTTTCTTATGCCAGTTGAAGGTGTTTTTTCGATTTCCGGTCGAGGCACCGTGGCAACTGGTAAGATTGAAACTGGACGCATTAAGGTTGGAGACGAAGTTGAGGTTGTGGGTTTCAGAGATACTGCCAAAACGATAGTTACCGGAATCGAAATGTTTCAAAAAACATTAAATGAAGGTCAGGCCGGCGACAACGTTGGTTTGCTTTTGCGCGGATTAAAGAAGGAAGATATTGAGCGCGGTATGGTAATAGCGGCTCCTAAGTCCATAAAGCCTCATAAGAAGTTCAAGTGCCAAGTGTATATTTTGTCTAAAGAGGAAGGCGGTCGTCACACACCATTCTTTAATGGGTATCGTCCGCAGTTCTATTTTAGAACAACTGATGTTACGGGCGTGGCAACTTTGCCTGCTGGTCGAGAAATGGTTATGCCGGGTGATAGCGTTGATTTGTCTGTGGAGCTTATTTCGCCTATTGCAATGAGCAAAGATTTACGTTTTGCGATCCGTGAGGGAGGCAGAACTGTTGGGTCTGGCGTTGTAACTGAAATTTTGGAATAAAGGCGTTCAGGAATAATCTATGAAAAAACAGCGTATACGGTTAAAGCTTCGTTCTTATGATCATCGGTTGTTAGATCAAGCAGTTAAGCATATAGTTTTGACAGCAAAAAGGACTGGAGCCCATCTGATGGGGCCAGTTCCCTTGCCTAATGTGCGTCGATGTTTTACGGTGTTGCGGTCTCCGCATATAGACAAAAAGTCTCGTGAACAATTTGAGCTTACTACTCATAAGCGTGCGCTTGATATTATCTCACCTTCGGACACAACGATGAATGCGCTCATGAAGTTAAATATATCTTTTGGCGTTGATGTCGAAATCAAGTAGTAAAGGATGGCTTCAATGATATCAGGCGTGTGGGGAAAAAAACTCGGAATGACTCAGTGTTTTGAAAATGACAAAGTCGTTCCGGTAACAGCCATTGATCTTTCGTCTTGGCTTATGGTTGGTGAAAAAACGCTAAAGCGTGATGGTTACGATGCGATTCGTGTTGGGCTTTTAAGAAAGCGGTATGAAAAAGTTGCATTTTCATCTGAATGGCTAAAAAAACTAAGTACTTATTTTTTGTATGTGCGTGAAATAAAAATGGTTGCAACTGGTGAGACGTTTAGTCTGCGCTATGGCCAAGCTGTCCCAGCAGATGTTCTTGTTGAAGGTGCTTTTGTTGATGTGGTTGGTATCACCAAAGGAAAAGGTTTTACTGGTGTAGTAAAGCGTTATGGTTTTACTGGTGGCAAGGCAAGTCACGGTTCTACTATGGGAGAACGTCGCCCGGGATCTATTAGTTGGATGCGTCGTCAAGGCAGAATCATCAAAGGGAAGCGAATGTCTGGTCATATGGGTACCGCCAGGTGTGCTATTCAGGGTTTGCGCATAGTGAATATAAAACGTGTTGAGCAAGTTGTGTTTGTAAAAGGTGCTGTTCCTGGCCACGTCGGGTCGCTGCTCTTTATTGGCAAGAAGTAAATAGGAATAAATGTGTTAAAAAAACAGGATAATTTTGCTCCAGTTATAGCACGCAAGGTGTCACTGGTTGACCTTGTTGATTCGGTTGAATCCTGGCCTGTGCCATGTGCAAGGTCGTTTGCGATTTGTATTCGTACACTGTTGCAAAATTGGCGTCAAGGAACGGTTGGGTGTAAGGGTCGATCCGATGTCTCGTTCTCTAACAAAAAGCCATGGAAGCAGAAAGGAACTGGTCGTGCTCGTGCAGGATCAAAAAGATCTCCTTTGTGGCGTGGTGGTGGCGTAACGTTTGGTCCACAGATGCGAGACAGAAAACTTAAGGTGTCAAAGGGCATGAGGCGTGGTGTTTTGCGCGGGCTTGTTAGTAGTTTTGCGGATCAACAAAAAGTTGTAATGCTTGATTGGCTGTTGCAATTAGATAGACCAAAAACTAGTATGGCCTATTCGGCGTTAAGAGATGCTGGGTTAACGCAAAAAAAGGTGTTGCTTTTCTTGCCGGTATCGGATGTGATGACTGCGGCCTCTTTTGCCAACATTCCCAATGTGCATATCATGAGTTTTGATGAACCGAATGTGTATCATTTGGCGAATGCTGCCTCCTGGTTAATTTTAGAAAGAGATTTGGAATCCTTTAAAGAGATGGTGGCAAAATGGAGTTAAATATTTATGAGGTTATTAGAGGTCCTCGCATTTCAGACAAAGCTCAAATTGTAAATAAAAAACAAAAAAAACTTGTTTTAGAGGTGCATTTACATGCGACCAAGTCTGATATTAAATTAGCGGTTCAAAGGCTTTTTAATGTAAAAGTAAAAAGCGTTGGTACGCTCATTTCTAAAAGTAAAAAATCAAAAGGTGTGGGACGCAGGCGTAATACATCCACCGGTACGATGCAAAAAATGAAGATTGCATATGTGTCTTTGGCTGAGGGGTATGATCTAGACCTGTTTGATACTACGCAGATTTCATTGGCAGAGGTCGGAGAATAAGTATGATCATTTTTTATGCATCGTTGATTGGGGATGTTCTATGTCGATAGTAAAACGAAGGCCTTCTATTTCTTCATTACGATTTCAGTCGTTTTTAACTTCTAAAGATTTAACCAAGAAAAAGCCGGAGCGAGCTTTAGTCAAAGGGTTAAAAAGAAGTGGTGGAAGAAATGCATATGGACGAATTACAGTTCGTCATCGTGGTGGTGGTGCACAAAAAAAATATCGTTTGATTGATTTTATGCGATCAGAACGTGATGTGCTTGGCACTATTAAGTCAATAGAGTACGATCCAAATAGGAATGTGCGTATTGGGTTAGTTTTTTATGCTAATGGAGCAAAAAGCTATATGTTAATGCCTGATACATTAAAAGTTGGATCAAAGGTGTTGTCTAGCAAAAACGCAGAAGCAAAGGTTGGTAATTGTTTGCCGTTAAGAAACGTTCCCTCCGGTTTTGTCGTCCATAATATTGAAATACGTCCTGGTTCAGGTGGCAAGTTGGCGCGTAGCGCAGGAACGTCGACACAAATTTTAGCCAAGGCGGATGAGTTTGCTACATTGAAAATGCCGTCAGGAGAAATACGTATGGTCTCTTTGGATTGCTGGGCAACAGTGGGTATGCTGGGAAATTCAGATTATAAAAACATATCTTGGGGAAAGGCCGGTCGCATACGACATCTTGGCTTTAGGCCTAGCGTTCGCGGAATGGCCATGAATCCAGTTGATCATCCTCATGGTGGTGGTGAGGGTAGGTCCAAGTCCGGCTCACATCCTTCGACGCCTTGGGGTAAGGGATGTAAGGGTACCAAGACAAGAAAACGTAAAAATGCATTAATTTTAAAACGAAGAAAACCATAATCGATTCTCGATAAGATGTATACGGTTAGAAAGGTGTATTTATGGCTCGGTCTGCTAAAAAGGGAGCGTTTGTTGACTCCCCGTTGATTGAAAAAATAAAGAAGGTTAAAGAGAGCGGAAGGCGTGAAGTAATAAAGACATGGTCACGCAGGAGTATGATTTTGCCCGAATTTGTAGGACTTACTTTTGCAGTACATAATGGAAAGAAATTTGTACCAGTCTTTATTACAGAAAACATGGTTGGCCATTATCTTGGTGAATTTTCACCTACGAGGACGTTTAGGTTGCATAGTGGTCAGCGTCAGTCTGGCGTAGCGAGTAAAAGTTAATTAATTGAGAATAAAGCAATTTTCAGTTATTCTAAAAACATGTTTGTTTGATGCAAAATTTACGGGGTACGATGTCTAAGAAAAAAAACGAAAATGAGATTATGGCAACGTCTCTGTTTGTGTCTAGGTCTCAATTTAAAATGAGAGTCCTTGCTGACAGTTTTGTGCGCGGTAAAAGGGCTGACGTAGCTCTCAATCTTCTTTCTACTAGCGCGCTCAAGCGGGCTTTGCCTATGGAGAAGCTTCTCCGCTCTGCAGTAGCTAATGCGTTGCAAAAAACCAATCTGTCTGCGAATGAACTGAGGGTAAAGCGAATAATCGTCGATCAGGGTCCGATGCGGCGTTATTTTAAGACTGGCGCCATGGGCAGGGCAAATATTCAGAAAAAACGTTCAAGTCATATGGAAATTATTTTAGAGCCGTACATATATGAAAACAAAAAGGTATAGCTGTGGGACGTAAAGTTAATCCAATAGGATTTAGGCTTGGTATTTATAGGGGATGGGATGCCCGATGGTTTGGAACAAAAAAGCAATATGCCGGCTTTGTGTTGGAAGATTTGAATGTGCGCAAGTATTTGGATTCACAGTTGGAAAATGCCGAAAACTCACGCATTGAGATTGAAAAAACAAGTGGTAGTTTACGGGTTATTTTACACTCTGCTCGTCCAGGATCTATCATTGGCAAGCGTGGTCAGGAGATAGAAGGGTTGAGGACTCATCTATCTTCTATGACTGGTCGTACAAGCATTGAAATTTCGGTGCAAGAAGTTAAAAAGCCTGAATTAGATGCTCTTTTGATTGCAAAAAGAATAGCAGCTCAGCTTCTTAGGCGTGAAAGTTATAAAAAGTTAATGGGTCGAGCTGCTCTTTCTTCCATGAAGAGTGGGGCTGAAGGAATTAAGATATGCTGTTCTGGTAGGTTGAATGGTGCTGAAATTGCGCGATCAGAATGGGCTCGATTAGGGTCTTACCGTTTACAAACTTTGCGCTCCGACGTCGATTATGGCTTTGCGGAAGCAAAAACAACGTATGGCGTCACGGGGGTTAAAGTGTGGTTGTGTAAAGGTGATTATCAACGTGTTTAATCTAACGATATCGAAAGAAAAATTACCATGCTGATGCCAAAAAAAACCAAATATAGAAAAGTCCAGAAGGGTCGTATGGGGGGATTGTCTAAGGGGGCAAGAACACTTATTTTTGGTAATTATGGCCTACAGGCAGTTGAGCCTTGTTGGATGACATCGCAACAAATTGAAGCCGTCAGAGTTTTGTTGTCGCGTAGTTTGAAAAAGGTAGGCTCCTTTGTTTTGAGGGTGTTTCCAGACAAGCCTATCACCAAAAAGCCGGCTGAAACGCGTATGGGTAAGGGCAAAGGCAATGTGGAGTATTGGGCGGCTGTTGTTAAGCGTGGTAGAATTATTTGTGAGGTGTCTGGCTTGGAAGAACAGGTTGCTCGTCGTCTATTAAAGGACGCTAGTTGTAAATTACCAATCAGAGCCAAGTTTGTGCAAAAGGGGTTTGAAAATTTTAGATTAACGCAGAGCTCTTCGCAGGTTGTTGAGCCATCTAATGCAACGATTCGGTAGCGATTATGAAAGTAAAAGATTTAAAAAAAGAGTTGAATGCGAGTTCGCCAGAGCAGTTAGGTTTGAAGCTTGATGAGTTACGAAGGTCTTTATTTATGCTTCGTTTGAGTAAAAAAATGTCTCGCGCAAAAGATATTTCTCAATTTAAGCGCTTAAGACGATCTGTTGCTCGAGTGTTGACTTTTATGAATCGTTAAGCTGCATATATTATTATTTTGTACAGGATTATGGATGAAAGATATAGATCAAAAAAAGAAAATTATTTCGGGACGCGTTGTTTCTGATAAGATGGACAAGACGGTAGTTGTTGCTGTTGAGAGAACATTTAAGCATCAACTATTACATAAAGTTTTGCGTAAAACCAAAACGTATAAAGTGCATGATGAGCATAATGCGGCCAAGGTTGGGGATTTTGTTGAAGTTTATGAGGGTCGTCCCGTTTCGAAAACTAAGCATATGTACCTTGCGCGAGTTGTAAACGAACAAACTAGCTAGATATGGAGATCCTATTGTGATTCAAAAAGAATCTTATTTAAAAGTCGCTGACAATTCAGGAGCAAAGGATTTGCAGTGCATTGGGATTATAGGTAGTACTCGTAAGCGGTATGCCTATTTGGGCGACCTTGTTCGATGTAGTGTCAAAAAGGCTATACCTGGTGGCATAGTTAAAAAAGGTGAGATTGTTACTGCTGTTATTGTTCGCGTGCGTAAAGAGTTTAGGCGCGAAGACGGAAGCTATGTTCGCTTTGGTGATAACGCAGCAATCATTATTAAAGATAGTGATCCTGTGGGAACATGTGTTTTTGGTCCTATAGCGCGCGAGCTTAAAGTGCTGAGTAATGAGCAGGTAGAAAAGGCCTTTAGCAAAGATGCAAAAGGGGGGCGATCTACGGTGGATAAAAAAAGAATCAGTAGATATGCCGGTATGCCGGAAAGTGATGTGCGTAAGTTGTTAAACAAAATAGTGTCTCTGGCCCCGGAAATAGTTTAAGGATGTTTCAATGTTAGCTCGCATTAAAAAAAATGATATAGTTGTTGTCCTGTCTGGTAAAGACAAGGGCAAACAAGGGGCTGTCCTTGATATTTTTCCTCAAGAGGAAAAAGTTATTGTCAGGGGAGTTGCTATTCAGGTTAAGCATAAAAAGGCAAAAAAATCAGGTGAGGTTTCTTCTATACGACGAGAGGAAGGAGCTATTCATATGTGTAAAGTATTGCCAGTGTGTCGATCGTGCAAAAAGCCGAGCAGGGTAAGGACAAGGCGAACAGAGGAACATGCTATGCGTATTTGTGTGCGTTGTGAAGGGGGTTTTGAATAATGAAAAATAATGTAACACCTTCTGAAAAATCTCGCTTTGAGCATGAATATATTTCGATCATTAAGGACAAATTACGCGCGGAGCTGGGCTTAAAAAATATAATGCAGGTTCCTAAGCTCGTTAAGATTGTGCTAAATGTTGGCGTGAAAGAAGCGGTTGGTGATTCCAAAATGCTTTCTGGAGTGGTCAATGTTTTGACAAAAATAGCTGCTCAAGCTGCGATTAAAACTTTTGCACGCAAATCAATTGCT
The DNA here is from genome assembly GCA_013286935.1 of Candidatus Babelota bacterium. GTDB lineage: Bacteria > Babelota > Babeliae > Babelales > Vermiphilaceae > JABDES01. Next base: position 59,406 of record JABDES010000004.1, read on the forward strand.
AGTTTTAAGTTGCGCGAGGGAATGGCGATAGGCGCAAAGGTAACGCTCAGAGGGCATCGCATGTATGAGTTTTTTGATCGTTTCATCAACTTAGCGCTTCCTAAAGTGCGAGATTTTCAAGGGTTGCCCACGACTCTTGATGGTAGGGGTGGTTATAATATAGGGATTAAGGATTGGTCTATCTTTCCAGAGGTAGCATTTGGAGTTGATGAAAAGTTGCACGGTCTTAACGTTTCAGTGCATATGTCAACCAAAAAAGATTCTGAAGGTATAGCGTTGCTTAAGGCCTTTGGCCTTCCGTTTCGCAAAGTATAAATTTTAATTAAGGTATAATTGATGGCAAGAAAATCTCTTATAGAAAAAGCAAATAAGACGCCAAAGTTTGGAGTGCGAGCTTATAATAGATGCAATGTATGTGGTAGGGCCAGAGCTTTTATGAGTTATTTTGGGCTCTGTCGCATTTGTTTTCGTAAATTTGCGCTCCAAGGATTTCTTCCCGGTGTCAAAAAAACAAGTTGGTAATCTTTGTACATTTTCCACAACGAGGCTAAAAGATGTCAGTAGACACTATAGGTGATTTTTTAACAATTATAAGAAATGCAGTTATGGTTAGTAAGTTTGATCTTATTACCCCTTTTTCAAAAATGCGATTGGCGCTTTCTGAAATATTAAAGAGCGAAGGATTTATTCGCGACTTTGAAGTGGTTTCTGCAAATGGGTCTGACGTTAGGCATGATTGTTTAAAGTTGTATTTTAAATATGTAGATGGGGAATCTCCGATACACAAAATTCAACGTGTGAGCAAGCTTGGAAGGCGTGAATATGCGCGCAAGGGGACTATTAAACCAGTTAGTGGTGGCCTTGGAATTTCTATCCTTACTACCAATCGTGGTGTTATGACCAATAAGCAAGCGAAACGTCTTGGTGTTGGCGGTGAAGTTATTTGTACGGTTTGGTAGCAACAAAAAGGTTTTAACATGTCAAAAATTGGCAGAAGGCCTATAGATTTTCAAGGCGTTCAGGTTGATATTAAAAATAACGAAATATCTTACAAAGGCAAGAAAGATGCCGGTGTTTATATTTTGCCAGATATTCTTGAGGTAGAAGTAGAAGGTAACATGTTGCGTTTAGCTCCTTCTCGATCAGTAGTGCTTTCTGTAAGAGAGCGAAGAGATATGAATCGAGTTTGGGGACTGAGTCATGCATTATTAAAAAATAAGATTTTTGGTGCCAAGCAGGGTTTTGAAATAGTTTTGCAAATCAATGGGCTTGGGTATAAGGCTGTTGTGACCTCTCCTCAAAAGCTTATTTTTTCACTTGGGAAAAGTCATAAAATAGATTTTGAATTGCCTGCGGGCATTGCCGCTGAGGTTGACGGAAAGACTGGGCAGCGATTAGTTTTAAAATCATCTGATAATGTTATCCTAGGACAAGCAGCAGGTAAGATACGGGCGCTGCGACCACCAGAGCCATACAAAGGAACTGGAATAAAATTGGCTTCTGAGACTTTGTTTCGCAAGCCCGGCAAAACAAAATCTTAATAATATTTAGCGATAATATAGTACAACTTTAGCGCAGAGATGGCTTATGAGTGAATCAAAAAAGAAAACAATTAAAGCGACACGTAGAGCAAAAAGAACACGGTTTGGACTTGCTTCTACCGTTATCAGGGCGCGCGTATCTGTCTTTAGAAGCTTGCGTCATATATATGCACAAGTTATAGACGATGTAGAACATAAAACAGTTGCGAGTAGCTCATCTGTTTCAATGCCTTCAGTGTCTGGGGATAAAAAGGCGGTAGCTAAAGCAGTTGGAGCAGAGCTTGCAAATAGAATCAAAAAGCTAGGGATACAGAATCTTGTTTTTGATAGAGGTTCTTTTTTGTACCATGGTCGTGTGAGGGAGCTTGTTGAGGGGTTGCGTGAAAATGGAATTATAATTTAAATATGCTGAAAATATAACATGTTTGATTGCTGTGTGAGGATATAGTGGAAAATAAAGAAAATTCATTTATTGATTGCGTAATAAGTGTTCGGCGAGTTACTAAGGTAACTAAGGGTGGAAAACGATTTTCCTTCTCCGCGCAAGTTGTTTCTGGTGATCAACAAGGTAGGGTTGGTATTGCCCGTGGAAGCAGTCATGAGGCATCATTGGCGGTAACAAAAGCAACCAAAAGTGCTCGTAGGAATCTTGCAACCATAGCATTACGTGGCACAACAGTTCCTTATGAAGTGAAGGGTAGTCACGGAGCAAGTCAGGTTACTGTGCGTCCTGCTTCTAAAGGTACAGGGCGTATAGCCGGTGGAGCTGTTCGTGCAGTGCTTAAGGCAGCTGGCGTAGTCGATGTTTTGACTAAAGCGCATGGATCTTCTAACGGTATTAATGTGGCCAAGGCTACGCTGAATGCGTTAGCTCAAATGCGAACCGTTGTTGATATCGCAAGGCTTCGCGGCAAAACAGTTCAAGAAATCATTAGGGGGTCCGATGTTACAACTTAATACGCTGGTTTCTTTGGTTAAAAAACGCAAGCGTGTTGGTAGAGGTGGCGCGCGAGGTGGCACTTCGGGTAAGGGGCATAAGGGTCAAAGAGCTCGTTCTGGCCCAAAGATAGATCCTGGATTTGAGGGTGGACAAATGCCTTTGTATCGACGTTTGCCTAAGCGTGGATTTAACAATACGCAATTTCAGATTCCCACAGAAATTATTAATATTGATAAGCTTCATGAGTTGTTTTCAGACAATGAGCTTATCACAAAGGAGCTTCTCATGAGCAGGCGATTAATAAAGCCTGCCAAAGGGACGCATTTCTTTTTATTGAAGATACTTGGTCGTGGCGATCTTTCAAAAAAGATTATTGTTGAAGCAGACTTGTTCAGCAAGTCTGCGCGTCATGCGATAGAGACGGCTGGTGGTGAAGTTAGATTACTTGGAGAGACAAAGTAGTGATTGCGTTTCGAAATTTTCTTAATATTTTTTCGATTGTAGAATTGCGACGTAAACTGTTTTTTACGCTTGGCGTTTTAGTGGTTTATCGCATTGGTAATATTATTCCAATTGTGGGTGTTGATGTCGAAGGCTTTGTTAAATTCATGGCTAATAAGGCAAGCATCGCTTCCGGTATATTTTCATATATAGATATGTTTTCTGGAGGTAGCCTTGCTAAGTGTACTCTGTTTGCTTTAGGTATTCAGCCGTATATAATGGCCTCTATTGCCATGCAAATGCTTACGCTTTCGTTGCCTATGCTTGAGGAATTGGCAAAGGAGGGCGAGTATGGCCGTAAAATTATCAATCAATATACTCGGTATTTGGCTTTGGGCATTGCCTTTATGCACAGCATAGGCTATTCGATCTTTGTGGAACGGTATGAATTAGCCCTATTTCCAGGGTGGACATTTAGGCTTACATTTATTTTCCTTGTTACAGTAGGAGCTATGTTTACCATGTGGCTTGGAGAGCAGATATCGCTTCACGGGCTTGGTAATGGAAGCTCAATGTTGATTTTTGCGGGTATTGTTTCACGCTTTCCAAATGACATTTTTACTACGGTAGTGTCTATAAAGGCTGGTTATTTTGGTCTAGCGACAGTCCTTATTTTGGTTGCTATTGTGCTTTTAATAACCTCTAGCATTGTTTTTATGGAAAAGGGTGAGCGTAGGATTCCGGTACAATATACGAGACGGGTGGTTGGAAACCGAGTATTTGGTGGACAAGGAGCATTTATTCCGTTTCGAATTAACAATGCTGGCATTATGCCGGTTATATATTCTAATGCGGTAATTAACATTCCAATGTTTATTTCTTCTTTTTTCGCGACGCGTTGGATTTTGTTTAAATATATTTCAGAGGCTTTGCAACCTCCTGCTGCGCTGTATAATGTTTTAGATTTTGTTCTGATCATAGGTTTTTCTTTTCTATATCTTACGTTTCAGTTTAAGCCCGAAGAGTTGGCAGAAAATATGCGTAAGAGTGGTGGATTTATTCCAGGCATTCGTCCAGGAAAAAAAACAGCAGAGTTTTTTAATTACCTTCTTACACGAATTGGACTTGTAGGAGCGATATATTTGGGAATCCTAGTTTTGTTACCCAATTTTTTTACTAGTATTTTATTGTTGCCTAGATTAAGCATTTTGAGTGGAACGGGCATCCTTATCATAGTCGGTGTATCCTTAGAACTGGCTGCTCAGATGGAGGCATATCTTTTGGAAAATAGATATAAAGGATTTTTATCTGTTGGACGATTCAAGGCAAGAGGGGCAAGCTAGAGATGTTTGCTGCGATAGATATTTTTGTTCTCTTAGGGCCTCCTGGCGCAGGCAAAGGGACCTTGTCTCAGTTTTGTGTTTCAAATTTTGGATGGCAACAGGTTGCAGCCGGTAATTTGTGTAGAAAGCATATTGCCGAAGGCACGAAAATAGGATTACAGATAGCGCATGCAATTGCGTCAGGTAATTTGGCTGCTGAGGGGTTGGTCTCAGATATGGTGTTTGATTGGCTTAATCTTAATCAGTTGGTCAAGCCGATCATTCTGGATGGCTTTCCTCGCACAATCACTCAGGCAGAGATGCTGAATCAGTTTTTTCAGATGAACCAAGATAGGTTTAAGTTAAATGTAGTGAGGCTAAAAGCTTCGGACGATCACGTTTTAACGCGCATGTTAACACGTTATGTGTGTGAACGATCGGATTGTCAAATGGTTTATTCTTCGGCAAACGTTGAATTACAGTCAAAAGATGGAATTACGTGTGATAAGTGTGCTGGTGGTTTAATAAAGCGGCAAGATGATAGTTTAGGTTCCATTAGGGAGCGGTTACATGTATATCATCAGCACGAAAACGGCCTTATAGGCTATTATTCTCAAATTGGACAATCAATAATAGAGATAGATGTTGAACGAGAGCTATCCGTTATTTTTAATAGATTTGTAGATGCATTTGGAGTTAAAAACTCTGTCTGTATGACGAATGGTATTAACTGATGATGATTACAATAAAAAATAATCTAGCTATTGCTAAGATGGAGGAAGCTGGGAAGCGATTGGCAAATTTATTTAAAGATTTGGTTGATCAAGTGACACCAGGAAAAACCACGTTGCAACTCGATGGATGGATTGACGCTCAACTGACGGCTTTGGGGCTTGAGTCAAAAACAAAAGGGTATCGTGGCTACAAGCATTCTAGTTGTATTTCTATTAATGATGAATTAGTGCATGGGGTTCCATCAGAAAAAAAAATGATAAAGTCGGTGGATCTTGTTAAAGTTGATGTATGTGCTTCTTGGAATGGTTATTGTGCGGACATGGCGCGTTCATTTTGTATGAGTTCGGTCTCAGTGCCTGTTGATGAATTTTTGTCAGTAGCCCAGCAATCTTTGGACGATGGAATAGAACAAGCAGTCTCTGGTGCGTTTCTTTCCAATATTTCAGCAGCGATACAGAAAAAGATTGAAAAGCATGGTTATGGGGTTGTCAAAGATTTTGCTGGACATGGTATTGGAAAAAAAATGCATGAAGATCCGGAAATCTTAAATTACGGTCGTGCTGGTTATGGGCCAAAATTGCGCTCTGGAATGACGTTTGCGCTTGAGCCGATGTTGACAATGGGGCTGTGCGACGTTTATGTCGACCCTGATGGTTGGACTGTAAAGACAAAGGATGCTTCTTTGTCGGCGCATGTTGAAGATACTATTTTAGTGACAGATGATTTACCAAGAATTTTAACACGATTACAATAGGCTAGAGCATCGATATGTACAAAAAAAAATCGAACGTAAATCACAAAATTAAAGAAGAGCCGATTACTCTTGATGGTGTTGTAAAGGAAACGCTCCCGAATGCAATGTGTCGTGTTGAGGTTGAAGGTGGCCATCTAGTCTTGGGCTATGTATCTGGCAAAATGAGAACTCATAGCATTAGGCTGTTGCCGGGAGATAGAGTTAAATTGGAATTTTCTCCTTATGATTTAACGCGTGGACGGATTGTTCTACGTCATAATGATCAAAATAGAGAGCCTAAGGCGGAAATAAAAAAATAATGATAGTATGTATAGTGAAAGCCGATTAGGTAAAAAGATTTGTGTTGTAAGATTTTATTAATGAGAGAATTTGTTCGTATATCAACAAGCAAATTTTTTTCGTATTAGCCCTATAAGGATAAGATACTGTGAAAGTAAGAACATCGGTTAAGGTAATGTGCAACGATTGTCGTATTATCAGGCGCAAGCGTATAGTACGGGTTATTTGCGAAAAAAAACCAAAGCATAAACAGCGACAAGGATAAAGGTATCAGATGGCTAGGATAGAAGGTGTAAGCTTACCGTCCAACAAGCGAGTAGAGTACGGATTGACGTATCTTTTTGGGATAGGCTTGGCGAGTGCGCGAAATATTTTAGATCATGTTAAAATAGACCCTAATAAACGTGTAAGGGATTTAACTGATCATGAGATTGCGCTGATTCAAAAAGAGATATCCTCTGAGCATCGCGTTGAAGGTGAGTTGCGTAAAGAAATTACCATGAATATTAAGCGATTGCAGGAGATCGGTTCTTATCGTGGTCTTCGCCATAAGCGCGGATTGCCGGTTAGAGGGCAGCGCACCAAAACAAATGCGCGTACCCGAAAAGGTCCAAGAAAGCAACCGGTAGCACTAAAGCGTAAAATAACTAAAAAATAATATATATGTGCATTGCCAAAGATGCGCATATCGTAAGAATATTTTTCAAAGGATAGAATGACTATCAACAAAAAACGATCGAAAAAAATAAAGCGCCAAGTTGAATCTGTAACGGTACATGTTCAATCGACTTTTAATAATACTATTGTTTCAATCACAACATCCGAAGGTGATGTGCTATTGCGCAAAAGTGCTGGAGCGCTAGGGTTTACAGGAGCTCGCAAAGGTACTCCGTTTGCAGCCTCACAGGTAGCAGCAGCATTGGTAAAAGATATGATGCCATTTGGGGTAAAGACTATGGATATCAATCTTAAGGGTCCAGGAAACGGTAGGGACTCTGTGGTAAAGGCATTTAGTCAGGCGGCTCAGGCGAGCGGGTTTGGTATTACAGCGCTCAGAGATGTGACGCCTCTTCCGCATAATGGCCCACGCCCTCCTAAAAAACGTCGTGTCTAATAAAAAGTATGGTTTATTTGATACATGGTTATTCTAATTATGTTGTATATAGGTAAATAAGGTTGTTATGGAAAAAAGATCGGTTCCAGGTTCCACTGAACAAAAATCAAAGCGTCCGTCTCGTAAGTTGTCTGAATATGGAAGACAACTAAGCGAAAAGCAAAAGGTCAAAGAGATGTATGGCTTACGCGAACGACAATTTAGACGATTCTTTGGCTTGGCTGTACGTACGGCTGGATCGCCAGGAGAAAATTTGTTGAGTTTGCTAGAGCGACGCCTTGATAATACGTTATATAGACTAAAAATGGCATCATCTCGAGGTCAAGCTCGACAGATTGTTGTTCATGGTCATGTTTGTATTAATGGCTCTAAAGTTAGTTCTCCTTCATATTTAGTTTCTGTTAATGATCAAATATCGCTTGGTAGCGGGATTAGTAAAAGCAATGCTTTTATTGAGACGGTGATAGAGAAGCGAATGAAAACTGGTATTAAGGTTCCCGAATGGCTTGAATTGGATAGAAAAGAGCGTATTGGTAAAATGTTAAGAAATCCAGTACGCACCGATATACAAGCTCCGATAGAGGAATACTTAATTGTTGAGTTGTATTCTAAATAATACTTTTATCTGTAAACGTCACGTAGCAAGCCGCATTGTAGAGGTTAAATGAATAAAAAAGAATATAGGCCGTTAACCATCCCAAAAGTAATATGGGAAAAAGGTACGCTTACACAATATTTTGGTGAACTTATAGCGCAACCGTTGGAGCCAGGATTTGGCATGACATTGGGAAATGCGTTGAGAAGAATTATGCTCGGTGCCGTTGAAGGCGCTGCTCCTACTTGGGTTAAAATCAAGGGGGTAAATAATGAATTCTCATCGGTGCCCGGTGTTGTTGAAGATACAATGCAAATTGTTCTCAACATTAAAGAGATTGTGTTACGCAATACCACTGGCCAGCCCGGTTATATGCGTGTACATGCTAAAAATGAAACTGCCGTTACTGTGGCAGATATCATAGCAGATGAGCATTTAGAGCTTGTTAACAAAGATCATGTTATAGCGCATATTGCTCCAGATGGTGAGCTTGATATAGAGTTTTTTGTAGAAACTGGGCGTGGGTACGTTGCAGCGCAATGGCCATCTGATAAGCCATATCAGGAAGATGATCGTATTTATATAGATTCTATGTTTTCTCCTGTGCGTAGAGTAACTTTTGATGTTGAAAAAACACGTGTTGGTCAACATATTGATTACGACAAACTTATCATACAGATAACTACAGATGGTTCAGAAAATCCGGTTGATGTTTTTAACTATGCTGTTTCTGTGATTAGATCTCAATATGAGCACTTTTTATCTGCTACGGAAATTAAGTTTAATGAGTTAAAACAAGTGCAACCGGAAGAATCTGTTGAGAAGGTAGTGGTAGAGGATAAGAAACTGATCAACGGTATTTCTCCTGAGTTGCTTATGAAGTCTATTGATGAGTTGGAACTTTCTGTACGTGCTCGTAATTGTTTATTGAATGCAGAGATTAAGCGTATCATTGATTTAGTCAACTTATCATCAGATGATATTCTAAAGATTCGTAATTTTGGTAAAAAGACGCTAGATGAAGTTACTGACAGTATGAAGGCGGCAGGTCTTTCGTTTGGTATGAATATTAGCGAAGACATGGTTAAAAGCCTACTAGCTGTAAAAGAAAATGCTTAATACACTTATTTACACATAATATTGAGAGCCTGGCACGGTGATGGTAACGTAAAATATCAGAATAGATGCCATCTTTCCAAGGATTAATTTTTATGACACATCAACATGGAAAACAGAAACTGAATCTGCGATCATCGCATCGAATGGCGCTGCTACGAAATCAAACTATTCACTTAATTACATATGGGTGTTTGGTGACGACTAAAGCGCGCGTTAAAGAAGTACAACGATTTGCAGAAAAATTGGTTACTATTGCGCGTAAAGGCAACGAATTTAATGCTCGTAGGGCTGCACTAGCTATTTTACCCTACAAAGCAGAAGCGTTGAAAAAGCTATTTACTGAAATAGCGCCACGTTACGTTGATCGTCCTGGGGGATATACGCGTACCATTCCTATGGGACGCCGTACAAGTGACACTGCGATTATTGCTCGTCTTGAATGGGTAGTCTAGATAAGATTTTTATGGCGAAACATTATTTACCTACATACAGATGTAGGAGTGGTATCTTCAATGAGTTACATGTTACGCTATGAGCTGCTATTAGAATGATTAATGACATGGAAAAGATTCAACAGGTGATTGATAGCCTTATACCAGCTATTGCTTTGCATGGAGGCAGTATAGAGTTGGTCAAAGTTGAAAATCGCATAGTTTATCTGAAAATGTTAGGAGCTTGTCTTGGGTGTCCAGCTTCTGAATTTACACAAAAATTAGTTATAGAAAAGATGCTTAAGGAAAAACTGCCGGAACTCGTAAAGCAAGTGGTGGTTGTTGAATGAAGCCAAGTTATACGTCATGATGTTTTAATTAGTTTTTATGTATTCAATTTTGCAAACGATGTTTGCAAATATGCTTGGTCCAAAGTATACAGTGGCGGCAAGTGCTGTTAGTGCGGTGGCAGCAATAAT
>JABDES010000005.1:0-44073 GCA_013286935.1 Candidatus Babelota bacterium
TGTTAGTAATGAGGATGAACGCAAAGAAGCTAGTGATCATATGTTTGGTCTTCAGAAAGAAGTTATAGAGCTCTTTTTAAAGTACCAGCCAGAACTACTTGACAGTGTTACTCCTGATGATTCTGGAAGATATACGGCTTTGCATTCGGCAGCAAGAGAAACAAGGAATACTGCTCTTAATACTCTTCTTGATCATGGGGCAAATAAAGATATAAAAAATAACGATGGTTTATTTGCGTATGATCTTGCAGCGTGTCATAATGGCTTTACTTATGAGGCCCAACGCGTGGACTCTCATCTTGTTGACCCTATCAGCAAGCAAACACTAAATCGCTTGTTGCCAACGGAATACGCGCAAGCTCAAGCCAAACAACGCCATGATCTCATTCAAAAAGCCTCCGTCGCCTCTGTGGTGGTAGCAATTGCAGCAATTGGCATAGGATGTTTGGTATACAAAAACGCTGACACTATAAAAGGCTGGTTTAAAAGAGGTGAATAGTAACCCGCTTAAAAATAATGCACATCACTTTAAAAACTCAACAAGCGCGTCTACGATTGATTTGGCACTTTGTGTAGGGTTTTTAAAATCAAATTGAACATTGTTAAGTGTTTTAATATTCTTTTTTCCAAATAGATTAACGCTAAGCTCAACAGTGACCGCTGGGGCCTTAAGCTCTTTCAGGTCTTTTCCTGTAATATGGCCACTTATTTTGGTGATTTCAAATATGGTTGCAAAGTCAACTATAGAAGACAGGCTTTTTAAAAGTGTATCGGGAATGATTTCAAAAGTTTTTGAAAGTGCTGACCTAAGGCTTTTAACGGATGATTGAGTTTGCAAAAGCAAGGAGGAAAGATTTTGTACAGTAGCATCTGCGCATGGTGTATCACTCCAATACTCTTTGGTGGCTACTTTAGAAGAAAAAAATCCTGCGATTTTTTGTTTACATGCTTCTTGCGCTTTTATTTTTTCTTGGGCTATTTGTGCAATAGCCTTTTCTTTTTCTATAATTTCCTGTTCTAACTCTTTTCGTTTTTGTTGCATGCCACCAGTAATAGATTCGCGCCACAATTCCAGCTTATTTTGCGCTGCTAGTTTAATGGATTGAATTGTTGAAGACTTGATTTGATAGCGAAGTAACAAATCTTCAAAATGTGAAAATGGGATAGTAATTTCAATTGATTGCGCATTGGTGTTGTAAAAAGAATCAAAATCCAATTGTGCAAATAATCCTCTATTATCTAAATTAAACGTTACCCCGTGGCTAATACCCAACAATGGAATGCTTATTTGACCATCAACAAAAGCTTGAGCTGTCAAAGAATAAAAAGATGCAGACATAGAAATTGCTGGATTATCTGAAGTCTTGCCAGTGAGGCTGAAGAAATGAGATTTAAAACCGGTCATCCATCCAGATGCATGATAGGACTTTAACATATTGTTAATGCTGATATCTAAACCACCTCCAAGAAGTCCAATTTTAAACTCTCCCTTGGCAACAACTCCTGCAGGATACACAGTTGAACCGATTGAGCCACCTGTTGGCGCAACTGAAAGTTCAACATTGTTCATCTCAATGGCGGGTAGATGAGCGGCAGAAACTTCTTTTCCGATCATTTTGGAAAAGAGCTGTATAAAACTTATCATATTAATGCGATTAATGGCTCCTTTTAAAATAAGATCCGGTACAGGCAGCGGCTCATTTAAGCTGGGGGCTTTGAAGGCAATTTTTCCAGCTATAGCTACGTTAACTCTACTGTTCTTTTCTCCAAAACCAAAGGTTCCTTGAAGCCCAAAACCACTTATAGGAGCTGGAATGCCAACTAACGCCATGGAAGCTTGTGCTACCGCGTCAAGGTCTATCTCGATAGCAGTATCTTGCAAAGAAAGCCAAGATTTGCCCAAAGCACCATCCCACAGGCCCTTAAGCTCTCCTGCAAATCTGCAAGAAAATGGCATAGGAACAATCGAAACCAGTGCGCCTAGTGATAGCGGGCTTTGTTGACTGACTAAATCCAAAATAATACCGGATGTAACTGCTATTCCTAAATTTCCAAAAGGAGAAATTGCTTTGGTAGGAGAGGCTGTTCCTGATAGCAACTGTGCCAAAATATCCTTTGGCGCAATAATCACCTTGATAGTGTCCGTCATGATACTTTTAAAAACGGTAGGAGGAGCTTTTAGCTTTCCTTGACGGTATAAATGTTCAAAGTCGACGCCTATGTGCATAGGCAATGTGAAGGAAAATGATGATTCCAATGGATTCTTTGCAATAACGCCCGCTAAGATGATTGTTGCTCCTTTGATTGCTACATACGTATTCCAATCGGTTAAAAGCTTTTGGAAGCGTTCAAAAGGGCCTGTTAGATTGATGTTAGAAATAAAATTAAGACCTTGGCGAACTGTTCCAAGCGTTGGATCTGTGTAATTAAAATTAGAAAAAATCAGTTGTGGTGATAGCATGGAAATATCATCCATTTTAGCCAGCATTGGATAATTACGTGCAAAATTCCAGTGTTCTGGTAGTACGAATGCAATGCTTATGCCCATAGAGCCATCTGCCTGCCGCACTAAAACCAATTTAATCTGAGTTTCAATTTCGTTATATATAACGGAACCAATGATGGCAAATCCATAATCTTCCCCTTTTTCCAGTATAGGGGCTTGAGTGAACGTTGGCGTTTTTATTACCATAGCATCGAAAACCGAGAGATCTTTTTGCGGGATGAGCGAAAGAATTTTACCTAAAAAAATATTTTTAAAATTGATGTTACTAATAGCATTGATGTCTATTGTTCCGGCATTTTTAATTTGATCAGCCATTTCATCGGCCAGGCGCCTTAATTCGGCATCACGAATATCTGTTCTGCCTTTTACGTTTATTTTTCCTTGGCGCGCAAGCTCTACATCATACTTAAAACGATTTTTAGGGTCGGACAGTCTATTATGCGCACGATCAAACCTTTCGCGTAACGTATTAAAAAGTTTTCTGAAATCGGAAGAGGTTTGATCGTCAATTAATGTTTGATATGCAGATAGTTTTTCTTTGATATGGTTCCATTCTTTATGTAACTCTTTAGTAAATTGTGATGTATCCTTATTGGGCTCTACCCCAAGTAACTCGTAATCAGTGTGTGCTTTTAATAAACGTTCAATTTCAGGCGCCAATTGAATACGTTGTGCTTCGCGCAATCTTGCAGCCTCTTTAATTTTTTCCTGCGCATCTAGCATAGCTTTAGTTTTTTCTTTATGTTCCTTTGCAATCGTTTCGATGCCTTTCACGTTGGACAGTGCTTTAAATTTTGCCCGAATGTGCGCAAGCGCGTCGGCCTTGAGTTGTTCCTCATTGAAACTCTGATTACTTTTAGGGGCAGCACCCTTTGGCTGCTCTATGCTTTGCTCTGCTTCTTCTGGAAATAGTCCACGAATATCTTCAATGATGGCCTCTTGCGCTTCTTGTGAAAGCTGCTGATTGCCGGACTCACCAGATAAAACGGCTATAAGTTTATCTGAAGCACGCGCTGTCTCTTGCTCGATAAAGACAAGCTCTTGCTTTGTTGCAAACTGTTTTAGCTTGTTTAAATGCTGCAAGTGAGACATTAACGTTAACGGGTTGTTTGGCAAGCTTCCAGAGGCTGATTGTATGTAATCTATAATCTCACTTGCATAAGGTTGCTCCTGTAAAGTTTTTGCCTCCTTTGCAATTTCTGACTCTATTGCGCTACGCACAGACATATAGTCTTTTTTTGTTTGCTCTAATTGCGCGGAAAGTGCCAAAAGTTCCTCTTGAGACTTCGACTTGTCCTTATACGCCTCGTCATATGCCTTATTTAACGCAACCATTTTTTTGCTTAGTTCAAGTGTGCGATCTTGAAGCTTCATAAACTCCTGTCCTTTGGCCAATTTCAGGTCATATGCTTGGCGATGTGCTGAGGTTTTAAGAGAATCGTATGCTTTTTGTAATTTTAGATGGGCCTGCCTATCAGTTGTGATGTTTGACAGCTCCTCATAGGCTCTTTTTATTTTTTCGTCTCCATCACCAGGAAGAACATCAAGCAGTTGGTAGTAATTATATTTTACTGGATCGGTGATTGTCGAAATGATCTCTTTTTCGAACTGTTTTTCCCTTGCCCTTGTGTTTGCTTTTTTTTCTTTTATCTGGTTAAGCAGTTTATTATACTGCGGATTTTGCGCCTCGCTTAGTATTAATCTTGCCGATTCTAAAAGTTCTTTTTCTTGATTTGTGTGAGCCTGGTGCATTTTTTGTTGGTATGCCTTTTCGACATCTGACTCATGCGCATTTTCGGGCAGGTCTAATATATCATAAGCGGTACTACCTTCTTCTAATAAAGAGATCCCCTTGTCGTACCGCTCAAACTGCTTATAATATTCCTTTTGTGCCGGGGGCAACAATTGGTGCGTGACTGTGAACATTGTTTTTAGAGCATCGTCGAGCTGTTTTTTTGTTTGAGGGTTTGGATTAGTGCCCATTTCCTCTATTTTTTTCTTATAACCTTTTTCGGCGGCTGCATAGGAGGTTTTATCAGCTTCAGAAATTCCTAAGATGGTCCAAGGCCTGTTACCCGGCTCAAGTGGGTTTTTTTGACCACTGTCAGCTTGCTCGAGCGTAAAGCTACAAGATAATATCAGCAAGCACCACATTATATGTTTTTTATTCTTTTTGTTCATTGAAATACCACCTATGTAAATATAATTATCGTTCAAAGGGGACACAATTGATGCGTATTTGTATTTTACAAAAAAGATATCTTAGAAAACAAACAAATCTAATTTTTTGGCAAAAAGATCTATTTGTTCGCTAAAAAGGATGGTTGGATATTGCAAGAGAGCTGTTGTGACTTTTAAAGTCAACTGAGGAAAATAAGTAGGGCCTACGCTATGGCCGAACGTTATGGACCTGTTGTCCTCAATTCTTCCTGAACCCTTTTAGCCACTGCTTGCACTGCCTGACAGTTATGAATGCGTTTAAATAAAGGAACCTCGTCAGGACCGGCGCTTTGGTCGATGATATTCCTGACTAATCCAATTGGTAGGCTTTTATGGCAATATAATGCAATGTAGGTGTGTGCGCATGATGATGCTTGCGCTAAGCTCATTCCAAGCTTTGTGATACGCGCATTCTTTGTTATTTGGCTCCGCGCACCGATCATTGCAGGCGTGTAGTTGTTCCGATCTTTAAGCGTTGTATTTGCACCATTTGCCAAAAGCAACCTCACTGCGCCAACCTTAGAGCGTGCGACTGCGTAATGTAGCGGTGTTTTTCCAGAAGAATACACTTCATTGACTGATACGTCTTTCGTGAGCAACGTTGATTCGACTATTTGAACGGGTCTTCCTGTGCGCGGGCTGAATCTAAGTACGTCAGGGCAGTTGGCACAATATTGGATAAGTAAGAGTGTTGCATCCAGGTAGCCCTTAGCGATTGCAATGTCTAATGCGCTATATGCACATGACACAAGATCACTTGTAAGACTTTCATGTACCATGTTTATATCATTATTTTCTACTGCCCAGAGTAGGTCCTGATCAGCCTTGCTGACTCCATTAGTGAAAAGCTTCAGAAGAGCCATTTCATTAATGGTTTGTTCATCTAACTGGCAAGCACGTGTGCAGCTCAGAGGTATGAACAGCGATAGCGCTATCAACGCTACTTTTGTACTAAAGTGCTTCATGATATATCCCTTTTTAGCGTTGTAAAACAGATTGGACTATGCATATTGGTGCTGCAGCATTAAAAATATAGATAGCTTATACGATTTTTTACAAAGCTCTAATTATATCGGCAATTAATAACCATTTTTCAGGATTAATTTTATCTTCAATGGCCCAAGCGGCAGCGAGTACTGCCTGAACATAACTCCATTTTTGAATTCGTTGTGCATCCATATGCATAAGAGTTGCAAACTTTTTGATCCTGTGAGGGATGAGCTGCGGCATACTAAGTATTTCTGGTATTGGATTACGAATAAATGCGCCTACTTCATATGCCGGTTCGCCCATGACACCATGCGGGTCGATTGCCAGAAAATCATCGCGTGAACTTTGCAAGATATTATCATGGTGCAAGTCTCCATGTAGCAGTATGCTTTTTTGACAGGTTTGTAATAGTTCAGATGCCAATGCGCGAGCACTGTTACTATACTTGGGATCAAGATTAAGATTTTTATCTAATACTTCAAGCAGGTTGGCAATCGACGGAAACCGGTACTCATCGGCTGTTGGTACGTGTGAGCGCGAAGCTTGGTGTAACCGCCCAATGATCGTTACGCAGTGTTCAATTGCAAGATCTTCATTGCCGTTACACACCTTTTTTAGAGGAACCCCTGGTAGGGCATGTTCAAGAAGTAGTGCGCCTTGTTCTAAATCAACGTCAAGCAAATATACACTTCCGTTACCAGCATAGATGTTTAAGGCAGTAGATTCCTGTGCAAAACTTTTATGTTCGACTCTCATTTTTATTACAACGGGCGTGGTGCCACGCATGCCACTTACCACGTAGTGAAACGTAAGATTCTCAAATGGTTTGATATCGGTTACATGCCATAAATTGGCCAGATGCTCAAGGCGTTTTGGTAAAGTTAAAAGCCAGTCAGAGCCTTGCTGTCCATAGATCGAAAGGATGTTTTTTTCAAATATGCTCATAGTGTGTAGCCAATCATACTATATGTATTTGCTGCCTTCACGTATGGATAAACTACTCATTAGTGATCTATGTGCTTCGATAAACTTTTTTACTTCTTGTGGGTTAATTTTTGAATATTCTCGTAAGGCCCACCCTATAGCTTTACGCATAAAAAAATTCTTTTCATGCATGCTGGCTGCGCAATAGGAAAATAGTCGCTTTATGTCTGTTGAGGCTTTCCATCGGATCTGGCAAATGATAGCAGAGCGCCTAATCCACATGTTATCATCTGTTATCCAACGATCGATATTCGTGCTTATTGCATGATGCCTTAACCATAATGGTCCTACGAGTCGCACAGCTACATCATCTACAGTGTCCCACCAGGATAATGTACGAATCATCTGTTCGAGCAACGAAATGGTCTCGGGTGTATGTAATTGGCGCCAATAGTACGCAGCATCAATAGCTGCATATTGAAATTCTCGTTCAGGTTTTGTCCATAGGGTTTCAATGAGAGCGCTTAATTGACCATGGTCCAGCATAACGGTTTGTTTGAAAATAGGCTCAAGTACAATGCGTCGATGTGGGGTAGTAATACCAAGAAACGGAAATTGGTTTCTCATGTAGGATGATTGTTTGGCGCTTCGTAAGGCGTTACTACAGGCATGAAATTTTTTTGCAATATCTGTTACTAATGTGTAAATCATGATCGACTATCTTTTGCTAAAGCATATACAATTATGAGTTGATTATGATTGGAGAATTTCTTCTACATAGCATTTTCCAGAGCCATTATAGCTTACCGCTCTTTGGTCCATATCGGTTCGGTAGTCTGTTATCCCAGCTTGTGCGAGCTCTTTTAAAAAAGTTATATAGTCAACCTGTCTTGCTTGAATTTTTGCCAACGTTGTTTTTATTTTATTTTCATCATAGACGGGGGCTATAGGTAGCGAGGTGGGTAGTTGGGGATAAGACTCTTTTAGATCTTCAACAACTGTTACATTGTCACCAAAATACGTTACACAAAGGTTGACAATGTCTACATCGTAAGCGTGTACTCCTGCGTTCTTGAGCGTTTGAAAATACTTTGGGAATGGCCATTGGTTTTTGGAAGACTCGCTTTTAATGCTGGCTATAGTGTCCTTAGTAAAGGTCATGTTGTCCTTGTCGTGTTAGGTATACGTTAGGTTAAGAATTGATTAACTAATAAGTGTTTAACTATATCACATAAATGTTTCATTTTCTAATGTACTTTGCAGCCCTGAGCGTCAGAGTTGTTCCGCCTTCAATGTATGTTGAGGTCCTGGTTTTTTACAAGCCCCAAAACCCAATTAAATTTGACAAATTGAATGCCTGTGCTATGCTAGATAGTGTATATAAGGCTCAAGAACAAATATAAAGGAGATTCAGCATGAAAAATCTATGTAATAGCGTACTAATCGGATTTTTGCTCACCTCATTGTTTGTCATGCCTATACGTAGCATGGAACCCACAGAAATAACGCAAAAAGCACGAAAAATATATGCCGTACCAGGCATAGCCGGTCGTCCAGTGTGCGACCCTCCTTACGTAAGGGGTTTGTTTAAGGCAACTAGGGACGACATGTCTGTTGTTGAGTCTCCATCCTTTCCTTTAATAGATTTGGGTCAGAGCCAGTGCATGGCTTTGTTGTCAAAAGAGCTCTCAGGGGCATCAGAGCAAGAAGATATATTGTTGCATGGCAATTCCCAGGGAGGAGGTACGGTGCTAAACTGGCTTGCTCAAGATAAGGGACAAAGTAAAAAGATAAAAATTGCAGTTTTAGAAGCGCCCTTGATTAGTGGAAATAGCGCCATAAACGCACATATTAAGTCGTTTAATGCCTCATTAGCTGCATTACCAGGTGCGTCTTGTCTGTTTCCATGGGCCGCAAAGCTCATTTTTCCATTCTACTCGCCGTCCGGCGACTAACCAATAAAAAACGCTGCTAACATCTCAAAAAGCGTTCCTATAGTGATTGCCCATTGCGTTGAGGATGGCTGTTTGCCAATAGAAGGCTCCTATGCTCTTTATTATGCCTTGGCCAACAGTGGGCACGAGGTCTATTTTATTGAAAAAACAGGTCAAAGTCATTGTAATGTTTTTGAGAGGGGATATATGCCAGCTTGTGCTCTTGAAGAAAAGGACGTTTTATACGAAAAGCATGTAGAGGCTGAAAGAAAAGACCGCAGAATTCTCCTGCACGTTCTACAACAGCACGGCATTGTCAAGTCAGAATGTGATCTGAACGTAACAGACGATCAATTAAAGACATGTCAGCCTGATATTGCACAAGATCCAAAATACAAGCAATGCTATGACAAGCTGATTGCGCAGGAAAGAAAACACGAGATTATAGGGTATGGTCTAAAAGCGTTTATTGGGGTGGTTGCAGTAGCCGCGGTGTCATGTATTGGATACAAGCTCTATCAGAAATACAGAGCAAAAAAAGATGATACTGTGTGCCAGAATAATAATGATAATAGCGGTGTGTCGGACGAGTCTCTTGTGTTGGACAGCAATCAGGATGCTGCTCTATGATGAAGACCGCTTTCGCACCCGTTATTAATGCTCTGTTTGAATTTCATCAAAATTAATAGTTATGTGATCGGTTGGGTCTTTAAGCCAAAATATTTTTTCCACTGTCTGGCCGGGATCGATCGTAATTTCTGTATGAAACGTCTCTTTTTTTAATAACGATTCAAGTTTTCCGTACGGTTCTGTAAGCAATTTGTATATCAGCGATAGTGCCGTAATTCCAGCAATGCTTGCACTGGCTAAATTTATCTTTGCCCAAAGTGGAGCACTTGAAAAAGTTGTTCTTTTTATATATAACTTTTTCGGGTTATTGAGCATTGATGGCGCAGGATTAAAGACATGATCTGGCGAATTCACATCCTTAAAAAGCAAAAAAGATAGCCATGCTGCGCCAATGGTTAGTGCTGTAAGCGCTAAAGCCGCTCCTTTTTCTTGATAATTTTATTAATTGTGCTGCTTGTTTGTAGGGAAGCAGTTTAGCTCCAATAAGCAATGGGCCCACCGTGATACGGTGTTTTGAACGATTTGTTATTTTGATGCAATGCGGCCAATCTCCTTGTAGTGGTATGTGCTTTATGCATGTTTCATATTCGATCTCGACGAGATTCCTTTTAGCTTTGAAGCCAAAAAGGCTTGTGCTGGCCAATAAAAGTGAAAGGATAATAATAGATCTTGATCTTTTTGCTGGCATATGAATCTTTCTATGTTACTTTATACTATCTTAAGCATAGTAAGTTTACGTTAGCATTAAACATTTGTCAATTAAAAATGCAATTATATCTAATTTTTCAGTGTTATTAGGTTATATTGTGGGACTAAAAAGAATTATGAACATTTCACACGCTTTAATCATTCTCATTTGTATCAATATAGCCTTTATTGCATTGGTTATTGCAGCTTGTTATGTTGTCGGCAGAAAACTTAGTCAGTACGTACCAGATTTAATAAAAAATAAAATCTTAGAAAGTATTTCCTTGACCGATCATCAGCATAAGGAGTTATTTAATGCTACAAGTAGTCAGCTCAAAGAGTCGGTGGATACGCGTGTAAAGCTCATAGAAGAGCATAAGGAGCAGATTTTTAATGTTGTCAAAGATATGCGCTTGGAAATCAGCAAAAGTAATATAACCTCTGAACGCTTAAACGCGACCATCGCAGAGCACTCCAAAGCGACTGGCCAGCATCATAAAACTACTAAAGAATTACAGGATGCAACAAATAAGTTAAAGGATATATTGTCCAACAATCAAGGCAGAGGGTTATTTGGTCAAGAAATAGCCGAAGATTTAATGAAAATGGCCGGTTTTGTTAATGGTCAAAACTATGTTTTGCAAAGGCAGCAAGAGGATAACAGCAGGCCAGACATTACGTTGTTGTTACCAGACCAAGCTAGACTCAATATAGATGTTAAATTTCCATTTCAAGCCTTGCAAAGACTAAGAGGTACGGATGACCAAGCTCTGCAAAAACAATATGAGCATGAATTTGGAGCTGACATAAAAAGCAAGTTAAGGAGTGTAACCAAATATATACAACCGGAAGAAAAAACGCTTGATTTTGTGGTTCTTTTTATACCAAACGAAATGATTTTTAGTTATATCTGTGATAAGTTTCCTGATATATGTAAAGATGCTTTGGAGAAAAAAATAGTGATGTGTGGCCCATTTGGCTTTACTGCCACCTTGAGAATGATCAAGCAATCTTATGACAACTTTAGATACAATAGTAATATGCGCAAAATAATTACGTATATTAATTCATTCAAAAAAGAAATTGATACAACAAAAGAAGAGATGGAGGCGCTTGGTAAAAAAATATTGCATGTTTCGAGTGCATATGATCAAGTAGTCGGGGTTAGAATGCGAAAGCTTGAGAGCATTATGGCCAAAATAGAATCAGCAGATAGGTCAGTTGACTAGCAAGCAATGTATAGCGCCTATGCATACATTTTAAGATTTTTTGCATCCATATCAAATAACGCAATCGAAGACAAAAAATTGTGTATTTACAACGGGGTGCAAGTTGCAGAAGATGCCGATCGATAGTAGATTGCCATTGATTATAGTTTTAACAAATATAAAAAAGGAATGGCGCATGAATCTACAAAGGCGGATAGTTCTGTTTTTTACATTGGCAATTATCGGTTTATCACAATTGCATGGTGCGTACGAGCAGAATCCTGTTGGTGAGCCAGAGCTTTTAATAGACATTTGCTATGAAGATAACATCACAGGAGAATCAGCCTTATGGGAAAAGTTTATGATTGATCCGATTAATCCTAGGTTGACTGTAGCTTCAATAGAACAGCGTTTCACTTACCAATCCTCAACATCAGCTACGATAATATATAGATCGATAGAAGATCCTTATGGGGTAAAAAAAGTCTATGGTGACAAAGAAGCGGAATCAAAATTTAATGAGTTACATGGCAAATACATAAACACTCTTGATTCAAATGTGAATTTCAGTTCTTTGCGTCAAAAAAAAGCCTTAAAAGAAAAAAGTGCGGAATTATATCCAGCTGTTCTTTTGAGTACGGCGTCCCCCATTGCCAAGACCAATTTGTGCACCACACAATAACATTGCAATTATGTATATCCTATTAACTACACTGACGTGCCAGCAGTAGCTTTAACGCAGGCTGGCACGCTCTATCGAATTGTTTTCGCACCTATTTAATTGAGAATAGTGCGATAAATGTAATTTTGCAGTATAATAGCTTGCATTAAGTAGGTTAGATGCAATGAAGTTGCACTATTTTTAACCACCTTCAAGCGAAAGTAAATCTTTTGATGAAAAATCTATTATTAATCTCGTTATTGTTTCCATTATCATTATGCGCAATGCAATCAAGATCATTAGAGAAGCCCTATAAGATTCTTGTATCATTGAATGCGCTATATAGATTGCAATCAACATTATCAGAGAGGTCCTTTACTATGCTTGAGAATGTTCGTAGCGATGACATGGGCAGCATCCCTCCTAGTACCTCAATCGAACGGGCAATTTTTGATGTTGGCAGCGCCCTTTCTGAACCAAGGTTAAAGGTGAGGGTAAAAACTACTTTAATTGGCAAGCTCGTTTCCAAACCAGATCTAAAAGAGAGAGCAAAAACTGTCTTAATGAATATCGCATGCTTTGATGACTATCCTTTTGGCTCTTACTGTTATTTGAGAGAAGTTGCTTGGCAGCAATTAAAACCACTTATTAACGATCCTGATGTCCATGATCTTTTTACTAAAATATCTGAGGAAGATGGACGTGTGCCGTATAGATTCAAAATGCTTAACTACCTCGATAATATAGATGATTACAAAAAAAAATTACATGTTGAAATCGCAAAACGTGTTATCGGTTCTTTTGATCTAGATAATTTATCCTATGAAGCTGGTAGGGAATTGGACTATGCGTTGTGGCTAAATGATGTATCAGCCTTTAAAGCTTTGTGTGAATTTGGCGAATCTACGTTTGCTCAAAAGATACTTGCGCAGTTTACTAAAACAAATGTATTGCCCGCTACAAACGTAGAAGGCTCCTGCGAGCTTAATTCCTTAGGTGACTCGTCTGCTCTTGATACTCAAAGTGCCCCTCTTTATTCAATTTTGAAGTTTATTGGTGTGCATACCGCAGATCAAACTATTTTTAACTCAATTGTTACTAATTTGATCAAAAAATGTGATAAACAAAAATTGGTTAAAAAGTGCGATAGATTACAATTGGATACTTTAGAATCGCTACCGGAGGTATTAGTCCATTTAAACAATAATCAATCTGTTCATATGCCCGTTCATGATGTTGATACACGGGGAGTGTATTTGTTCGATGACGAAAGGCCACATGCGGCGTTTTATAGGTTACCAAGTGACTGTCTTGCATTGGCGTATGAACAAAAAGGCATAAACGCATTGGTTACTATTATCGAAGATGATGCAATAGATCCTCAGCTAAGAAAATTTGCTATTCGTGACAGTGCTCAATATTTTTTTACAGAACATGCATATGGTTGGGTAAAGTTAAGGTATAAAAAATATGCCCAAAAAATAGGCAAAACTCTCAAAGAGTTGACGCATAAAGAATCTACGCCTGAAGATGTTAAAAAAGCAGCAGCTCATTTGTTGGAGATGGATATGCACATTAATGGCAAGTACATTAATGTAGCGTCCTGATTTTAAATACTCCTTAAATTCATAAGCTTTGTCTTTTTGATTAAAGACAAGCAGAGATGCATAATGAATTCCTACGGCATATATCGTTTAGTATGAATAGAGCCACCAGAATTATGAGTATCTAATTGGATAGTGCTAGCCCAGCCTTCGCTATCTTGCTCGCAACATTTCAAATACTAAAGTAGTTGCAGCTACGGCGGGCAATCTTCGCTTTTTGCTATCAAACCCTCATTTAAGTCAAGTCATTTATGCTGGCAGCGCCAGTCCTCCTACGCCAAGGCTACGGCGGACAGCTTTCGCTTAGTGATAACAGTGCTGGTTTGCCAATTAACATTAATCCCTTAAATAAACTGGCGTGCCAGCTGAAGCTTTAGCGAAAGCTGGTGCGCCCGACAGGGATTGAACCTGTGGCCTACAGATTAGGAATCTGTCGCTCTATCCGACTGAGCTACGGGCGCCTGTGATGTGTTAACTTTGTTTACCACGCTTAACTAACAACCTCTACCTGCGCCGCCGCCTCCACCACTTCCAACGCTTCCTCCTCCTCCAAATCCAGAACCTGAACCTGGAGACCTGCTCGGTGAAGGAGTGGTCGTTGCAACTTGTTGTACGGTCTTGTGTACTGCTTGTGCAATATGTGTTCCTAAGGCGTTTGCATATAACAAAGACCATTGTGTTCCGCTAAACCAGATTGGTGTATATGCTTTTCCTGCTTGTACTTGCTGACTAAATATTGGTGCAAATTGATACGACCATTTTTCTTCAGCATCCAGAGCTATTGCATATGGTAAATATGTTTCATAGAGCTCAGGTGTTTTGGTTGGTGGCGTTCCAATTAATTTTAAACGCTCTGTATGGGTAGTGGTTAAAAAGAGATAAAATCCTTGTATCTTGTCCAACATTGCTCTACCAAGTTTAGAATAAAACTGAGAATACTTACTAACTACCACATTTAAAAGTACTTCTATTCCAACAAAAATGCCAAACCAAGTTTCATTGCCAGAAAAATTCATTCCCAGCCCTATGAATAAGGTGCTTATGCAAGATATGAAAAATATTACAACCATCCAAAAACCATTGTCGTCAAAATAAAGCGGTGTGTATTGCCGTTCATATGATCTCATCATTAAAAAATGAGCATCGGCAACAGCATCTCGTGCCTTCCAGTTTCCATCAATAGTTAATTCAGGACCATTGCGAAATAAGCATTCAAATACCCGTTGCAATACGGTAGGGGCTTCATTTTTCATATCAGAAATTTTTTTTAATGTGTAGATAGGGCTGCGCAATGTACGCGGAACGCATGAAATAGTAATAAGTCCGTCTATTGCCCATTGTACTACTTCTGAAGCAAGACATTTCTCGTCACAACGTTCAGTTGTGATAAAACGCACCACACTAGCGGACATATCTGGGGGGGGGTAAAAAAGCGGAATAATGATGCCGGGTTTGTTTGCCCCCTTCATTATAATAATGGCTGTCACAGAGAGAAAGATCAAAAGAACCAAAGCTGCCAACATGAAAATAAAAAACGGGTTGTCTATAATAAAATGAGATATTTTCGACCAGTACGATGGTCTATCAACATATCCTGGAGCCCATCCAATAACAAGTGTGACCCCGTGATGCATAGGGAGTGGATGGCTAATGCTGGCAGTGACAATGCCGTTTGTGTCGAGATCAATGGAGAGCCCAGATGTTTGTAATGAGCCGTATGGGCCGCGCCATCCAACAAAACGTACTGAGCTTTGTGGAACCTTGGCGGGCAATTGAATGCGTACATCAGCTTTTTCTATTGCAAATTCCCAATTGGTACCGATAGCATTCCATTCGAATTCATCGTGTTTTTCTCCAAGCGATGCGAGGTTTGGATCAGCGCTTTCGTATGAGTTATTCAAAAAATTAATGCCTGGCATCGAAAGAGAAAGTCGTTCGGAATGATCATTGAAAAACGCAATTTGTCTATGCAGGAGGTATTGTATAACAAAGGTGTGAAATCCAACTGATAAGATTTTTTGATCATCTCGGATTGTTATTTGAATACCGTTAATTGTGTCAGATAGGGTGTACTGTTGTGGACTTCCATCTAAAAGTATGGACTGAACATTAATAGGAACATAAAAATTTGTTCCCAAAAATGAGAGATATCGATTTGGTATTTCTCGAATTATTCCACGCTTGATCTTGTTGCGCTCGCTATAAACGGTTATGGTTTCTGTTACAAGTACCGTGCTGTCCTGATTAAGGACTATATCTATCAGGTATTGGGTAATGCGCTCCGTTCCTAACAGGGAGTTACAACAATGAAAACAACCGGCAAGCACAAAAATAAATCTATACAAAAAACGTTTTGCGATATTCATATATACAATACAGGCTAGTTATTTTTAAAGGAAACAGAAGGTGATTCACGTTCTACGGTATTGTTTAATTCAAAATATGGACGTGTATGAAAGCCGGCAATATACGCAATTACGGAAGTTGGAATGCTAGCGACTGTCATATTATAGTTGCGTGCTGCTCCATTGTAATAGCGACGGGCTAATTGTACCTCTTCCTCTATGGTATGTAACTTATGCTGAAGCGACAGAAAGTTATCGGCTGCTTTAAGGAGGGGGTAATTTTCAACAATTGCAAATAATGAACGAAGCGCATGAGACAATCCGGATTCGGCGGCCGATTTTCCTTCTACGGTAGTTGCTGACATTGCGAATGCCCGCGCTTTAGCAATTTGTTCAAAAATTGTTTTTTCATGCACACTATAGCCTTCTACGGTGGCGACTAAGTTTGGAATTAGGTCATATCTTCTTTTAAGTTGTACGTCAATACCAGACCAAGCTTCATCTAGCAAGGCGTTCAATCGCACTAGTGTATTGTAGCCTCCGATAATGTATAAAGTGATTGCACCACATATAACGAACACTGATATAAAAATAATGATTATTGTATGCATGTAAAATACCCCAAAGAAATGTTTTTCAATTTATCACGCGTAAATAAACTGGCGTGCCAGCTGAAGCTTTAGCGAAAGCTGGTGCGCCCGGCAGGGGTCGAACCCGCAACCTTCAGATCCGAAGTCTGACGCTCTATCCAGTTGAGCTACGAGCGCGCAATTTATCTCCATAATGTTACTGTTTGACACAGTGTAGCAAAAATATGATTTCTTAACTAGCGTATAAAATAGGCCAAAAATTCCTTATTTCCCGAACCGCCAAGTATTGGTGATTCAACTGTGCCTTGTAAAATGAAACCATGAGATTCTATATCAGACACAACCTTTTTGACGACCTTTTCATGAACGGCCGGATCCTTAATAATTCCACCTTTTCCAATTTCGCTTCTTGTGGCTTCAAATTGTGGCTTTATAAGAGTTATGAGTTTTCCATGATTTTTTAAAAGGGAGCATACTGCTTTCATTACTTTGGATATGGAGATAAATGACAGATCAAGCGTTATTACATCAATCGGTTGTTCGACCGTATTCAAGTAGCGCAGATTAGTACGTTCCATCAGTGTTAATCGATTGTTATTGCGTATTTTTTCATGGATCTGTCCATATCCAACATCAACTCCAAATACATGCTGAATACCTCTTTGCAATAAGCAGTCGGTAAAGCCACCAGTAGAGATGCCAGCGTCGAGGGCGACCAAATCGGTTACGTCTATATTGAAATGATCAAGAGCCTTCTCTAGCTTATATCCGGCTCTACTTACAAACCGTTCCTCATCTATTTTGTGAAATGTAATCGATGCGTCAGGGGCAATTTGTGAACCGGCCTTAGTATTGCAAACTCCATTTACAAATACCTTTCCCTGCATGATCCAGCTTTGTATGTTTTGTCGAGAATACTGATTGAATTGTTCTTGTATTAATACATCAAGTCGTCTTTTCATAGGTGCTCACAAATAGCTGCTAGTTCATTTTTAGTGGTGTTCCACTAAGCGTGCGCTGTGCTTGATAAATCTTTATAAGTTCGCATGTCGATTTAGTCGGTTCATAATGATAACATTGAGCCAACTTGTGTTCCTCGTCTAGCACCTTGTCCCATGGCAATACGGTAAAAATATTGTCAGAAAATCGCCCTACATGATCTGATGTTCGATACGTTAAAAATTTATTAGAAATTCCGCGCTTTAGCGCCTCACGAAATTCGTCCAAAGTATAAATTTGTATGCCGTTTACTTCACTAATTGTGCTCCCTACAGATAAGTTTCTGCATCTACATAAGTGTGAATTTGGAAATATATGTGTTACAACAAGCGTTGGACAGCATTGCAAGCGCATTTCAGCGTATCTTGCCAACCCCGGAGCTTGATTTGCCAATAATTGAATATGATTTTTTGTAAGTTGCATTACAACCATGCCTCCAAATATCTCATAGTCTATGGATTCATGTCCGGGATATACCCTAGGTATAGCTGACAATTCCGAATGATCAAATTTTACCTGAAATTCTTTACGCTCGCCATTGCGATAAGCCACCACATGGACATTCTGTCCGGGCGTCAATCTGCTCACATAATCAATGACTGAAAGCTTGTCTTCACTCCAAGGCACTGTCATTTCGCCAAAAAGATCGACTGTGTGGCCATTGATTTCATACATCATATCTCCTCCAAGGACTCCTGCGCGTTCCATCGCGCTTCCTTTGAGAACTTCGACAACGTAACATCCACCTGGAGGAGGATTTCCAAGGTATTCCATGAGTGTTTGAGTTCCACTATTGACCACAAAACCTAAAAAGGGCTTGCGCAGTAAACGGTTTTTGTATAATCCTGACAAAACCAATTTAAGTTCATTGATTGGTATTGCATATCCTATATTTTGAGCGGCTGTGATGCCGGATGAATTTATTCCTATTACTTCACCCTGTACATTTAGCAGCGGTCCACCTGAGCTGCCGGGATTAATGGGGGCGCTAATTTGTATAAAATGTTGTTCGCAGCCGCTTACAACTCCTGTGGTGCTTTTTAATGATTGTTGGCCTAATGGATATCCCAGTGCAAGAACATCATCAGAGCGCCTTATTAAATCAGAATCTCCTAGCGGTAGATATGGGATACCCCCCAACTCTTGTTGAATATAGCGTTGGTCATCATCATTGACACGAATAATGGCTAAGTCGCGTTCTGGAGCTACTCCAATGATGTGGGCATCAATTACCCGTTTTCCGAGCGATGGAATTTGTATCCAGATTGAGGTTGCCTGATCAACTACATGAGCGTTGGTAATAATATCGCCTTGATCATTAATAAAAAAACCGGATCCATAGGAAGTTCCTTGCGAATGTGTACGAAATGGTTGCAAAAAATCAAAATCAACAACATGAGTTACAATTTGAACTACGGTATCCTTGATTCGATCTTGTACAGGTCTCCAAATGCTTGAAGTTGTTACCATTCGTTCAACAATGCGCGTTTGTTTGCCTAATACAACGTCCTTTACAGGGATGTATTCCGCTCTGATTTCACGAATAGTTTCTTCTATTTCTGCCTGCCTATACGATATGGCTACAAAGCCACTAATGATTATTGTACACAGAAAAAATAGTGATATCGTGGCTGCCATAACGGCTGGACGTTTAATCTGTTCTAAAAAATTCATTATTGTGATGCCTTCATGCAATTATCATCTATGCCTTAATTTGCAACAATACACTGATTGTAGAATAGCTGATTAACTGCATTATTACCATTTTAAAAAACTATTCTATAATGTTGACTGCCTAATCTATTTTATTATACCAGTTCCTATAATTGTTTACACATAATCTTAATATGCGTAAAACAGGCAGATTTTATTGCTAAAAATAAAAATTTGGATATCATTGTCTGCAGTTGTAGGCGGTAATATATGTAACTTTTCTACCTTTTGAGCTTGTCGTAATAATGAATGGTACTAATTTGGCTACTCTTGACCTTATTATAGCGCTGTGTAAGCGGCGCGGGTTTGTTTATCAAAGCGCCGATTTATACGGTGGATTGAATGGATTATATGATTTTGGTCATTTGGGTGTTTTGATGAAAAACAAAATAAAAGACGAATGGTACCGCTCTCTTTTTTCGACGGGATTGGATATAGTTTTGTTTGATGGCTCTATTCTTGGTCCAGAAATAGTGTGGCAGGCGTCGGGGCATGAGCAAAATTTTAATGACCCCATGGTTGATTGCATGAATTGTAAGCGTAGGTACCGAGCGGATGATCCGGATGTTGCCAATGGATGTCCTCATTGCGGCAGTAATAAATGGACGGCGGTGCAGCAGTTTAACATGATGTTTCAAACCAACCTTGGTGCTGCAGCAAACAGCTCTGCTACGGCGTATTTGCGGCCTGAGACGGCACAAACAATTTTTTCCAACTTTAAAAACATTATGTCAAGCAATAGGGTTAAAGTCCCTTTCGGCGTAGCACAAATCGGCAAAGCATTTCGTAACGAAATTACACCAAAGCAGTTTTTGTTTCGTGTTCGAGAGTTTGAGCAGATGGAGCTTGAGTGGTTTTGTCACAAAGATGAATCACAATTGTTTTTTGATTTTTGGTGCAAAGCCAGATTTGATTTTTATAGATCCATAGGTCTCACTGAAAAAAATGTACATCTTCGCCCCCATTCAAAGGATGAATTGGCGCATTATTCTTCACAATGTGTTGATGTTGAGTACCAATTTCCGTTTGGCTGGAAGGAGCTTGAAGGGATAGCAGATCGTTCAAACTATGACCTTGTTCAACATGGGCTGTTTTCCAAAAAAGATCTTAGTGTTTATGACGAAAGAACCGCAACTTCCTTGGTGCCGCATGTTATTGAGTCTTCGGTTGGAGTTGGGCGTCTTTTGCTTTCGATTTTGTTTGACGCATATAATCAAGATACGATAGAAGGTGATGAACGCACGGTCCTAAGGTTGAGTCCGAAGGTTGCACCGATAACAGCTGCGATATTGCCGTTGAGTAAAAAATTAACTGAACCTGCATTCAAGATTTTCAAGGATTTGGTTCCTCAGTACGGGCCTCACGTAGAGTTTGACGATACCGGCTCGATTGGCAAGAGATATCGCAGGTATGATGAGATTGGTACCCCGGTTTGCTTTACGTATGATTTTGATAGTCAAGTAGACGGTTGCGTAACGGCTCGCAATAGAGATACGCTTGCACAGGAAAGAGTATCAATTGACTTTGTAAATCAGTATTTGCAAGATGTTATAAAATAGATACATGTGCGCGACAACGTTTATAAAAATCATTTCAAGAATCTGTTTGTAGTAAGTTGTCTAAATGAGTGCTATAGATAATGAACTATTATAAAAAAATAGTGTGCGGGTCGCCCGGAGTTATTGTTTTCGCTTCTTTGTGCTTGGTAATTGCGTTAGGTAGTGCTCTGTTATCGCTTTCTATAGCCCAACGTGAGCCTATTTTGCCAATAGACGTCATCTTTACGGCAACTTCGGCCGTATGCGTTACAGGTCTTTTTACTATATCTCTTGGTCAGTTCACCACCTTTGGTCATTTTATCATCATGATCCTTATGCAAATTGGTGGCATTGGACTTATCACAATGTCTCTTATGTTTATATCCCTTTTCGTTAAGAAATTTGGTTTATCTACCCATCTGATGGTTGGATACCTTTTGGACCTCGAATCGTGGCAGAATAGCAAGCATCTTCTTTTTTTTATTGCTTTAATAACGATTTTATCTGAGCTTATTGGTGGCCTATGCATAGCGTTTGTGCTTTTATCATATGAGGCTTACCCTGCCGCCATGTTTCATGGCATTTTTCACTCAATTGCCTCTTTTTGTAATGTTGGTATAGAATTGCCTGGCGAATTATACGCCACACAGTACAAGACCGATTATCTTGTTTTGGGAATCACGATGCTGCTTTCCTTTATAGGCGGATTAGGTTTTATAACATGGTATGAAATTTGGGCCTGGATAAAAGCTCTGCACAGAGGGACGCGGTTTACGTTTTCCTTGCATAGTAAGATAATTTTATATAGTACTTCCATCTTGTTACCAACAAGCGCTCTGTTGATATGGCTTTTAGAAAGAAATCATGCATTTTTTGATGTAAATTTTCCGCTGTCGATTGTATACGCTTTTTTCGAGTCGGTTACGAGCAAAAGTACCGGTTTTGCATTGATAGATCTTAATAAATTTCATTTCTCTAGCATACTTGTAATGATGGTTCTTGCGTTTGTTGGTTCCTCTCCGGCTTCAACAGGTAGTGGTGTTAAAATCACGGCATTTGCGCTTCTTATCGCGACGGTAAGGTCTGCGCTAACCGGAAAGGCCATGGTAGAGATTTGGGGGCGCAGGATTGCAAATGATCAGATATTTAAAAGTGTTGCCATATGTTTTTTAGGCATTTTTTGCATAGTGTTTTTAACGTTTATACTCCTTATTTTAGAGCCACACCAACCGTTTGCAGCTATTTTTTTTGAGAGCTGGAGTGCGCTGACTAATCTTGGCTCATCATTTGGTATCAAGCAGATGGCACCATTGAGTAAGATAGTTGTTATGCTGAGCATGATGATAGGACGTATTGGTTCATTTACGCTCATTTTAAGTCTTAAAATGGTTCGTGGGGCCAAAGATTCTGCCGATTTTATTTATCCTGAAGAGCGTGTTATGCTCTAAATAGTATTTACCATAAAGGATTTATGATGAAATTTGGCATCATTGGACTCGGGCGATTTGGATATCAGGTTGCAACCATGCTTACAGAAAATGGAATGGAGGTGCTTGCAATAGACAGCAACGAATCTATAGTATCTTCCATAAAAAACAATGTAACGCAGGCTATCTGTATGCATATGACAGATGAGTTATCATTACGATCTGTTGGTTTTCAGGACATGGATTGTGTTGTTATTGCAATGGGCGAAAATTTTGCGGAATCTATATTGGCAACGGCTCTTGCTAAAAAACATTTACATGTTCCTCTTGTTATTACGCGGGCTATTAACGACATTCATTGCGAAATTTTAACATTGGTTGGTGCTGATCGTGTAATTTTGCCAGAAAAAGAGGTTGGCATAAATTTAGCCTATGAATTAAGTGCGCCTTTTTTGTATATAGCGCGTTTATCAAAGGAATTTGTTATAGGTCAAATAGATGTTCCTCGCCAGTCTATTGGTGTTCTGGTAGGCGAAGATGATCTTTTGGCGTCATATCACACAGTATGCATAGGGATACAGCGTGATGATGCATTTATCCCAAGCAATATCAAAACGTTTAACTCCTTGGCTTTTGAGGCGGATGATAAGCTTTTTGTGGCGGGATACAAAGCGGATCTTGCAAGTCTTTCAAAGCTATAGGCAGGCTTTTTATTGTAATGTCTCTGCTGAAGGTTCCTTTGGGGTTAGCACCAGGACGATAGGTAGTTGAATTTGGTTTAATAAAAAAAATTATACAATAAGTACTTGACAAGTAGGGTATATTTGTTAAAATGAGCGGTATATCGTATGGATTATATTATTTACACTACTTGCACCAAAGGATTATCTATGGATAAATGCATAAAGAGTTCGGTTTTTTCTGTAATTGCTTTCGCGTTGTTGGCAGCTTTCTGTCCGCAGCCTGCATGCGCCATGGAAGAGACCCTGTTGGATTTTAAGTCCGTTTTAAATCAGAGTGATTCTTCTGTGAGCGGCAATGAGGGTCAGAAGGGTGAGAATTCTCCTTTTATGCTCAGGCATAAAAAGAAGATATTTTTCTGTTTGGCAGTCGCGGCATTGGCTTGTTATATCTATTTCCGTAAACAGGTTGGTGAGGTTAATTTGGAAGATCTTACTGTTGAAGAGTCTGTTGCAGACGATACCGGCTTCTCCGTTGAAGGTTTGCTAGGCACCCCTTATTGTAGATATACGAGAGCTAAGGCTCCTGAAGCCGTCGTCCAACCTGAAGATGATAAAAATGATGCGCAACAAGATGAAAGCAATGAAAATGAAAAAAGCAATTAAAAAACTAGTTCTTTCGCTTGCAATTGTAGCGGTATCTACCGTTGCGGTGCAATCCGCTAGCGCTATGGAAGTTGTTGTAGCGCAGGGCGTTGCAATGAAGCTTGTTGGTAAGGCTTCAGCCATTTTTAAGCGACATAAGGTAAAGACGGCCCTTGCTGTAGGCGTCGTATGCGCTCTGTGTCTTAGCAAGCCTGAGCTGCTTTCTAAGTGTTCTGCCGCTTTAGGGCAGGGTGCTAACGAGTTTGATGCTTATTGCTCTGGCAAAGGGTATGATTTTGTAAATACTACCGAGCAATTTGATAAGTGTAAGTCTGCTTTTGGCCAAGCTGAACAGCTTGCAGGTGATTGCAAAGCTTTTGTTAGCGATCCTGAGCTACTAAATAAGGTAGGAACTTGTTTGACAAATTGCCATACTGCTGCAAAAGATTGTTATGACAGCAATAAAGGTCCTGTTGAGGGTGCCATTAGAGAGCAATTTGAGAAGGTTAAGTCGTTTGCTCGTGGAGATAGCTCTAATCAGTTAATGGAAACGAATGCTCGTCTTCAAGCCGAGCTGGCACAGACTCATGAGGCTATAAATGCGACGCAGTCGGACTATCTGGCACAGGTTAATAAGTCTGTCTATAAATGAGGCTCAGTCGTGCTATAAGAACGATTAAGCTTCTAGCTAACAATGATAGTGGCGCTACATCTGCATAGAGGTAGATAGCTAGTACATTTAAATTTAAAACAGGTCATTTTAAGGATCCATATGGGTCCTTAAAATGACCTGTTTTTTGTTTCTTGACAATTATGATATAAATGGTACTATTAGTAGTAGATAGAGTATATGTAATAAAAGGATATCTATACATAATCGTATGACATAAAAGGGGATTAAAATGAATAAAACAATTAAAAATTTGATTTTTTCATGGGTAGTGGTAGTCGCAGGAGTTGCCTTCACGGCACAACCAACTAGCGCCATGGAATATGTAGCCCAATGGGCTGCTTACAAGACTGGCCGTATAGTGGTTAATAGAGCTGTAGGTCTTTGTTGGAATCATAAAAAGACCGTGGTTTCTGCGTGCGTTGTTGCAGCAGGCGTTTGCGGTATGCTTTCTGCTAACCCCGAACTACAAGAGCGATTTATATGCGCAATAAAGAAGTAGATTTGCTTGTGTCAGTTATAGGTATAAGTGCTTGTAGGCAGCTATAATGAGCTCAATAGAAGAAAATTTTATGTTAAAAACACATACCCGTTTGAACGCTTTTTTTGTAGTATTTTTGGCAGTATCGGCCTTTAATGCGGATGATGTTGTTGCAATGCCACTGTTTGAACGAATCAATCAAAAAATTATAAATGAATGTGGACTTGAGATAGTCAAAACGGCTAAGGATTTTTACGATGAAAATAAAGTTTTCGTAAATGTCTTGGCCGCCTGTGGCGCCACTTTAACCGGGTCTTACGGCATTGCCCATCTGGTGGATGTTTTGCGTTCAGGCTTCTGGGTAGGTCAAAATATAGAGCGTGTAGAGCCGATAACTCCTGTCCTACAGCAGAATCCCACTCCAAAAAATATCCTGAAACAGGATTTTATGAATATTCATAATAAGGTTGCAAACAATTTTTTGAGCCAAGAGAAGATAGGGTCAGTTAGAAGTAGTGGTATAACGGCAATGCGTGATAAGACTTTGTCTGGTGTATCATGGTTGGGATATAACCAATTATTGTATGCATCCTCTTCGTGGGACCAACCAGGTCGAGCTGAAATATTTTCTTGTGAGCCGCCAGATTTAGAGATGATTTTTTGCAATATAATAACTCACTTAATGGTGGACTGTATTAGCAATGGAATTTCAAGTGAGGTGATTGAAAACAATAACAGGTCCGTTGCATATCGAACACCTGATGCATCCTGTTGCTTGATAAGGCGTAGCAATACAGCAAAAAATGATTACATAGAGGATCGATTAAAAGATTTCAAAAATTCAAGCAATGATCGAATAGATGGAGTGAGACCTATCCTGGAAAAAGAAGCGAACAGTATAATGGCGTATCGTATTGCTATTAATGATATGAATAAGGCAGCTGTTTTAAAGTATCTGTTTAACTCTATCAACCCATCACCTCACAAGGAAGCTACTCATTTCGTCGTTTTGGATCATGGCGCGGTCCTTGGGTTTCAATCTGTCCTTCTGGCTAGGGATGGCAACGCTATAGAATTTCAACTCAGCGCTAGAGAGAGCTAATGAGTTTGACTAATTGTGGTCGCTACGCTCAAAATAACAGAGTCTTTACCGCTACCACAATGAAGATTATTCAGTCTTTTCGTATACTTCGTATACATTGCTCAAGGCTATAGCCTTAGGCACGCATTTGCAGTGACCGTTAAAGTAATAATGGTTTAGATGTGTGTTTTTAAATAGATTCAATTCTAATGACGGTAAGCTGCTGCCTATGGCCTCGTTTGACACGAACTTTTTCGCGGCGCCTAAATCTGAATATCGTAAGTTTTGGACCTTTAGTCTGCTTTACAATTGATGCTGTAATTGGTGAAGGCAAGAAAGGTTTCCCAACCTCTATGTGCCCAGCCGTTTTACGCAATAACACATCATTAAATTGAATGGCTTTGCCTTCTTCACCCTCTATTTTTTCTATAGCAACGGTGCGGCCTTCTAGCGCCTGATATTGTTTTCCGCCTGTTTGAAAAATTGCATATTTTTCAAACTCTATTACTTGTTTCATTGATGAAATCCTTCAAAATGGCTGTTACGAGCTGTCTTAATGCAGTACAGTATTGTACCATGTTTTTAAAATAAGATCTATAGCAACAATTTTTTTTAATTAAGGCAAGGTTACAAGTTTTTACATTCCTGTTGCAAATCTCTAAGAATTTCATGAGCCTGACGTGGTGAAAGGCCGTCACAATCAATCAAATTGAGCTTGCCCACGATACGTTTTAAGTTGTCAATTATCACATTTTCTGTTGGTTGAATAATACATTTTTTATCGTGCGTAATAGGCTCAGATACGTCTTTTTTTCCAATTTGTGCGTGTATATTGCCGGAAGACGATAAAGATTTTACCAATTCTTGCGCTCGTGCAATCACCCTTGGCGGTAGTTGAGCCGCTCGTGCCACATGAACACCAAAGCTTTGATCGGCTATGCCATGAATAATTTTGTATAAAAACAATATTCCCTTGTCTGTTGGCTTGCTTGCAGCATGACAATTGACGATTCCTTGGTACTGGTCGGCTAAGCTTGTTAATTCATGGTAATGAGTCGCAAAAAGTGTATAAATTCCTAAATGTTCATGTAAATATTCAATGACAGATTGAGCTATTGCTAATCCATCAATGGTACTTGTACCGCGTCCCACTTCATCTAAAATAACCAAACTTTTTTTTGTTGCATTGATACAAATGGCAGCTGTTTCCTCCATTTCTACCAAAAAGGTACTTTTTCCTTGTGCTAGGTTGTCTCCAGCACCAATACGTGTAAAGATCCTGTCAAATATAGCTAGCTTGGCATAATGAGCTGGCACAAATGAACCACATTGCGCCATGAGACATATAAGCGCAACTTGTCTAAGGTAGGTAGATTTACCACCCATGTTGGGTCCGGTTATAATGAAAAAAGATCGATCAGACCGCATAATTATATCATTTGGAATAAAATTTCCTGAACATACCTGTTCAACAACGGGATGACGGCCCTGGCTAATAGTTATCTCACGATTCGTATCAAACTGTGGGCGAACGTATCCCTGTTGATATGCTACCTTTGCCATAGACAAAAATAGATCAAGATTTGCCAATGCATGTGATAATTTACGCAATTGAGGTAAATAGCGTGCAACCTCATATTTTACACGTTCAAAGACCAGTTCCTCCGTTTTTTTTACCGTAAGTCGCGCTTTGAGTGATTCAACGTACATCTGTTGTAACGCGGGAACTATATACCGCTCTTTTCCTACTAAGGTTTGGTAACGGACATAGTCTGATGGCACTTGAGAGGCGTACGTTTTGGAAACCTCAATATAGTATCCATGGATATTTGTATATCCAACTTTTAACGAGTTAATACCGGTTCGTTCTTGTTGTTCGCGTTCAAACTCTACGAGCTTTCTGTTTCCAGATTCTATGAGTGCTCGTAATTGGTCCAATTCGTTATCAAAGCCGATTGCGATGATATATTCCTTTGTAGGGTCATCATTGCAGGCCTTTGCAAGCAAGATTGCTAGCTCTGAAAAATGTTGCAGGTGATTTGAGATTGCAATGATTAGTTCTGTCTGGCCAAGGACTAATAGTAGTTTTGATATATGTGGAGCTTGAGCAAGTGTAAGTGATAACATTTTATAGTCGTTTAGAACGGCTCTTTTTAGAGCGATTCGACCTATAACTCTTTCAATATCACCAACGGTGCGCAATAACTGATCAAATACTTGAAGACGAGATGGATCATCTTTAAGCAGGGCAATAATATCAAGCCGTTCCTCTATTTCCTGTTGGTTTACCAGCGGTTTGAAAAGCCATTTTTTTAGCAAACGAGATCCCATTGGGGTTGTTGCCTTATCAAGCACAGTAAATACAGTATTTGTTTTTCCGCCTGCAGAATTTATGACCAGTTCAAGATTTTTTTGTGTAGCTGCATCAATGTGCAAAAATTGATCAGGAGTATAACATTGCAGCTGCCATTCTTGTTCTAATGCGTGTGGCTGATTTTTTGATACAAATGAATGAAAATAAAAAAGAGCAGAACTCACTACAGTGTTTTGTTGAAATGTTTCCAACGCTTTAGCGTTATTTTTATTGGAAAAAAATATCTGCGCAAGTAGGTCTAATTTGTCTAATGTGATATTTTGAGATGGTATTACGCTTGTGTAATAGCCGTTTTTTTTAAAAAATGACTGAAAAGATGATGTTTGTTTTGTTTGTGCAAGAATAATTTCATCAGGAAAAAATCGTGTTAATTCGTTTTCTAACGATCGATAGCAAGGTTTGATGATCGTTGCAAATAATTGAGCCGTCATAAGCTCGCCAAATAGTAAGCCCCAAATATCATTTATTTCAAAAAATGATAAAAGATATGAGGCTGATTTGCTATCAAGTAGGCGGGTGTCCGTAAGGGTTCCTGGCGTTAATACCTGTGTTACGCCACGAGATACTGTTCTGCCAGGCACAGCTTCTTCTAATTGCGAACATATTGCCACTTTAAAGCCGGCACTAATAAGTCTGCCTATATAATGGTCAACTGAATGAACTGGCACTCCACACAGCGGAATTGACTCACCTTTATTTTTACCGCGCGTTGTGAGTGTTATACCAAGGGTTGCGGAGGCTTTTTTTGCGTCATCAAAAAAAAGTTCATAAAAATCACCAACCTGAAACAATAGCAATGATTCCAAGTGTTGATCTTTAATTTGAAAATATTGTTGCATAAATGGAGTGACTTCATCTTTGACTGACATGACCGTTGCATCTTGAGAGTGTACATTTTGTATAGAGGTCTTCATTGAGTACCAAATAAAACGGAGTCTAGCTGTTTTTACAGCTAGACTCCGTGGTTAATAGGATATTTTGCGATACATGTAACATAGGTAACTTTAGTAAAGAATCGTTGTTTATTTATAAAACAAATTGTACGTCTTCTTGTGACTCAAGTTCATTCATACTGGCCAGCGCACATTGCCACTCAAAGATGCATCCTTGCGCTGATGCAAACAGACTAAGAGCGGATCGAATTTCTTTGTCGAACCTTTTCACTACATTGGATATATTGCCAAAAAGTTCCTTATCTAGGTCGGCTTGTATGGTATGTATAAGTACAGTGATAGCATTATTCACTCTTTGTATTGCACCATGTGCGAGCGTCAACACTGCTTCTTTTTTTGTCTGACTCGTATCGTTTTGGATATTTGTAATACTCATTTGCATATATCCCAAAATCTGTTCTGTGCTGTCAACAAGGTTATTGCATGTATGTACCAAAAATTCTTTACGTTCCGGTCTAACACCAACACGTCCAGATTGCATAAAGAGCTCATCGCAATCTTCTGCCTCCTTTAGAAGGGTACGTATTTTGGCAAGGTATGGGTCACATGACGTAATATACCACGCTAAAGATTCATTTTGCAGACAGCCTAAAATCTTAGAAGTACATTTTGGTAAGATAATTGTATACAGTAAAAAATGTTTCATAAAATTGGTTCCAGAAGAAGCGATATGCATAGCTCCATCTGCCCATGTTTTTCCGGTTAAAATCCAGGACTTCGTGTCGACACCCCATTGCTTTGCACTTTTCCATTTTCTGGTGAAAAATCCTTCTGTGTTGGTGTTTTCTCCGGGTGTATTATCGTCTTTTAATGGAATGTTATTCGCCTGAAGCTTATTTGCTAAGTGCGCGTTGAGTGTGATTATTTCTACGATATCTTTGTCCTTTTGCTCTAGAGCGTCGTTAGCTTCAGTCATTTTGGTGTGAAACATCGTCTCTCGCTCCTTAAAATCGTTGTTTTTGTCCTTGCTAAAATACCATCCGCCAAGATTGTATGCTCCATAGAGCCCAACTGCCACTATTGCAGCCACCATGGTTTTTCGTGCTAGGCTTCTATGCCTGATATTTTTTTTCATTACATCGGCATGCCTTTGAATTTCCTCTGTTTGTACTGTCTTTATGACAACAGCTTGACCAATTTGGCCTGAAAATGCCGCCATAGGAAGTACTAAAAAGATACTCAGAATTGTATATTTTATGTTATTATAATTCATATTATATTCCCCTTGTATGGCTTTTGACATATCTTTATTTAAACTCCATATACTCAGAATATCAATTATATTCAAATTGTCAAGTTTTGCGTGCTAATTTCGTTTGAAATCGGTTTTTAAGCTTATTGTGGGGTATCCGCAATGGCTTGAGCTAGATATAAGGCTGTGTGTCCTTTGCGTGCCTGGCAGACCTCTTTAGGCGTGCCATACGCAACCAGGTGCCCCCCTTTGTCACCGCCATCAGGGCCAAGGTCGATTAAATAGTCGACCGTTTTAAGAACGTCAAGGTTATGCTCTATAATGACCATTGAATTTCCCTTGTCGACCAATCGATTAAGTACAATAAGAAGTTTTTCAATATCGCTTGAATGGAGGCCTGTTGTTGGCTCATCAAGTACATAAATAGTTCCGACAGTTCGCTTGGAAAGCTCATCCACGAGTTTAATTCGTTGTGCTTCGCCGCCTGACAGCGTTGTTGCAGGTTGTCCTAGAGCAACATAGTCGAGCCCAACGTCACACAACAGTTGGAGTCTTTTTAATATGGTCGTGTGAACTGAGAAAAATTCAACCGCCTCTCGTGCGGTCATGTTTAATACATCAGCGATCGTTTTACCCCTGTACAATACCTGAAGCGTTTCATGGTTATATCGCGTACCGCGGCATTGTTTACAGGTCATGATAACTTCCGGTAAAAAATGCATTTCTATGGTTACGGTACCTTCTCCCTTGCAATGTGCGCATCGGCCTTGTGCAACGTTAAAGCTGAATCGTCCTGCTCCGTAGCCACGGGCTATACTTTCTGGCAGTGCTGCAAAGATACGCCTGATTTCGTCAAATATCCCTAAATATGTAGCTGGATTAGATCGTGGCGTGCGTCCAATAGGTGTTTGATCTAGGACTACCAAATAACGTATCCACCTTGACATTTGCTCTTTGACCTTGTCAGTTTCTTCATTAAAATAGCTTCCTTGTGCATACCATTTGATCATCGGTACGAGTTCATCCATCACAAATGTGCTTTTTCCAGAGCCAGAGACGCCTGAAATTCCGCATAGTACGCCAATGGGAACAGAAACCTCTTTAATTTTTAGGTTGTTTTTATCAAGATTTTTCAAGTCCATGTAAAATACCGGCCTTCTTACGTTTGCAGGAATTGCAATAAAGCGTCTATTGCTTAAAAATGCTCCAGTGAGCGAGTTTGGGTCATGCATTATGTCGGCAGGAGTGCCGTGTGCGGTTACGAGTCCACCCAGCGTTCCTGCTGCAGGGCCCATATCTATTACATAATCAGCCTGTTTGATTGTGTCTAAATCATGCTCTACAACAACAACCGTATTGCCTTGTTCTTTAAGCATCTGTAGCATACCAATAAGGCGATCATTATCCTTTTGGTGTAATCCTATGCTCGGTTCGTCAAGAATATAGAGGACTCCGCTAAGAGAAGAGCCCATTTGTCGGGCAAGTCGAATGCGTTGGCCCTCTCCGCCAGACAGAGTACGCGCAGTTCTATTAAGCGTGAGATATGACAATCCTACATTCTCCAAAAATCCCAATCTGCTTGCAATTTCGGTTAATAATGTGTGAGCTATTTCTTGCTCTACTTCATTTAATGCTATATCTGCAAAAAAACGTTGCATATTTTCTATCGACATTGCACAGAGATCTATAATATTAACGCCACCTATGGTTATTGATAATGCATAGGCATTCAATCGTTTTCCAAGGCAATGTTTACACGTTGTAGATTGTGCATAACGATCCCAAAAACCGTTGTTGTTGCTTTGTGCAATGGGCTGCCCTTCCTGCCCCCAAGACCAAGAATGTAAAGCTCCTAAGCCTTGACAGTGTTTGCATGCGCCAATTGGGGAATTAAACGAAAACAAGCGTGGTTCGATTTCTGGCAACGAGGTTGAGCAGGAAACACAAATATGGCTTGACGAATACGATTGTGAGCCATTTTCATACAGTATCTTAACCATTCCATCAGCTAGACTAAACGACTTTTCTATGGCTTCTTGGATACGAGATCGTTCGTCAGATGCAATCTGAAAGCTATCAATAACTATATCTATTGAATGGGCTTGATTTTTTTTAAGGCCGAGTGTAGCAATGTCACTAGGTGATGAAAATTTATATGACGTTTCATCAATAATAAAGCGATAAAAACCTTCAGCAAAAAGCTTTGTAAGTTCATGTTGGAATTCCCCCTTTTTTTGTTTGATTATTGGAGAGACTATTGTAACAGTTTGCTGGTCAAATTGAGCACACACTATTTGAGTTATAGTGTCGGCAGACTCAGATGTAATCGGTTTGTGGCATTGAGGACAATGGACTCTTCCTACACGTGCGTACAAAACACGCAAATAATCATAAATCTCTGTAATAGTACCAACGGTTGAACGTGGATTGG
This sequence comes from Candidatus Babelota bacterium, assembly GCA_013286935.1. Taxonomy (GTDB): domain Bacteria; phylum Babelota; class Babeliae; order Babelales; family Vermiphilaceae; genus JABDES01. The sequence goes on from JABDES010000005.1 coordinate 32,484, forward strand.
AGCCAACGGTTTTCTGTTCGATTGCTATAGCTGGACATAGACCTTCTATGCGCTCTACTTCTGGCTTTTTTGATGTCCCAAGAAATTGTCGTGCATAAGAGGAGAGCGATTCGATATAGCGACGTTTTCCCTCTGCAAATAAGATATCAAGGGCTAATGAGCTCTTGCCTGATCCGGAAGGGCCGGTAATAACGGTGAATTGATTTTTGGGAATGGCTACGTCGATGTTTTTTAAATTATGTTCACGTGCACCAAAAATGTTAATCCATGAAGAAAAATAGTTTGTTTTTTTTTTCACACTTTTTCCATCTAATCTTTTAGGCCTCTTGGCAAGAGTCTGTTCGCTGGTATACTGATAACCGGTACTTTGTAGATACAATCTAAGATTAGCATGAAATTTCTTTTTGAAAAAGCTGCCATTGAGTAAAAATTATACTAGGAAGCCTTTTTTTGAAAATAATTGCGTTTTTAGTTAAAAGAGTTTATGATCTCTTTTCGTAGATACAATTATGGTGGATGTAGCTCAGCTGGTAGAGCACCAGATTGTGGCTCTGGTGGCCGTGGGTTCGATTCCCACCATTCACCCCATTACTGTCAAATTTTATAGATTATGTAACGAGAGCATATGGGACGCACAAGATAAATGTTACAAATTCTGTTATAAGGTAAAACTTAATAAGTTTTCTATTCGTTATTAATTCCTTTTTAATTAAGAAAGATTTTGGCCTACATGATTGATATTTTTAATCCCTTTTATTGTGGAATTGTGCTTATAGTATTCAGTGGTATGTATATATTTAAAGCATTTTTGGGAGTAACCGTTCCTGCATTTAAAATATTATGCGGCTGTTTGTTTGCATACGCAGGTATTTGCATTATTATTGGACCCAATAGCGTTGACCATAAGATAACATTATTTGAAAATACAAAAATTGATTTAGAGCCGAGTTTTAAGCGGTATAGTGAGTTATTTAGCAGGACAACAGTAGATTTTTCCGACATACAACTTCCATCAGAAAAGTTGACATTCGAATGCAATAATTTATTTGGGATTACTCAGGTCATTCTTAATCCTGCTATCCCTACAATTGTCATAGTAGACCGTGTGTGTGCGACAACGCATTTCCCTTCTGTAGGTCAAGATACAACATCATTTGCTGCTTCATCATTATTCAAACTGTTTTTTGGTTCGCAGGTGTATCGGTCGCATGACATTTCCATAGAACCATTGATTGAAATACGCTCACGATCTGCATTTGGATCTTTTACGATAAAACAGGCATTAAAATCAACGTTGCTTGAATCAATACCTGTAAAATTTGAAGAGCTTGTAGCTGCTGGGGCGTGCTGTTGAGCGGTTTGAGTTAGATCTTGCGTGTATAAAATTATTTTTTTAAAACCTATTGTAACTAATTGTCCTCGCTGCTATTATAGCAGGCCAGTAGTTACAAAAGACATTACTAAGAATAATTTTAATTGGGCGGGGTACTTACAATGGTATGTGTACTAATGACTTTAGTCTGTTGTTTAATGGGTTTTTTATTGGCACAAGTAATTTAGCACACTATATAATGCAAATCTGTTTGATTAGTAGCAAACAGATTTGCATTGAAATTATTTCGACATTACAATCTCTTTCCGTTGTTTTACAATGAATTTTGTAAGAACAGATCGGATATCTTCCTGGTAGCTCTTTGTTTTACCGGTCTTAAACTGGTTATTTATTTGTGCGGTGCTTATGAGTTTCCATTGTTTACCTTCATGATAATGTCCGCAAGATATACATTTGTTGCGGACAGCCGAAAGTTGTTTTTTACATGGACAATTGCACGGTACGTAGTGATAGCTTTTGTTATCACATTTTTTTGCAAGATGGTAACTATTGTCCATGCAATCTATTGCTCCGTTTACAATGATGTTATTTGTTATGAGCATTACCATCATTATAGGCCTTATGTATAAGTGTATCTTCATGATTTATCCTTTGAGGTTACATTAGATCTGGCCACACCTCTTTAAGAAGAGTTTCTACATCCAGGTCGTCTGCATTGTGTAGGGATTCATATTCATAACACTTTTCTGTGAAAAATGCGTGTGGATTTTTGGCTGTTAAGGCGCCAATGCACGTGGGACAGGCATTAAGTGAAACGCTAACCAAATTAAAAAAAAGCACAATAAGCGGAACTATAACCGGTAAGTCTATATTTTTCATGCTAATTGTCTCCTATGGTAATGGAAAACAGGACTGCGCTAGGTTATCTGATATCTGGTCAGTCTAACACGTTACAATTTCAAATTGCAATAATGTCTATAGAGGGAAAGGATTAATCAATCAGTTTTTGCCAATTGTTCAAAGTGTTCATTGGCCTGCAACCAGCCAGTTGGTGTGCCAATATCAAAACGATCTCCATCGATAAGATAAGCAAATACTGGGTAGTTCTGATTTATGAGCACTTCAATGGCATCGGTTAACTGTAATTCTGAGTTGTCCAATCGCAATCTGACAAGATCTAGTGCTTTAAAAATGGCCGGATCAAGGACATAGCGCCCAATAATTGCCATATCTGAAGGGGCATGAGAGACCGTTGGTTTTTCAATGACTTTTCGTACACGAAATAGTCGATCATTGATCTGCTCTTGCACGTCAATTACTCCATATGAGGATATTTTTTCTAGCGGAACTCGAGTTACACCTATGACGCTTGCTTGTTTATTGCGTGCGCTATCAAGCAATTGCTTTTGTGCTGGAACTGGTCCAGTTATAATATCATCAGGTAGAAGGACTGAAAAAAAATCGTTTTCTACAAATGCGTTAGCCAGCAAGACAGCATCTCCAAGACCAAGCGGTTTTTTTTGAAAGATATATGAGTAAGATAGGTGATCTATAAGGTAATCTACAGAATCAAGAATGGTTGATTTTTTTTTGGACAATACTTTTTTTAGTGGTGCATTAGTAGGTAAAAAATAATGAGATAATAAGCGTTTTTCCTTATTGATTATAAGGCAACATTCGCGAATCTCAGAATCAATCAGTTCCTTGGCAATATAATGTATGGCTGGTTTATTTAATATGGGGAGCAGCTCTTTAGGGATTACCTTTGTAATGGGCAAAAATCTAGTACCTAGACCTGCTGCAGGAATTATGGCCTTAACAAATGACATTGATCGTTTCTTTTATCTAAAATTGTGTAAGAAAATGTACATTGTTTCCAGAAAATAGGCGAACATCATTAATGCCATGCCTGAGCATAGCGATACGAATAATACCAAATCCCATTGCGAATCCGCTATATTTTTCCGAATCTATGCCACCATGTTGCAAGACTTTCGGATGTATTAATCCTGCCCCCAAAAGCTCTATCCAGCCACTTTTTTTACATACAGAACATCCAAAAGAACAAAAAGGACACGATGCATCTATTTCAATACCGGGCTCTACAAATGGAAAATAGCTTGGACGTACTCTAATTTTAATGTTCTCATTTGAAAAAATTGCTTTTAGAAAGGCTTGAGCTGTTGCAAGGAGGTGTGCCATCGATACGTTTTCATCTATAAACAACACTTCTCCTTGACGGAACATAAAATCATGTGATGCATCTGTTGCTTCGTTTCGAAATGCTCTTCCTGATGAATAAAGTGCCATTGGAGGAGTTTGTTTTTTCATCTGTCTTACTTGAACGTTTGACGTATGGGTACGCATTAATAATCCAGGTATGTTCAGCCAAAATGTGTCCTGCATATCTCGTGCTGGATGATGAGTTGGGATATTAAGTGCGTCAAAATTATAAAATTCCTCTTCAACCTCAGGGCCATCTACTACCTGGTAACCCATAGATATAAAAATATCCTCTAGATATTCACTTACTTGCGTGTATATATGTAAGTTTCCAGATTCCTGATCTTTTATGTATGCTGTTACATCAAAATTAGCTTCGGCTTTAAGTCTTACGTTTGCCTCTTCTTCAATTAATGTGTGCATCCTACTTTCATGTGCCGCTTGAACCGATGCTTTAAGAGCATTCAATAGTGGTCCGTATTCGCGTCTATCATCTAAGGTCAGTGCTTTTAACTGCTCCATAAAGACAGCAATAATGCCATGTCTGCCCAAGTACCTTAAACGCAGCTCTTCTAAATCTGCTTGAGTTTGCACAACATGTAACGCATTTAGGTATGTATGCTCGGCTTCAATAATCTGTTTTTTTAGAGACATGCGAATTTCCTAGCTATTTTGCTAAAATCATAGCCTATAGCTTAGCAAATAGAAGAGTCGTTCTCAAATTAAATAAGTGAAATGTGAGATCTGTTTATCCCGCTCTATGCCTACTTTATGGTTGATTTTATAAAGCAATAGACATTATCATAAGCACTAAGCGCATCAAGGCGTATATCAGCTTTAATAAAATAGCTAATTTGATGAGTAGTCTTGTCTTGATTGATGATTTTTTTGGTAAAAGTTATTTTTGTTTTATCAGCAAATTTTTGTTCGTACGCTAGAGGATCTCCCATGTACCCATCTGGTGCGGGCATAATTCGTATTCCATCTAAATGGCTATTTTTGGTCAATCCTCCCATTCCTCTAGAGGTAATTTTGGTTTCTATAGCGACATTGCCAATGACAGGCAAATTAATAATGAGAGAAAAAATGGCTTGTGTGTCTTTAGCAGCGACATTGCTACGGTCAATTGTTGCTACTTTATAAGACCCTGTCGAGCCTTGCGGAATTTCACCTTTAAATACTTTTGCGTTCCAACCTTGTACGCTTGTATCCTGATTATTCATATCATGAATACTAAGACCTTTGCTTACTATACTACTGTCGGTTTGATTTTGGATAAAGATATCAGTAGATTTGGCAAAACTCTCATTCGTGAGTTTACCATGAAAAGAAGTCTTGAATAAGTATGACATGCTCCCCACGCCACCATTGCTTTTGTGCGTTGCAACGAGCAAAGTGACTGATAATAATAAACCTAAACCCGTTGTTTTATACATAGTGCTGCAATTCATAGTAACTCCTTTTGTATTAAATATTTCAGGTGATTCACAAATGTAACTTATATTATGATAAAATTTCTATTGAGATAATTGCAAGAAAAAATATATTTTTTTTAGTAATTTAGCCTGGCGTGTTAAAATGACGTTATCTCCTAGTAGAATATCACCTTTTTGTTGTATACAATTCTCATTGACTTTTTGTGCGCTGATTATAAAATTTTGAACATGAGAGAGGATAGTAAATGGGCGCACTAAAAAGGGGAGTTGGCATGTATAGTTCTTTACGCATCAAAGCGTTTTTTAGAATAGTATTTTTGCTTGCTATTGTTAGCAAAATGCAGACAGTAGATTGTTTTCCGGAAATGACCTATGGAAAAATTGCTGGCGGCATCCTTGGTGTTGCGGTGATTGGAGTTGCTTGGAGACTTGCACACAAGAAACGTAAAAAAGAATCTGACAGGCTTTCATTCCAACAGGCATGCTTTAAAATTGCTTTGGCCTGTAAAAAGCAAGAGCCGCTGGTAGCATCGCGATTGGCCGTTGTTTACGTAGATGATTACACCGTTGGCGACTTGGCAACAGAACTAGAGTCTGCCAGAGGTTTATGTGGCGTTGGATTTAGAATGGCAGAAAAAACTTTTGATGTGCTTTCACCTGTTGCTAAGGGGTTGAAGGCATTGGAAGGAATTGGGCTATACTTCCTATTTAAAGCGCTTTGTTCGTCGGAGGATGCAGCTCAGGCAAATCAGAACGGAGCAGGCCAGGGCAATCAGAACGGATAAGTCATGTATATATGATGATATTGAGGTATGGGGCCTAGTTTTGAAAGCGTTCCAAAAATAATTCTTTGCGCTCTTCGTAATTTCGTGCTCGTAGCGGCTCGATTATGTCGTCTAAATCACCTTGCATAACCATATCGAGCTTGCTTAGCGTAATGTTTACTTGGTGGTCGGTAACTCTATTTTGTGGATAATTATACGTTCGCACTTTTTCAGAACGCATGCCGGTTCCTACTTGTCCTTTACGCTGCTTGCTCATTTGAGCTTCATGCATTTCCATTTGAGCCGCAAGCAATCGTGACTGCAAAATCTTTAATGCCTTTGCCTTATTTTTATGCTGAGAACGTTCATCTTGGCATGAAACAACCAATCCTGTTGGTATGTGAGTGATACGAACGGCAGAATCGGTAGTATTGACATGTTGGCCGCCAGCGCCACTTGACCGAAAGACATCAATACGAAGATCGGCGGGGTTAATTGAAATATCTACATCTTCAGCTTCTGGTAACACTGCTACTGTAGCGGTTGATGTATGCACGCGTCCAGAAGTTTCAGTGCTAGGGACACGTTGCACGCGGTGTACACCAGACTCATTGCGTAGATATCCAAATACCCCTTTTCCCTGTATATGTAGAATGACCTCTCTTAATCCACCTAAATCCGTTGTGTTTTCGCTTTCTACTTTCAGTTTCCAGTGTTTGCGCAAGGCATAACCGGTATACATTTTTAGTAAATCGCTTGCAAAGAGCGCAGCTTCTTGTCCGCCGGTTCCCGCCCTTATTTCTAAAAACACGGACCTGTCATCATTTTCATCTGGAGCAACTACAAAACGCTCTAATTCACCCTCGCTTGTAGCATATTTTTGCTCAAGATTGATTTTTTCTTCAGAAAAAAGTTCCTTCATTTCAGGATCAATTGATGCATCGATCTGTTCTTTGATTTGAACTATGCTGCTACTGAGCTCCTCCATTTCTCTATGTTTTTTTAATAGGAATGAAAGATGTGATAGTTCTTTTTGAGCTTTTTGACGAATTGATTGGTCCAAGTCTGGATTAAGGACCAATTTCATTAATTCATCATGCTTGGCATAAAGTACGGTCCATGGAATCGTAATAGGCATTTGAGGTACCACAATAGCTAAATCTTTTTATTGCCAAATTTCTTTTGAAACTTTTCAATTCGACCGGCGGTATCAACAAATTTTTGAGAACCGGTAAAAAATGGATGACACTTAGAGCATAGTGTCACGTTGATTTCTGGAGCAACAGACTTTGTGGTAAACACAGTTCCGCAGGCACACCTAACCGTTACCGGAAACACCTCTGGATGAATGTCCTTTTTCATAAAAATCCTTAAAAAGAAAAATAATATACAACAACAAATGATGATTTTAAATAACAATCCTTATTAAAAGTATCTAAAAAAAGCCAACTTTTGTAAAGGAACATATCAAAAAACTTCACAAACAGATTATTTTATTAGTATTATGCAACTACAATTCCATCAAAGTTTATGGAAAGCAAATTATAACAATGCTGTTTTTATAGGCAATATCTCGTTTACAAGGACCATACTATGTCATTTTTTGATGTTTTAAAAAATGTTCTTATTATTCTTTTCACTATCCAATTTGTGCCGGTGTTGGTCGAGAATGTATCAAAGCAATATGCAGGCTACTTTCAGGAAAAAACATCCATAGGCGTAATTAAGATCAATAAACCTCTTTACGATGCGACTCCGTATATTCGACAATTCAGAGATCTATGCAAAGATTCCCACATTAAAGCAATTGTCTTACGAATTGATTGTCCTGGGTCATCGGCCGGCGCGGCTCAATCATTGTTTGAAGAGATTGTCGAATTAAAAAAAGAATATTCGAAGCCTGTTATCTCGTATGTGCCAAATATAGCGACCTCTGGGGGCTACTGGATCAGTTGCAGCGCAGATTATATTATTGCCCAAGGAACCTCTTTAATTGGTAGCATTGGAGCGACATTTCCCCATCTTTTTCAGATAAAGGAGTTCCTAGATCAACATAAAGTTTCGGCTATTACCCTTAAGTCGGGAGCCTACAAAACGATTGGTGATCCATTTTCTGTCATGACTCCTCAAGAAAAGGCTTTACTGCAGGGCGTTTTAGATGATTCTTACGATCAGTTTGTTACGACTGTGTCTGATGCGCGTAAGATTTCAAAAAATTCTTTACATGAATGGGCGGAGGGGAAAATATTTACAGGAAGACAGGCAAAAAAACTTGGTTTGGTAGATGAACTTGGGTCTGTACATGCGTTGATGAACGCAATAAAGGATAGAGCCCTGGTCGTTGGGCAGATAGACTGGGTATATCATAAGCAACCGACTAATTTCTTGCGATCTATATTCAATTGGCAAGAAGATGATGATGCCGATGATGGACAACTATTTTCGACGTTTTTAGAGAAGATATACACCTTTTTAGAACGAAAGTTCTGCCAGGGGCCGATTTTTTAAAACAATTGGCTTTTGTAGGACGTTGTCAGTCTGATGTAGCAGGCAGATAAGCCTTTTCTAGAGTAGAAAGTGTATCGCGTACCTGATTAATGCATGGATTGGTTACCAGCTCTGCTCGCAGGATAGATGCATCTTTTAGCCCGCGCAAATAGAGCGGCAGATGCTTTCTAAAATTGAATAATCCTGATTTGCCGTAATATTCAATCATTAAATCAAGATGCTTGCGAGCGTATGCCATTGTGGTTGCAACATTAACATCAAATTTGCGTCCAATGCTGTTTTCCTGCAATTCTTGTAATTTCCATGGTTTTCCCCAAATGCCACGACCAATCAAATACCCGTCAACACCGGTTTGTTCATACACTAAGCGAGCTGTTGTCCAATTAACAATGCCACCCGAGACAATAACAGGAATTGATACCGCCTTTTTTACTTGAGCGGTCAACTCATAATCTGGTCTTCCCTCAAAACGTTGAGTTTGTAATCTTGGATGAATAGCAATGGCATCAGCCCCACAATCTTGAGCTAACTTAGCGATTTCAATTGCGTTTTTGCATTTGAATCCCGCTCTAATTTTGACCGTAAAAGGAATGGAAAGTAATTTTCTAAATTCTTTTAATATGGCTTCAAGCCTTGAAGGATCAGCCATGAGCGCAGATCCAGAACCGGATTGTATGACGTTTTTTGCAGGACATCCTATGTTAAGGTCTACTATGTCAACTCCAGCTAGCATTATTCGTTCACATGCTCGAGCAATATATTCTATCTTATTGGCAGCAACCTGGTAGTTCAGAGGTCGTTCGTTTTGTTGAAAAAACAAAGCTTTTGCTGCGCCTTTATCATTTGCAACACATGCAACATGGCGCATTTCCGTATAAAGTAGCTCATCCTGGGAAAAAGTTCTAACCAATTGGCGGAAAGGAGAGTCTGTTATACCATCCAATGGCCCACCGATAAAACGAGGGAACTGTAGGTTTCCTATGGTGATTTTCTCAGTCCAGTATGACATTAAAGCCCTTGTATCGCTCATTGCCTACAATGGGTAATAACATTGTATGGTCTTAACATTATGCTTATGAAATATAGTTATTTTTATGTTAACCATACCATAGGTATTAAACACAGCCTAATAGTCTATTATTATTTTGTTATTTGAGCATAATGAAAATATCTTGTCATTAACGTTTTTTTATCAGTAAGTCATTTTTTGTTGATTATTTTATATTATTTTTTTTACTATTATTAAAATTAATATAATATTACATTAATTGAAGCTAATAATCATTGATAAAGGAGTGAAATTATGAAAGCACTAGCATTTTTCTTATCTGTATTGAGCGTTTCTTCAACTATTGCTGACCTTAATAAAGCTGAAGTGTCGGCATTCTGGAACCTGGGCCGAAGCGTAGTCTATGTGTGCAACCCGGTCCAGTTAGGGAAATTGGGCCATGAATTGCCTGTAACCTTCATGAACGTTGCGAGCACGGGCAAGCCGTTAGAAATAGATAAATATTGGCCAGATAATGGTGATACCGTAGTTGTGGCTGGCCCAAGCGAACAGAATAAGAGCGGAGTGACAAAAATTGCAGAATTTTCAAGAAATAGGGGTATGCATTCTGGTACGACCTATACCTTTACCGAAATAGTTGATTCGCCTGCTGGTCCTATTCACCTGGTGCAAGAAGTTACGGGGACTGCCGCAAAAAGCAGCTCGCGGGTTGGTGTTGCCGTTCCATCCGCAAATGTGCGGGAACTTTATGATGATACTAAGTGGCATCAAATAGAAGTTTCAAGTAATAACGGACAAGGCAAAGTTGTAGTTTCATATTGTTCTTACCACAGCCGTTCGCTGCCGACGACTGTGTCGGTTCTTGACCCGTATGCAGCGCATCAAGGGACGTCAATTGCGCATCGCATCACTCAAGGTCTTTGGAAAGCAAGCTCTGCCTTATTGGGAGTTGGGTTTGCAGACGTCTTGGCTGGTGATGTTATAGAAGGCTATCGAGAGAAAATAGGAAGCATAGAAGAGGAAAAACGAGATTTGCAAAAAGAGGTAGAGACTATTTATAACAAGTCAAATATAGAAGTTGTTCTTCAAGGGGAAAGCAAATTGGGAACAATATTGAAATATGATGAGTATGGTACGAAAGATCAATGGGATCAGAAAATGAAAGAAATGCGTGCTAAGGGGTATGAGATTACTGGGTATCGCAACGTAGGCGATTATGATCAGAATAAACTTCAGGCGAATATTGAAAAATTAGAGAAATTGGAAGAAAAAGAGCGGAATTATCTACAAGAAATGAAGGGTAAAGGTCTTAATGTGGAAGGTATAACGCAGCAGATTAGCGCCCAAGCCGAAAGCAGGCGCAAGGAGGATGAAGAGCATTTTCAGCAAAGGAAAGAGCAAATGAAAGATAAAGACAAAATTGAAAGAGAAGCATTACATAAGCGTGTTGAAGAACAAAAGGCTCGAGAAAAAACGGCAACAGAACAGAAGGCTCGAGAAAAAACGGCCGCAGAACAGAAGAATATACAACGCCAGCAACAAGCATTAGAACAAGGAGAACAGGAACGTAAAGATGCACGATTCAAACAAAACGTTACAATCGCTGCGGGAGCAGCAGTAGTGGTGGTATTAACAACTGCCATGGTTCTCGCCTTGACGGTAGCGCCGACTCCGTTTTCTAATATGGTCTACGTTATAGAATGCAAGTAATAAGCGCTAATAAGCATTAATAAAGGAGTGGAGCGGTGAAAGCATTAGCATTTTTCTTATCCGTATTGAGCGTTTCTTCAACCATTGCAAATCTTCATAAAGCTGAAGTGTCGGCATTGTGGAACCTGGGACGAACCGTGGTCTATGTGTGCAACCCGGTCCAGTTAGGGAAATTGGGCCATGAATTGCCTGTAACCTTCATGAAAGTTGCGAGCACGGGCTTGCCGTTAGAAATAGATAAATATTGGCCGGATAAGGGTGATACTGTAGTTGCGGTTGGCCCAAGCGAACAGAATAAGAGCGGTGTTACAAAGATTGCAGAATTTTCAAGAAATCTGGGGATACATTCTGGTACGACCTATACCTTTACTGAAATAGTTGACTCGCCGGCTGGTCCTATTCACCTTGTGCAAGAAGTCACCGGGACTGCCGCAAAAAGTCGGTCTCGGGTTGGGGTTGCCGTTCCATCCGCAAAAGTACGTGAGCTGTATGATGACACTAACTGGCATCAAATAGAAGTTTCAAGTAATAACGGACAAGGCAAAGTTGTAGTTTCATATTGTTCTTACCACAGCCGTTCGCTGCCGACGACTGTGTCGGTTCTTGA
>JABDES010000005.1:44173-65894 GCA_013286935.1 Candidatus Babelota bacterium
ATAGAAGTTTCAAGTAATAACGGACAAGGCAAAGTTGTAGTTTCATATTGTTCTTACCACAGCCGTTCGCTGCCGACGACTGTGTCGGTTCTTGATCCATATGCAACGCATCAAGGGACGTCAATTGCGCATCGCATCACTCAAAGTCTTTGGACAGCAAGCTCTGCCTTATTGGGAGTTGGATTTGTAGATGTCTTGGCAAAGTCCGTTGATGCCGCTTTAAGAGATTATCGAGAGAAAATAACAGCAGTAGAAGATGAAAAACAACGCTTGCAAAAAGAATTAAATGATATTTATAACAAGCCAGATACGGCGGTTCATCTCTACCCGAACCATCCAGGGCCGATTTACGAAGTTAAACGCGGTCTGTATGATACGAAAGACCAATGGGATCAAGTAGTGCAAACGTTTCTTGATAAGGGTTATAAGATTACTGCATATCAGGGCCTAAGCAGAACTGATGAGAAGCGGCTTAAAAACAATCTTGACGAATTAAAGGAAGCGGAATCAGCAGAGCAGCGTTATGTAAAAGAGATGCAAGAAAAGGGTCTTGATGCGAAAAATATAATGCAGGAGGCTAAAGTCCAAGCCGAAAGAATGGCGCAAGAGCGAGCACAAGAGTCCCTTCGAAGAGAAGAGGAACTAAGAATTAAACAAGAAGCAGAATCTAAACGTATTGAAGACGTAAAAGCAAAAGAGAAAAAATCGCAGGAAGAAAAAAGTGCGTTGGAAAAACAAGAGCGTCAGAAGCGCGCGCTTGCAGACGAGGAAGCAAATCGACGTTTTTGGGAGCAAGAAAAAAAGAAACGTGAGGATGCGCGATTCGAACAAAACGTTAGAATTGCTGTGGGAGCAACAGTAGTGGTGGTATTAACAACCGCTATGATCGCTGCTTTGACGATAGCGCCGACGCCGTTTTCTAATATGGTCTACGTTATAGAATGTAAGCAATAACTGTTTGTCCATAAAAATCCCGCCCATTTAGATACGTCTTCTATTGATTGCTTGCGTTGAATTATATTCAGGCATCCGTGCTGAAAAGCGCTAACAAATACAGTTTTGCAATTAAGAAACAGCAATCTGTTGAATTTAATCACATTTTTAAATTATATTGGAATGCAGAATGTAGCATATTATCTATCACCTTAAAAGCATAAGGAACAAAATGAAAATCTGTAATACATTATTTTTTAGATATGTACTTATTGCAGTGATGACCACTCAATGTATCTGCTTATTTGCAGACTCTACACGTTTGGCTAAGATTCGACCACGTTCAATAGTGTACCTTTATAATGCAACAGATCATACATTGAAGAGTACTTTTGGCTGTAGGGTCACTGATGGCAAGCCAATAGATGAGTATGCGCATTATCCACAATGCGCAAGCGTAAGGTACATTGAATCCTTCAAGGTCAATAGCGGCACTTTACCCTTGGTGGCAGAGCTTGCACGAAACAAAGGTATCAATAATGGACGGACATATATTTTTTCAGAAACCATTGATCTTCCCGGGGCTGGTCCCATATCCCTTCTGCAACGACTCGATGGGAAAATTGCCGGTAGCTATATAAAGGTTGGGTTTGAGGCAAAGGCCTTTGGTATAAAAAAGATGTGGTTTACCAATGAAAAATGGCATCGTGTCATTATCCCAGTAGCCAATAATGATTTACATATGCATGGCAACTATGTTATTGATTTTTGTTTTTATAAAAAGCAGGTATGGAGCGACGTTCAAAGCCAGTTGGAACACTCCGGTAAATGGGCCGATATAAAAAAATCTATTCAAGGAGCTACAGATACTGTTGTTGGCATAACTATGGGGGAAGCTGCAGGTGCGGCGGGAGTAGTTGTTGCTGGAGGGGCAGCTGTCGCGGCAACAGGAATAACGGCAACAGGAGCAGCAGCGGCAGCCTCAACAGCGGTTGCTGCGGTAATTGCCGGTGAATCCGCTGCCGCTGCTACTGTTGGTGGAGCTGCTGCAGCTGCGGCTAGCGCCGCAGGTATGGCAGCTGGATTGGGTGCAGGCGCTGCTGCTGGAATGTCAGCTGCTGCGCCGGTAGTTATACCAGTTGCAATTATAGCCGTGTTGGGTGAGATCGTTAGTATTATTCCATCAGCATATGACAATATTTTGTATAAAATTGCTTTTGAGCCGGATGGTAAATAAATAACTCAGGTTTTTTCAATGGGGATATAATGGATCATTGTAAAACAATGTCAGTTTGGGTTAAGGAATTGACAATGGAAAGCACAGATCGTCGTTGCGAGGCTTTGTCCGAAGCAATCCAGTTCAAAATTTTCTTTATACGATGTATAAGGTCGTTTATTTTGCAAAATTTTCTATTATTGCTGGATTGCTTCGTCGCCAAAGGCTTCTCGCAACGACGATCCAGACGAGTATTTTTCTTAAATCTTTATTCCGAATTTATTTTAAAACATAAGGAATAAAATGAAAATCGGTAATACATTATTTTTTAGATATGTGCCTGTTATGGTTATAACGACGTACTTTACCTGCTTATTTGCAGACTATACGCGCTTGGCCAAACTGCGACCACGTTCAATAGTGTACCTTTATAACGCAACAGATTACACATTGCATAGTACTTTTGGTTGTAGCGCCACTGATGGCAAGCCAATAGATGAGTATGCGCATTATCCACAATGTGGAAATAGGCGGTACATTGAATCTTTCAAGGTCAATAGCGGTACTTTGCCTTTGATTGCAGAGCTTGCGCGAAACAAAGGTATCAATAATGGACGGACATATATTTTTTCAGAAACTATTGATTTGCCCGGCGCTGGTCCCATATCTCTTCTTCAGCAGCTTGACGGAAAGCTTGTGGGTAGCAGCATAAAGGTTGGATTTAAAGCAAGTGCCTTTGGTATAAAAACGATGTGGTTTACAGATGAAAACTGGCACCGTGTTATCATTCCAACGTCTCATAATGATTTAAATATTCATGGAAATTATGTTATTGATTTCTGTTTTTATAAAAAGCAGGTATGGAGCGACGTTCAGAGCCAGTTAGAGCGCTCTGGTAAGTGGGCCGATGTAAAAAAATCTATTCAAGGGTTTACGAGTAGCGCTGCCGGTATCTCTTTAGTAGGGTCAAGTGGATTTACGGCGGCATATGGTACGATTGGGGTTGGCTTTGCAGGAGGAATTCTTGCAGGGCAGGTAGCAACAATTGGAACAACAGCGGCGGCGGTGGCCGGTGGGGTTAGCACTGTAGCTTTGGGAGCTGCGCCAGTAGTTGTGCCAATAGGTATAATAGCGGCATTGGGTGAATTCGTTAGTATTATTCCATCAGCATATGACAATATTTTGTATAAAATTTCTTTCGAATCGAGCCAGCTAGCAAATGAATCTCCCTCGTAGACTAGGGCTGTAGCATGGTTACTTGTATTTAATTTTAAAAAATAAGGAACAAAATGAAAATCTGTAATACATTATTTTTTCGGTATGTACTTATTTCAGTGATGACCACTCAATCTACCTGTTTATTTGCAGACTCTACACGTTTGGCCAAAATTCGACCACGTTCAATAGTGTACCTTTATAATGCAACAGATCATACCTTGAAAAGCACTTTTGGCTGTAGAGTTAAAGATGGCAGGTCAATAGACGAATCTGCGCATTATCCACAATGTGGTAGCGCAAAGTACATAGAGTCCTTCAAAGTTAATAGTGGTACTTTGCCTTTGGTTGCAGAGCTTGCACGAAATAGGGGTATAAATAACGGACGAACATATATTTTTTCAGAAACTATTAATCTACCAGGGGCCGGCCCCATATCTCTTCTTCAACGGCTTGATGGCAAGATTGTCGGTAGCGATATAAAGGTTGGTTTTGAGGCACCAGCGTTTGGCATAAAAAAGATGTGGTTTACAAATGAAAAATGGCATCGCGTCATTATCCCAGTAGCTAATAATGATTTGCATATGCATGGCAATTATTTTATTGATTTTTGTTTTTATAAAAAGCAGGTATGGAGCGATATTCAAAGCCAGCTAGAGCATTCTGGTAAGTGGGCCGATATAAAAAAATCTATTCAAGGGGCTGCGGATGGTGCTGTTGGTATAAGTATGGGGTCTAGCGCAGCAGCCTTGGGAGCGGTTACTGCTGGATCAGTTGCTATCGCAGCAACTGGAGTAACGGCAATAGGAGCAGGAGCCACTGCTGCTTCAATAGTAGCAGGTACTGCAGGCATAGCAGGTGTTGGAGGTATAGCAAGTGCAGCCGGTACTGCCGCTTCAGCGGCTGGGATCGCTGCTTTCGGAGGTGTATCTGCTGCTGGTGGAATAGCAGCTGCAACACCAGTAGTCGTGCCTGTCGTCATTCTAGCTGTGTTGGGTGAAATAGTCAGCATCATTCCATCAGCGTATGACAATATTTTGTATAAAATTTCTTATGAGCCGCTTGGCAAATGATTAATTGATGTTTTTTCAATGGGGATATAATAGATTATTTTAAAACAGGGAGAGCGCAATGAAAATTTGTAATACATTATTTTTTAGATATGTACTTATTGTAGTGATGACCACTCAATGTATCTGCTTATTTGCAGACTCTACACGTTTGGCCAAGATTCGACCGCGTTCAATAGTGTACCTGTATAACGCAACTGATCATACATTGAAGAGCACTTTTGGTTGTAGGGCCACTGATGGTAAACCAATAGCTGAGTATGCGCATTATCCACAATGTGGAAGCGTACGGTACATTGAGCCTTTCAAGGTCAATAGCGGCACCTTGCCTTTGGTGGCAGAGCTCGCACGAAACAAAGGTATCAATAATGGAAGGACATATATTTTTTCAGAAACCATTGATCTTCCCGGTGCTGGTCCCATATCCCTTCTGCAACGACTCGATGGGAAAATTGCCGGTAGTTATATAAAGGTTGGATTTGAGGCAAAGGCCTTTGGTATACAAAAGATGTGGTTCATGAATGAAAAATGGCATCGTGTCATTATCCCGGCATCTGATAATGATTTACATATTCATGGCAACTATATTATTGATTTTTGTTTTTATAAAAAGCAGGTATGGAGCGACGTTCAAAGCCAGTTGGAACACTCTGGTAAGTGGGCCGACATAAAAAAATCTATTCAAGGGGCTACAGATGGTGTTGTTGGCATAACTATGGGATCTGGTGCAGCTGCTATTGGGGCAGTTACCGTTGGAACGGCTGCTGCAGGAGTCACCGTAGGAGCATCATTAACAGGGGCAGCAACGGGTGCAATTGCGACTACGTTAGCTGCAGAAGGTGTTTCTATTGGAGCTGGATTGGCAGGTGCAGCCGCTAGCGGGCTCGGCGTTGCAGCATCAGCTGCAGCACCAGTAGTTTTGCCAATTGCAGTGGCAGCTATATTGGGTGAAATTGTTAGTATTATTCCGTCGGCGTATGACAATATTTTGTATAAAATTGCGTTTGAGCCGCTCAACAAATGATCAATGTTGGCACTGTTGGGTGAGTTTTTGGACGTTTAACGGTGTGGTTATTTTTGAGCTTAGCTTTAGTTTGGCCAGAGCGTGTGCTGATTGGCATATATTCGTGGTCAACTAAAGCTAAGCGTGAGTAAATGTCTTTGTCTGACCTATGCTACATATATGCTTGTGGGTGCCTTTTATGCCAATCTGTAGCTTGTTCGAACTGATGGGCTATGGCAAATAGTTCTTCTTCTCCTTTGTGTGGGCCAACTAACTGCATTCCAATTGGCATACCATCAGTGGAAAAACCGCACGGAATGGAAATAGCAGGAATACCAGCAAGGTTAATAGGGCAGGTAAAATAGTCCTGAAGATCCATTTGCAAAGTATTTGTCGCAAATGAGCCTATTTTAAATGCGGGCGCCGGGTGTGTGGGCATTAATAAAATATCTACATCTTTAAAGGTTTGCTCAAACTCTTGGGCAATTTCTTGACGTACTTTTTGTGCATTTTGGTAAAACTCGTCACTATGTCCTGCGGAAAGTACATAATTTCCAATAACAATACGCTTCTTGACTTCGGCGCCAAATCCACCGGCACGAGAGTGCATATATAGATCAGACAGAGTCTTTGCAGCTTTGTCTCTATAGCCATATCTTACGCCATCAAATCGTGCTAAATTTGACGCTGCTTCTGCGCGACTAATAATAAAATAGGCTGCAGCACTGTCTTCTATTGCGGGTAGTGCAACGTGCTTAATGGAATGGCCTAATGATTCTAGTGTCTTGATGGCAGCAGATAAGGCTGATATTACTTCCGGATTTACTCCGTCAGTCTCTATAGAATTTATGACAATGCCTATTGTCATAGGGCGTTGCTGCCTGTTTTGCAAAAGGTGCAGATAATCCTTTGCCGGCTGTTGCAAGGATGAAGAATCTCGTACATCCTGGCCAGATATGATTGATAAAATAAGCGCGCTGTCAGCGACTGTTCTTGAAAATATACCAACCTGATCAACTGACGAGCCATAAGCAACTAGTCCATAACGAGATACCAATCCGTACGTTGGTTTCAAACCAACGATTCCGCAAAAAGCTGCTGGTTGTCTTACTGATCCGCCAGTCTCAGAGCCAAGGGCCCACGGTACCAATCCAGCCGCAACGGCCACAGCAGATCCGCCACTTGATCCTCCAGGAGAACATGCAAGGTTCCATGGGTTGAATGATTTATGAAATGCAGAGGTCTCAGTTGAGCTTCCCATAGCAAATTCATCCATATTTGCACGGCCTAGGGATATACCTCCCTGCTCTTTTAGGCGCTGGGTAACTGTTGCGTCATATGGTGACACAAACCCTTCCAGCATATGTGATGCGCATGCAAGTTTACGATTTTTCATAGCAATATTATCTTTTATAATGCCGGGAATTCCGTGCAACAGACCGGTTTTTTGTGAGTCAATTGATAGAGATTCTTGATCGAATAGTTCAATTGCACATCCAAGCTCTGCATTAAACATTTCAAAACGGCGTAAAAAAAATGATAGTAGTTCTGACGTTGAAACTTCTTTAGATGAAATTTTACGTTTTAATTGATCAATTGATGAAAATGCTAATGTATTCATAAAATTACGCTATATCCTATCGATTATCTAACATAAGAGGGACAACAAAATAAGAGCCTTCTGATTGTGGTGCTCGTTCAATAAGTTCTTCAGAATTACTTTGAGCTATAGCATCATCTCTAAAAATATTACTGTTTTTAAACAGTGCAAATTGAATAGAATTATTATGCTTGCATACGCATTGTGCATAGTTAAGAACCTGCGCAACCTGTCCAGTAAGCATTGTTATTTGATGTGGTTCAAGAGCGATGTTGGCTGATTTTGCAAGGGATTTAATTTCCTGATCGCTGATCATTTGTATGGTCATATATTCCTTAGTTTTTGCCAGCCGCTACCTGCGAGGCGATTGATGTAAATAATACTCATAAATGCAGTACCCAAATAAAATAATCCATATAAAAGAATGAATTTTAATGTGTCTGGAAGAGCCATCAGGCTAATGAGGTATGAGGCAGGCCAAAAGTAAGATATAAATACGAATAATCGCACGAACATTACCGTTTTTACGTCTCCTGCTCCGCGCAATGCACCGGCAAGAATGAGTTGCATAAGATCAAAAATGACGAATATGCTAACGATGGGAAAGACGCACGCAGCAAGACCAGTAAATGCATCTTTTTTGTCAAAAAGTGCTATAAAATATGACGGCCATAATGACAAAACAAGCAGGAGTGGTACTACCATTCCTGCAGATAAAAATAATGCTTTGTAAATATTGCTGCGTATAGCGTCCCAGTTACCATTTGCATAATCGTTACTTACAAGAAAGGTAATTACCTGAGCAAATGCTATAGCCGGTAGTATTGCGAGTTTCTCCATGTCGCGCACGGCGGTGTAGGTTGCGGCCCAATATTTTCCCATAGGACAAATAGTGGCATATAGCCAAGCATATGATGCAGCAAATACCACTTTATCAATGGCAACTGGCAAGCTTAGTGTTATGAGTTCTTTAATATAGGATGGTGATCTGAGCGGCTGCAAAAGACAGATAACGTATTTCCGATTATTTTTATCAAAAAGTATGTAGAGCAACAATGCGAATGTCATTGTTACGTTTTGTGCAATTGAGGCAATTGCAGAGCCTTGCAGCTCAAGAGCAGGAAATCCGAATTTGCCCAGCACGAGAGCATAATCAAAAAAGATAAAAACAACTGCTCCAAGCAAGAAACTGTACATAGGAACTGCGGTATTTTTAATGCCGCGTAGAAATCCAAAAAATCCTAAATAAACAAAAGAAAACAATACGCTTATTGCTTTCAGCCTCAAAAATGGCACCCCTATGATACGTATAGATTCTGGAACATCGTACCAAAAGTAGATTGCCTGTGAGCTGCTATACAGTACGATAGTAAAAAATAGACCAAGCAAAAGAGTGATCCAGAACGTATCTCGGGCCGTTTTGCCAACTTCCTGATACAATTTGGCGCCATTGAATCTACCAGCTAAAACTGTAGAACTTACGGAAAATGCTTCCGCCAGTTTGGTAATAGTATGTAGTAAGCTGTTTGTCAGGCCCAAAGTAGCATATGTGGATGTTGAGCGTAAATGTG
The DNA here is from genome assembly GCA_013286935.1 of Candidatus Babelota bacterium. GTDB lineage: Bacteria > Babelota > Babeliae > Babelales > Vermiphilaceae > JABDES01. The sequence goes on from JABDES010000005.1 coordinate 52,782, forward strand.
CGATCAAAATTGAGTCAAATAGTGAAAGCGCTGAATACAAAAGAAGTGCTGAAATAACCTCTGGAAAGAAATATCGCAAAATAGTGCTGTATTTTTCTCCATAACCGGTTCGAACAAAATCTGGAAGATACGCGCAAATTGTTTCTTTTTTCATGAGCAAATCCCCTCTAGATTGATGAATAATTATCTTAAGGATCGGGTAGTAAAATATGTATCATATGTATACTGTAAACAAGGAAAAAAGTAAATGCGAATGCTGATTATTTTATAATGTATTACCTTTGACTTAAGCTTTTTTTTTCTTTACAATCTTGGGACATGTAATTTGTGGGCGGTTAGCTCAGTTGGTAGAGCATCAGTCTTACAAACTGGGGGTCACAGGTTCGAGTCCTGTACCGCCCACCATTGTTGACATTCCTCGGTAGCTCAGCTGGTAGAGCAAACGACTGTTAATCGTTGGGTCGCAGGTTCGAGTCCTGCCCGAGGAGCCATTCTATGCATACAAGCTATGTTTGGTTTCATCTGTTATGTTATAGGGGGCTGTAGCTCAGTTGGTTAGAGCGTTCGCCTGTCACGCGAAAGGTCGCGAGTTCGAGTCTCGTCAGCCCCGCCATTTTTTGCTCCTGATACGCAGGAGCTTTGTTGGACAGGCCAATAAAATCTTGGAATATATGAATATAAATAAATTGTTCTCTTCAAAATTAACGTGGCCCCCTTTCGGGAACAAGAGACTCCTTCCACCCGATGATGCTAAAACGGTATTTCATTTGTTTGATGCAATTGATGTATTTGTTCTGAAAGAGTCTGGCATAGGTCAAAGAGTTGCTGCTGCCAAAAAGCCTGTCGATTCGGATGTTTTGCGTAGAGAAATTCGCAATTATTACTATAACAATCCAGTAATGGTAGATCAGTTTATTCAAAGCACAGAAGGTGCCGATTTAACAGATGAACAAAAACAGCTTCTTATCTCTTGGAAAAATCCCCTCAGGGGCAAATTTCTGTGCATTAAATACTATGCCAAGTACGCTATTGTAACGCCCATGGATGATGAAGGGGCTTCTAGGCGTTATTACGCCATATTGGGCCTTAGCAATGATTTTGACGTTATGATTCCAGACAAGCCACCCTACCTTATAACTACCGCATTATTGCCCTATAAAGATGTAATTATTTGGGATGGGGTAATAGGGCACCATGGCATTCGTTTTGGCAGAAGTATAGCGAATACGCTTACCAAAGCATATCAGCGATTCAAACAAGATGGTCGACTTATTTTAAGGTTAAGCTAGAAAAAAATGTATGCCTAACCAAGCGGTTATTACTGATCTGGTAATGGTCGGTAGCAACGATCTGTCCTAAAAATTCGTTGTTATTTTATATATAATTTGACAAATAGGCGATATGGTGTAATCTAGTAGTTAGAAGCAACTTTATAAGAATACTACATCATTACCATAGGGAATTGTAAAATGAAAAAAAACACTTACGCACTTATCAATACATTTACCGCATTATTGTTACTAATGGCTGTTCCCAGCCTTGGATCTCAGCACCATGAGCCTGGAGTTACCCGGAAGTGCGTACAGCGATTTTCCAATCTTTCGACCTGGAAGAAAATTGCCATTGGTGCAGGAGTAGCTTGTACCATTTGTGGTCTGGGTGTAGGAATTGCGACAAAAACAAACCTTTTTTCCCTGGGTTTCAACAATTCAAGCCAAGAAGAAATCGCAGCAATCGTTAAAAAAGACACTGAAAACAAATTGGATGATTCAAGATCTAATGGATCCAATGCATCATCCACGACTGTATCATCAACTACCCCTCTCTATACAGCCGCTGATACTTTGGAACCATCTATACAAGAGCCCACAGCTAATGCCAAGATGGTGCAAAATACCATTAACAGATTCAATGAGACTGGCGGAGAAGAATAGATAATATTTTTCCAGCTTGCAAATACCTCAAGTTCTAGAATATAAAGCAACACGTTTCTGATAGAATAGTATTTCGTCAAAAAAACTATTCATTCTATTAAGAAAGCGTGCTGCTTACATGAGAGATTATAACATATTGAGCGAAACAGATCGATACCAAATAGAAGCTGGCAAACGTAGTGGTCTGAGCATACGATCCATAGCACGATTAGTATGTCGACAGCCATCAGTGATCAGTAGAGAGATTAAAAAAAATGGAGGTTATTTTTGGTATCTTAAAACAGATGCACAAAGCAATAGCCTACGGCGACGCACCAGAAAAGGATATCTTAAAATTGAACTTAACAATGATCTCAGAGGCTATATCATAGAAAAGCTAAACCAGCGTTGGGCGCCAGATGTCATAGCTGGAAGGTGGAATAAAGATGTGCCACATGGGAAAATTTCAAAGGAAAGCATATATCAATGGATCCATAGTGACAGTACAAAAAAGCTGAAACTCTACAAGCTTCTGGCTCGCGCTAAAAAGAAATGTGGGCATCGTAAGACAAATGTGATTCAGGCTGACGATGCAAAGATATCTATCGGTAAAAGACCACAAGAAATCAATGATAGGACTAGCGCGGGACACCTTGAAGGTGATCTCATTTTTCAACGAGCGAACGGTTCTCAAAATATTTTGACCATCATAGATAGGAAAACTCGGTTTGGCCATCTTATAAAAAATAATTCAAAACATGCTGTCGTTGTAAATCATGGAATCAAGCATGTCATAGGGACTAATACCTTACCAGTTAGATCTATTACCTTTGATAACGGCACAGAGTTCTCTCAATATAAAGAGCTTAAGATGGACACTTATTTTTGTAACCCAGGAAGTCCCTGGCAGAAAGGTTCAATCGAACATTTTAACGGAATTATACGCAGACACATTGATTTTAGGATACCTATAGAAACAATAACACAGGGGATGCTCGACCAGGTCGCACATAACATAAACAATATACCTAGGAAAATTCTTGACTACCTAACCCCTTATGAGGTCATGAAAAATACTTACTATCAGAATTTATCATGTGTTGCTTCTTATTCTTGACTTTGCCCTATTTATGGTTTGGAACGGTACTTAGAACAAAAAATGGAGTAAAAATGACCCCTGGTGCTGCCAGTCGTTTTAAATACAGTTATCTTTCTTGGAAAAGCAAGGCAAGATGCGCTCTAGCCTTTGTTGGCAATGGTATTCTCATGACAGTGTCTTGTATAACACTTATGTGTCTCAGAAAGTGGTATGTGTGCAAAACTTAGTTGGATTGCAGAAAGATCGAGGATAATAACAAAAGGGTAAAAAATGAAAAAAATATTGCTCACAATGATGATGGCTACAGTGATATTTATACCATCGCATAATGCTTTTGCAGGCTATAAGTCTAACTGCTTGCTTGGGCTGGCTGCAAGCGCAATGCTTATGGCTACAACCGGTAATTTAAAAATTACCTTTCAACAAAATAGTATGTTGGGTGCCATTGCGGGGTCTGTTGTGGCGTCAATAGGGGGATATAAATTAATCCGGTTAATAGATCCAAGCAGAAGATTATTTACAGCCTTGTTAAAATCTGCCTCAAGAGGTGAAGATGGGTGGTATTGCTTTGTTACCAAGAATGAAGCTGAAGAACAGTTTTTAGAGAGTTTTTTAGAAAGGAGTAGCTGTAACGAATGGGGATTAAAAGATCAGGTTATCAAAGCTGATAACGGAGGAATAAAGATGACGAAGATGGCTGTTGACTATTTTAATGGAATAAATGGATTATCAGCAATGGGGATTGCCACTACCGTATTACTTCCTCTACTGGGATTATGCCTAGGTCCAGCAATAACAACACGTGGTGGTTTTTTTGCGTTACCGGAAATTAGGTGCGGACTGTAGTGGCTAATGAGTCTGGGATGCTAAAAATAATGTAAAAGATGTAATAAATTATGCTGACTACAAGGGAAACACGGTTTTACATCGCGCGTGGTTAAAAGGTCGTCCCTATGAGAATTTAAATGATATTCAAGTATTGCTTGCGCATGGTGCTGATATGTATAAAAACAACATGTTATCTCCAGTAGCAAGCGTGGGAAATTTTTATGATTCATTTTAACAAGACTACTATTTTGGCAATCTTATTTTCAGTGTTGACCAACATTATCGCGATTGTTGGCATGGATGACCACAGGTCGACCATAGGCGGGATAGGTATTCTTATTGAGCGTATACGTAGGCCTATTCAACCTAGCATCAATACCAATTCTAGCACTGACGCTGATTTTGCCTCTACGATGGAAGAAGGAGACAATGACGAGGACTTTCGTAATCAAGATAAGTGCAATTCTACTGAGGATTGGCAACACTTATACAACGCCATATCTAGTGGTGATCTAAACCAGGTAGCGTTGCTCGTCGAACGTGGCGTCTCAGTGAATATCAAGGATATCTCTTTTTTTGACAGTAGCCCACTATGTGAGGCAATTTTCAATGGGAATCCTGAGATGGTCCAATTGCTGCTAGAACATCACGCTTATCACAAGCATGCGGTGGATAGGGTTATTACTTTTCATACGAGCAAGGGAAACGAGGAGCAAAAAACAGCCATTGTTAATAGCTTACTGTGCGCTGGTATCAAGCCTTCCGGGGATGCTGAGGTATTATGCCGAGCAGCTGAAGAATCTTATTGTAACATTATATCGCTGTTATTGGCGCAAGGCGTATCTGTTAATGCAGTTAATTTTACTCGGAATAGCCCATTACACCGCGCAATTCAATGCTCAAAACCCAATGTTGTGCGATTGCTTTTGGAATATGGTGCAGATGTAACACTAAAAGATATGGCTGGTTACGCACCTGCAATCTGGGCGGTGCATCAAAAAGATGCACCCATCATAACAGAGCTGGGTAACAGTTTGTCACGTGTATTACCTTATGCGCAGAGTTATATTGCGTTACATTGCTACAAGTTTTTACCGCTTGAATTGGTCAAACTGATCATTGACTGGAATACGACACCAAATGAAGTTCCATTATTCGAACGTATTAGTCGTTGCGCAACGGTACGAACGGTGTTGCAAAGATTAGAGCAATCGTAAACATGCATCATTGTCTGAACGATCAATATAAGCGGATGCAAATCATTCATGAAAATAGTTGGTAAAACATGTGGGATACGATTAAAAGCTACTGGTACTATATAATAACACTTTATCTTTTTGTACTTCTTATTTCTCGCATATGCGTCTGGACCGGTTATTGTAAATGACCGAATTATAAGCTATCAGATGATTCGGTAGAAAATTTGGCACGGAAAATACAATTAAAGTTATGGGATTGCTGGTGGCTTCCGTGAGCCAAACATAGAAGGTCAACTATCGTCGCTGCCTATCCAATTATTTAAAGTAATCGAAAAAATGTTTAATGGTTGATAAAAAGTTTATCGTTTGAGCGGCTGAAGGGCAATTTCATAGCCGAGTTTATTCAAAATTAACTTCAAACTACTTAACTTTGGATTACCTTTTTCAGAAAGTACTTTATAAACACTTTGTCTACTCAGCTGAGTATCGTGAGATAGGGTGGATATGTCGCAACCCTGAGCGTCTGAAACATTTTTTAAAGCAAGCAAAAAGACTCGTTGGTCTTCATCGCGTGATGCTTCATTGAGATATGCAAGAGCAGCTTCTGGATTTTTTAATTTTTGCAAAAGATGCTCTCTAAACTCTTTGTATCGCGGTTTAGTCATTTTATTCCTGTCATTTTTTAAATGTAGCCCAATAGTGCTTCGCTTTAGTAATATCGCGACTCTGACTGCCTTTATCACCACCTATTAGCAGTACAACTACACTATTGCCTTGTTTGCCAAAATAAATTCTATACCCAGAACCATAATCAATACGAAGCTCCCATATGCCATCACCATTGTTAATACGTTTACAATCACCAAAATTGCCCAGAGCTACTCGATCCAAACGGGTATACACAATTGACTGTGTCTTTAGGTCCTGTTCTTCTAACCACTCTAAAAATGGCTCTTTTCCGGTAGCTTTGATACAGTATGTAATGATTTTTACAGTGCTCATAACTCAATTGTAAACTAAAGATGACAAAATATCAACCATTAATCATAGGATTGCTGTGCAAAATCAGTTAGTACCTGGGACGAACTATCGGCACTATAAAGGCAAAATATACAACATTATTGGTATTGGTCACCACACAGAAACGCTTGAAAAAATGGTCATTTACCAGGCTCTTTATGACTCGACTGAATTTGGTGACCAGGCATTGTGGGTACGGCCACTGAGCATGTTCCAAGAAACTGTAATTATTGATGGCGATACAGTCCAGCGTTTCAGCCTTTGTTAAACTAGAGCTAAACCTTTAAGAGGAAAAATGTACCAGAATAAAATTACCAAGACAATTTTTGTTATATCTCTATTAGTCCACCATTGTCCATCTTCTGTTGCATTTGACCCTTCGCAATGGTCTTGGCAAATAGGGCTGGGGGCAGGAGCAACGGTAGTTAGTGTTGCATTGCTATCTCTTTTGAGCAAAAATTATATAACACCTCCTCTGAAGTATCCCAAACAATATTCAATTCATTTGATGTGGATTAACCGATCTTTAAATTTAGAGCAGGCTTATGTCTACCCAGCAACCGCTGAAAGCTCCCATGGCAAAAAGTATGCAGATACCCTTGTTCAATGGGTTAAAGGGAATCCAGAAGGCACCATAAATCTCTGGTTCGATGGAGCGTTAGTTTCTAATGAGGCGATTAAGGCTACAGATGAACAATTAAGGTGCGAAATTACAAAACAGGGTTTATTGGCTTCATCCGTTAAGCTAAACAATATACGAGATTGTGAGCAAGCAAAGAAAACACCAGAAGTTTTTTCTTCTGAAATTCCTATATATTGGCGAGCGGACTTTGCGCGGGCTGTTGTTATGAAGGAGCAGCTCGAACAGAACAACGACGCTTGTTGCGTCTATGCCGACTTTGACATTGAGCCAATGGCAAAAAAGGAACTGTTTGACGGAAAAAGTTTGGATCATTTGAAAAAGCGTAAATTTGTTATGGCGCATGAGTTTAATACATTGCAATTTGAGAATGGCTTTCAGATGTTTGTACATGAGGAGACACTTTTAAAGGCGATGCAGGATATGCTTATAGATGCAAACCTGATTAGGGCACGTTCATTTTTAGAAGAAATGCAGGAAAAAAAAGAGCCTACAAGTATCTTTAGGCATCCGCATGTATGGAAGAGGCATGAAGTGGCCTTTCAAGAAAATGTTTTTTATACGTATCCATTGATGTACGCATATCTTGGCCAGTTACGTGGCTTGTGCACTTTAACATTTTCTGGTAAGCTAGAACATTACGATCCAAAAGACAAAAATGAGGTATTGGATTTAGATGCCCAACTGCTAATGGGTCGAAGTTCCGCGATTGATTATATATCTCGCTTTCCTATGCCAACAAAAAAAGTATCGTTTCCTGTGAGTACCAGCAAGCAGCAAGAACTTACCAAGCAATCTGAATTCACGCAATGAGATCAAGAATATTTAGCATGGTTCAGAATTGTTCATTATACAATAATTCCTTCTAAGAACATTAAGGCGTAGGCGTTAATCCACCTAATACTCCGATAAATAAAGAAAGTTCTTCAAAAAAGGAACTTTTTTGAAGCTCGACTTACAACACAAAATGAAACAGCAAGGGGGTATCGTGATCCCTAAATATGCCTAATTTTTTGTCTTAATAGGGGGTGCTTTAGCTTTAGGAAACATATTTATACTCCAAAAATAATCCGAAAATCCATGTAAATAAGAATACGAATAACGAGATGATACTTAATTGAACCAAAAAATCACTAGGATAGGTAATATATATCCAATAAGTCCACCATGCAATGAATAAAACAATACATACAATACTGAAAGCACCGTTACTACCAATCAATAAACATGTTGTATTTAAATTATTTATAAATGAAGCTTTAGTTCTAAATTTTAAGTTTCCCAAAATTGCATACTTAGTAAAAAAATAAGTCGTTAAAAAAGCTATGGGAATAAACATACATACGTGTGCCCATTTATCAAAGCATATTAAATATGGACCTATGAATTGGAATAATATCGCTAATGAGGAGGGATGGCATTTTCCCCATACAAATAATATAGCCAATGATAGCAATGTGACTATTCCTTCCTTTAATGTAAAAGGTCTAGTGCGTATATAATAAGTAGGAATCATGATGAACTTTTATTAATTTAGCTAAGGTCCAGGAAGAAACAACGCTATACCACCTAAAACAGTTGCAGCTGTGCTTGTAAAGAAGGCACTCTCAACTATTATTTGGGTGGCCTGTAATGGTACTGATGCCAATAGAGCTGGTGCTAACGTTCCTCCACTACCGGCTGAAATAGCCACATTAGCAGCCAGATGAGCGGTGGTGATTCCAATATTTATCCATGGAGCAGCTGCTACAACGCCCTGGATAACGCTTATCGACATTAAAGGTCCACCGCCAAGAAGCCTGCCTGACGCTCTTAAATAGTAAGCATTATCACTCTGCTTGGCAGCCGATATATAACATGCAGTGAGAAATTTACCCAACGCACTATGATCTAAGCTATCTTGTTTTAATATTACATTTAATAACTTGTCCATAGAGTGATTTTCTACGAGGATTAGATCTTTACCCTCATCTACAAATAATCTTGAAGTCTCTGGACTGTAAACAATATGTACATTCTCCGGTGATTTAGCACATTGCTTTGCTAATCTTAAACACTTAGAATCCTCTTCTGATGCTAATAGAGGCATGGATATTAATAATAAAAATAAAATTCTTTTCATAGCATTTCCTAATAATGAGTCCTTTATTTTTGCCTCTTCTTACTACTCATTATTTAGCTATTGATATTACATTCCTTCCATTGTCATATTATCAAACATTCATAAAATATATATAATTTATACAATTGGGAAGAAGAACTATTTAAAATTCGACCTGTCCGCCATAGCCATAGGCGACGGCTGGAAGTGTGCCGCCAGCTTGGGGTCACGAAAAAATTGTATGTAGATTGACCTGCTTGTTCGAGAGGTTATACTTAACCTCAGTTAAAAAGGAATGTAGCTTAATGGAAAGGTATTATAATGGCCAAAAAAGACACTGACATTCCAACGGAAATTCAGTAAGAAATAGTAAAAAGAGTAAACGTCTTTAACGAAAAAACGCTGGCTAAGAAAACAACTAAATATTACCCAAGGATTCAGGGCAAATTTGTTTATCTAGAGCGTACTTGTTCTGATGGATCGCTTGAAAAAATTTGTCGGCTCAAATACAACGGTAATTTGGAAAAAATGGAATTTGCTATATTCAAATATAGTTCTGAAACATATAGCTCTTCGGAATGGTGTTTTCCTGGAAATGAATGTATAAATGGTACGCTTGAGGGAGCAATGAAGGCTGGACTCAGGGCATATCCGTGATAAAACGGTTATAAAAATGGCTAATCAAGCGATTATTACTAATCTGGTAATAATCGGCAATAACGATCTGTTCTAAAAATTCATTGTCATGAGATATGACAATAAGGGTACCGCGATATGCATTCAAAACAGCAATAATATGTTCGCGTGTTTGTGCATCAACATTATTTGTAATTTCATCGAGCAGTAAGAATATTGGATTTTGTGCACCGATCTGTGCAAGTGATAAACGACATTTTTCACCACCAGAAAGCATTTCAATTGGCGCAAACACCTCTTCGTTTTTACGAAATAAAAAGGCGTTCAAATGATCACGAATTTGATTGTCTGACCATGTAGGTACCGTTTTTTTGATAAGTTCAAATGCATTCTGTGTAAGAGAAAGCGAGTGATAATGCTGATCAAGATAGCCCACGTCTTTGGTATCAGGTGTCATCCATTCGCCCGATCGCATAACATGTGGATCGTGTAACAATGCTTTAAAAAATGTCGATTTACCTGAGCCATTTGCACCTTGCAGAGCAATTCGTTCTCCCGTATACAATTGCATGTTAATATCATCCACTACTGGTGCATCGTATCCAAACATTCCATCGGTAATAGCAACAATCGGTTTTGATGAGGCACCTGTCCGAGAAACAAGGCGAAATTTTGGTGTGATTTGTTCAGACATGCGTGTGGATGCTAACTTTGTATTAATCTGTTCCATACGCTTGCTCAAGCGCCCTTTTAGTTTACCAGCAGTTGCACTGCCAGTTTCCTGATACTTACGTAGCAGATTACGATCCGGCTCATCAGAATGACTTTTTCTGCTTTGTGAAGCGCGTTTTTGCTCACGTTGTATGTCAGAACGTGTCTTTATCTTTTCTTTGGAAAGTTGTTCAATTTCAGCAAGTCTTTTGTGTTGCTCAAGCTTAATCATTTTCAGGTATTCGTCGTATGATCCACGAAAAATGGTAATGGCTACCTCGTCATCAATGTGCCAAAGCTCATCGAAAGACAATCGCAGCAGCTCCGGATCATGCGATACGACAATCAGTGTTTCAGCAAAATTGGCAAGTTTGCGTAACAATGATTGTTTGTTTTGTTGGTCAAGGTGGTTGGTTGGTTCATCAAGGCACAATATATTTGGGTCAAGGGCAAGCGCATCGGTGAGTGCTTGTTGGAATCGTTGTCCACCACTTTTATTGCTATGCGATTCGATAATTTGCGGCACAAAGCCGAATATGATGTCTGAAGGAACAGTAGCATGACCTTCGCTTGGCTCAATTAATCCTTGAATAATTTTGAGCAATGTAGTTTTACCAGCACCATTTTTTCCAATAATGGCGATGCGTTTGCCAGATTGAATTTGTGTGGAAAAATTATGAAAACACACTCGATGTGGTAGCGTAAAACCAATCGATTGTAATGTGATAGAGCGGTGTGGCATGAGATGTTCCTTTCCTAATCAACCAAGTGAGCAAGTCCTTATTTTTACCTATTATCTTTAAACGGTTGGAAGAACTAACCCTATAGCGGCTACTGCTAAAGAAGTCTTTTCAACTTCCATCAATTTATCGCCTAAGTTATCAAGGTCTTCAATTGGAACCCTGCCCAAATAATCTAAAGTTCAGATTTCATAAATTTCATAACACGCGCTTTCATTGAGGGTTTTGTAGTTGTTCTCCTATGTAGCATGCTCGTACACTAACTTTTGACTAGAATACGCTCTGCGCCTGCTTTAAGATATTTTCTTGGAAAAAGGGACTTTGCATGCCCTGCTCGCGCAATATTTCATGTGCTATATGCTGCTGTGAAACACCACGTTCGAGTGTATATAGGCGTTGTAGTGTACCATTCTCGTCACGTTTAAAGTTTCCTTGTTCATCTTGAGCAATGGAGACCTTGAAATTTACAAAAGTTCCCTGTGTATCTTTTTCAAGATCTGTTAATTTTGAAAAATGTGTTGCGATAATGCAGATGCAGTTTCGATGTTGTCCAAATCCTAATGCAGTGTTATACCCCCAAGACGCGCCTTCTTCTGGCGAAGTACCGCTAAATATTTCATCAAAAATGGCCAAGCTCAATGCGTTACTCATTGATAATCTTTTTATATAATCACCATAAGTAAATATCCGTTTACATTCTCGTTGAAAGCGAGATTCTTTATCCACGATACTGTCGCCAATATTCATATAGACCGCAAGGGAACTCAATGGGGTTAATGTCATACTGCTCGCTGGTGCGATACCCACGCTTTGTGCTAAAATCACTGCAAGAGCAATAGATCTAAGTATCGTTGATTTACCACCAGAATTAGGTCCAGTAATCACCATGTTTGCAACACCCTGTCGTGCTCCAATTGCAACTGAATTTGTTACTACGCTCTGTGCGTTTAAAAAAGGATTCCAAAAGTTTTCAACCACTATTTCTGGACTAATTTCATTGGGTGTGTAGGTGGCAAAACAATATTGTGCTTGATCATCGGCATGGTTTTTTACTAATTTTGCTATATTCATCAACGCATCAATTTCTCCAACTGCTGCGATTGCCGGTGCCAAGATTGATTTAATGCGGTCGATAAGATGATATACACGTAATACGCGTCCTCGACGAAAAAATATTTTTGTTTCATTTGAGCCTTTATCATGAAAGGTATCTGTGTTTAGATTTGCGATTGCATCGGCAAGATCAGCATTAATGTGCGGGAGTTCGATAAAAAGTCGATCTAAATGCTTAAAGAATGTCAGTTTTGCACTGACTGTTTTTGGTATTGTGGTATATAAGGCCTTCATTGCATTCATGCAACGCGCAACATGAGCTAGTCTTTTGCGTAAAAAATCGTCGAATTTAAACCCGAGAGCACATTGTTTCCATTGCAAGGAAATTCCTGTTGCGTGCGAATAGCCTGCTATGGCAATACTGAGCGCTTGCGAAAGCCTATTTTTGTGCAGGTATGTTAAACCTAAAAGTGCACTAATGGTTGGCGCAAATAGCAACCCTTTCATCCAGGCATCTGCATACTCAGAAATAGCTTTTGGCAACTGAAAAGTTCCGAGCGCTTTGGTGGCGCAGAAGGAAAAAAGCACTGCCGGAGTAATAAGCGACAACCCGAGACCGTATATGCCCGAAAGAATGTCCAAGTGTGATTTGAGATCAAGTGCTGTTTGACTGCGATTAAGTCGAACGCTTGCAGCACTAAGAAATGCAGAAAGTCGCGGCCAATTTTTTATCCTGGTACTCTGAAAATAGGCGCCTTGCTTTACAAACTGCATCAGCTGTTCTTTGCCCCATAGCCCATTCAGTAGCACTTCATGTTTGCCAAATTGCAACAGAAGCTTTTCAGTACAGTCAAAAAGGTGTTTATTTTCTATAAGTTCACGTACGATCTGTTGGCGGGACTCGAGAATCGACACATTGTCTATAGGGCGAGCGATCATTCCAATTAGATATGCTTTTCCAATTTCTGTATGCATTGTCTTATTGCTCAGCACTTCACCAAGAAACAAAGTGGGATTTTCTTGACTGCCATAAAGCAGGTTGAGATCGCTCCAAACACCTTCATCAATAATTTTTGTTTGAGCATTAAAAGTACGCTCCTCAATTTTTTCTGCAATAGAAAGAATTTTGTACGCACGCTTTTTTTTATCATGCTCAGATGGGGTGAGTATTTC
>JABDES010000006.1 GCA_013286935.1 Candidatus Babelota bacterium
CCTGGCTATGAACTGCAATCAACATTTAATGGCGTGAAAAAAAGCGATGGCAACCTGCTAAAAGATTGGGCTTGGCCCAATGACGGAGATAGCTTTGATGTCCGTGGGGCTCAAAAAATGTCCGTAGAAACATATGCTAAAATAGCGTCTGTTTCTACGTTAGCACCGTTAGGTGGTTATCGACTTTCTGAGTCTGTTGAATTGCCTGGTGTTGGGTTTGTGGAACTTGTACAGGGGCTTCGGGCAGGAAAGTTGTTTTGTGGCGTGTACGCCCCTGAGGTTGGCATTAATCAAGAATGTGCTGATTTGGCATGGCATCGGACAACAATTGAACATAAAAATAATTATGGAGACAGGCTTGGTGAATACAATATCGATTATTGTGCGTATGTCGCTGAGCTACCGCCAAGTACGATGATTTTCAGGCCTAAAACCGTATCCATAAAGCATGGCCTGATGATTGTGGCTACACTCCTTTCTCTTGAGTTATTTTTACCGAGTTCAGCTGCTGCTATATTAGGCTTTCCTTATTTTGTCTCAGAGCTGTATCCTGACATACAAGAGACTATACTTGTTAGGAGGGAGAATCCGCGATTTAAGGCCCTTTCTACGATGCAATTGCCAAAAAACGCATCGAAACGAGAGATTAAAAACAGATTTCATCAACTTGCTCTACAATTTCATCCTGATAAGGCGCCGCCTCTTGCTGATCAAGAAAAATTTAAAGATATAACTGATGCGCATGATATGCTGAAAAAGACACCCAGGGATGCTCAGGTGTTTGGTTATGATGCCATTACGCACATCATTAAACCTCAAGTCCCCGTTATATTGCAAAAACTTAGTGCGGTTCCTGTAGCCGCGAGGGTCGCCATGGCGGGCGCTCTTGCAGCCTTAATGTACATGGTATTTCCCACGCAGCTATTCAATCAAGGTTTTTTTTACAAAATTGAGTACAAGGCGGACGAATAGGCTTTGCCTGGGCTCACCCAACTATATTCCACTCGCTTTTTAAGGTGCAGTCAATGTGTCGGATGACTTTTGATTTGTTAAAGGTAAGGGTCAAGAGAATCTACAGGTAGGATAACTCGACATCCTATTGAGCTGATGGCTTCCCAAAAATGCGGTGATCCAATTTTCTCTCTGAGGACAACGCATACTCCCAGTCCTTCTTGTGCAACCGTAATGCACGCCTCTAGTCTTTCTTGTACAATCGTAAGATCGACACTATCAGACTCGCATGCTGCAATGATCGGTAGTGCGCACACCATAGCAGCCATGGCAAAGGTGCTAGCAGTTCTTAAAGCCGGTCTGAAAAGAAGCTTATCTTGAGTTGCGTTTAATGACATGCACGTGAGTAAGAGTGCGGCCAACTGCAAATAAAAACGTGATTTCATCAGAATTTCCTTAATTAAATGTTACAATACAGTTTTCATAATTTTATATTTTGTTACAGAGCAGCCATGGGGCCTTTTGAGTCATACATATATTTGCTTGGCCGACTAAGTTAGCCAAAACTATATGTGACTTTGCCGTATTTATCAAGACATTTTTCTTAGATGCAGAACAATTAGATCGCACATTGTTCTTGTTTGGTTCTAATGCCTATCAGCCAACTTCTTCATAATTTTGATATCTCCACATTCATTGGCAAGCGTTAATTGAGGTACATGTTCTTTTGCGCTACCTATTCTTCCTGAAACCTCTTGGCGGAATCGATCCCATGCACATTTATCAAGCGTTGTTCTTAATGGGCTGAGTGTCACTATATGGTCAGATATTACCGATCCACGCATGGCTTTGGCATTGAGCGAGCTATCCATATTGTGCGGTAGGAATACTGTTATGAGACCATATTTTGTCGTAAGATTTGAATGTCCTGTGGGACAGATATTTGATTGCGTTACAAGGATATTTCCGCGTTCTAGTATGGATGCTGATAGATTGTGATTCAGGTTTTTCACAGTGATGTTTCCATAATGGGTAGTTGCGTGCACTTGGTCAAAGGCGCTGTCAATTTTAATATCTCCCTGTTTTTCGATAGAAACAGTTAGTCTTTCTGATACAGATCCGATCGTTATGGATCCAATTTTTGTGTACAACTGTGTGGGGGCACTTATCTGATCTACATATATTTTTCCCGAATCTGTGCTGATATTCAATATAGTTTTTTGTGGAATTGTTAATTGATAGTCAATCTTTGTGTTTGAGTGTTCGCCTAATACGGTTGATGAAATAGTAAGAGCGCAATGTTGACCCTGTGCCGTCGTGGTAACCTTCTCACGGACTTGCAATTCCGGCAACATATGTAGTTTATTGGATGACTTTGTGGCTATTATGTGCACAACATTATGTGCATGCGTTGTGACGCTAATGTTTCCATCAAAGTTATTTAGAGTTAAGGTTCCATGGCTATCAAGGGGGTATTTTTTTTGCATCACTTCTTTGTAGGGCATTTTGCCAAAAAATGCCTTTAAACTGTCCAAGCGACTTGCACAGTTTATTGTATGAAAAAACAGCATTGTCAAACTAATTCCAATACCATACAGTAAAGCATAAGCGTGACGCATAGCGAAATCCTATATCCAAAATAAAAATCTAATTAGCATGAATTGTATAAAAATAAACGCAAAAATACAAAGCCTCTTGCATACTCTTTTGCTAAGAGATCCAATAATTATTGAAATAGTTGACGCTATCCACGCTGCCGGTGGTCGCGCTTTATTGGTGGGCGGTGCTGTGCGTGATTTGATATTGGATAGGCCCGTTAAGGATTTTGATTGCGAGGTGCACGGTATATCGCTAAAAAGTCTAGAGGTCATTTTGAATGGATTTGGCAGAGTAAATCTAATAGGAAAATCGTTTGGCGTTCTCAGAGTCAATTGTTTGGATGTTGATTGGTCTCTTCCTAGAATTGATGATGCTGGCAGAAAGCCGACGGTACATTTGAACGCCAACTTGTCAATTGAAAATGCATTTATGCGGCGTGATTTAACTATCAATGCCATGGGGATAGATTTGCATACCAATACATTAATTGACCCGTTTGATGGAATGAGTGATTTAACAACTAAAACATTACGAGCGCCAAATATTGATCTGTTTTTACATGATCCATTGCGTTTTTTTCGAGTTATGCAGTTTATTGGCCGATTTGATATGTATCCGGATTCGGCATTAAACGAATGTTGTAAGAACATGTCTCTTGATGGCATATCAAAAGAGCGCATTTCTTTGGAATTTGAAAAATTACTCTTGTTATCGCGCGCGCCTTCTTTGGGTATTCGCTGGTTGAAGTCTATTGGTCGCTTGAAAGATCTATTACCAGAATTAGATGCAACATCTGATGTACCGCAAGATCCGGATTGGCATCCGGAAGGCAACGTCTTTGAGCATAGTATGCAGACTCTCGATGCTGCTTCTTGCATACTGTACACAAGCAATTATGATATGTTAGCTTTGCGTTATGCAGCTTTATGTCATGATCTTGGCAAGGTTAATACCACAAAAAAAGTTAATGGCCGTTGGCATAGTTTTGGGCATGCACAAACTGGAGCTAAGTTTGCTCGAGCAGTATTGAAGAGGATTGTGATCAAAAAAAATCTGATTTATGACGTATCTGTATTGGTAGAACATCATATGGCTGCGGGCACTATTGCTTTGCAACAGGTTGGCCTTGTAAGGTATAAACGATTAGCGCTCAAGTTGGTTCCACGCATGAATTTACATATTCTTGCTGATTTGGCATTGGCAGATTCTCAAGGGCGTAACAATGCCTCGAATATTCCATTAACTAAAGTACCCGAATGGGTGTTGTTATTTAAAGATACCGCCAAAAAGGCTGGCGTGTTATTCCATCCGGAAGCCCCGCTGTTACGCGGGAAAGATTTAATGGGCGTACTTGCCCCCGGCCCTGCATTCGGTCTTTTGTTGCATAAAGCCTATCAGCTTCAGATAGACGAGCAGATTGCTGATAAAGAGGAGCTTAAGCGTCGTATTTTTACAAAAGGGATTTTGTAGATGATTCAAACTGTGCTTGCGCATAATCAATTATGGCAACTGGTAGTTCAGTCCGATAGGATCACCATAGCGATTTTACTAGTGCTTTTTGGTTGTTCTGTGATCAGCTGGACGCTTTTTGGTGCTAAGATTTTATTTTTTTCAATTAAAAAACATCACATTGCGAAATGCCGATTTCTTATGAAAAATGCTAAGACGCTTGATGATATGCATAGAGTGTCTGGCAGGCTTTCTGGGACATTGCCCGGTTATTTTATTGAAAAAAACCTACTTTTTTTTAGGTCGCATGTCCAACAAGTTCTTTTTGAAGGACCTTATGAGCGCAAGAAGCACTTGGTAGAATTAATGCAATATCATCTACAAAACGCTATTGATTTTATAGTTGACCGACAAGAATCAGGGCTAGCTTTCTTTTCTACCATAGCAGCCGTTGCACCCCTTGTTGGTTTATTGGGTACCGTTTGGGGATTGATACATTCGTTTTTGCGTATGAGCCAGCTTAAATCGGCAGATATTACCGTTATTGCGCCAGGAATGGCCCAAGCTCTGATAGTCACCTTTGCGGGGCTTTTGGTGGCCATACCGGCCCTTTTAATGTGCAACTATTGTTTGAGCGAGTCTAAAAGTATAGAAAACGGTTTACAATCTATTGCAGACAGGATAGAGAGCATTCTTTTGGACAGTATTATTTGACGTAAGGATGCAGATGTCATACTCACGACCAGGACGAAGACAGAGCAGGCGTATATCTGTAAAAATAATTACAGATATATCGCTAACTCCTCTTATTGACGTTGTGCTTACGCTTTTATTGATGTTTATGATCTCTGGGCCGATTGTTCATAGTATATTCAAAATTAACCTTCCTGATGTTGATCTGACACAAAACGATACTCAGAGCGTACGTAGCCAACAAGAGGTGATAATAGCTATGGATCAGCAAGGGACTGTTTTTTTTGATGGGCTATCTATTATGGAAAATCAATTGAAAGATAAACTTAATACGTTGAATGAGTCTGGTGGTGTTTCTAAAATTTGTGTGCGAGCAGATTCTGGGATCGCATATGGAAAAGTTATTGGGCTATTTAACATTATTAAGTCTTCTTGTGTTTCCTTGCCTGTTGTATTAGAGGTCCAAAAAAAATAGCTTAAGGTGGCAAATCCAACTTCTACAAAGGTTTTTGTAGACCTTTTGGACTGATCTTATTTTTTTAAATTATGTATGCAGTATTGAGTTTAAGCGTAGTTGGCCTCTACACTAAGGTAGTCTGGCAAAGCGAGTTTGCTATCTTTAGCCTTTAAAGCATGGAGCTCAGCGTGGTACGTAGGGCGATATTTTTGCAAGTCGCAGCGCTGCTGTTGTTTATAGCACCTGATGGCGCAGCTCAGGCTTGTTGCGGTTCTATTTTTTCTCATACATCGAAAGACAAAAAGTTATTGTCAGATACAGATTTTTTTTTAGATTTGCCATCTTTAGGCCATGCAAGCAAGAGCCATAAAGAACGTTTTTCTGGCCGATCATGCATAACAACCTTTTTTGCCGGAATTTTAGAGGATATCGTTGATTTGCATTACAATCTGATTTCTTTGGACTCGTTTAGTATTATTGCCGGTACAGTACCGTTTTTTATAGCAACAAGAATGGTCGATGAGCCTTTGCAGTCATGCTTTCATTTAAGAAATTGGCATAAAAATGTTCACCAACTACCTGAATGGTGCCATGATACAGCACGATATGTTATTGGAATTCCAGCTCTTTTTTTTGGCTTGCAAGGTTTGTTGGATAAGCGGTATGAAAAGCGAGTGACAGGTCAGTTACTTTCGGTCGGATTGCCATTTGTAGTCTTTGGAAAGGATCTTTTGAAGCATTTGCGTTTTCATTGTGGGCTGCGACCATGGCATGAAAAATTTAGCCCAGAAAAGCGTTCTGGTGGAGGATTTCCATCAGGACATGTTGCAGAGGCAACTTTTGTAGCAGTATTGTATGGAATGCGCTTTGGTGGGTATTATGCAATCCCTTTGGGCGTGGGGGCGGCATTTGTTGCAGGAACGTTTCTTAATTGCAACCGTCATTATTTATCGCAAATAGTTGCCGGGGCAAGCCTGGGTACTTTATATGCAGTTGCTGCCAATAAGGTTGTAGAATGTCGTTTGCAAAAACGGGACATTGTATGTGGACTTACGTGTGATTCGTGTGGTAGGCCGCAGCTACGAGTTACCTATTCATTTTAATTTTTTATTGACAATTTGTAGCGATCCTGTATGATTAAAGGAATTCAATATTTTTTTGTTATCAACAATTGAATCGATTGGGCATTCTAATGACGCGCACAACTTATAAAAGATTATTTCCTGCAATAGCAATAGCTTTCATTTTGGTCTTCTCAGGGCAGGAGTCCTGCGCCAAAGACAGTATGTTCGGTTACAATAGCTATGATACGCACATAGAGACGGAAGCGCAAAAGCGTGATTATCCGTATCTCTTTCGATTCCAGCGTTGGTGCTCTAACCATAAAAAGTCGATATTGTGTATAAGTGGCGGTATTGTTGCTGCTGCATTGGTCTATGCTGGGTATCGCGGTCAATTATATAATAGAATGTTTGAATGTTGTTTTGGATCCACTACGCCTACAACTTTGCCTTCAGGGACACCTACACCTATACCGTCGGAGGCACCTGCATCCCCTGTTGCACCATCTGTGGGCAACCCCAACGAGGCCTTAGATCGGATAAAAGCGGAAATTGATCGGATAGCTCCAGAGATAAGAACAAACGTTGTGAATTTTCTTGAAAAATTTCGTCAATCACCAGGGGTTGTTATCAGCGTCTCTATAGGTGAAGGTAAAGCAGAGCATGGAGACATATATTTTTGTTGGCAGAGTGCAGCAGGACCTTTTTATAATGAAACAATGTTCTTGGATAAGAGGTTGGTGCCTATAGAAAGGCTTACGGCTCTTCCAGATAACGCATTTTTAAGATATCTGCTATCAGAAATGCAATATGAGGGCAGAACCGTTTTGGAAGATGAAACCGTTTCGTTAGATGAACTACCTGTTAAAAGTAGTCGTAGTTCAGACGGTTCAAAAAATATTTTTGTAGACTTTCGTCGATCTGTGGTACCTGATCGCGTTTCAGGGAGTACTACTTCTGTAGTGGGGGGCTCGGTGAGGAACCCAGTGCCTAATCGTGAGTTAGTTGAGGCACAAAGAGCGCTTGATGAAATAGATCCAAAAATTAGAGAAAATATTACAGCTTTTGCCAGAGAGGTACGTTCTGAACTTCCAGGACCTATCCATACAATGGAGGTCATGTTTGGAACCGATTCGCACATTATTGTTTCCTGTGATGGTCCAGAAGGTGAAGTACTTATTAAAACACTATGTCTTCCTCCTGTGACGGTCTCAGAAGGATTAATAAATAACGAACTTATTAAGCATCTGGCATCAGAGATGCGGCATTATGATGACACGGTAGAGATTATCAGAGTACCGAGTCTCAATCATGTACACTTTGGCGTAACATTTCCTCAACAAGTTAATCCTGTGCAAAACATAGCTCCTTTGCCGAGTTCTCGCTCTGTTAGTACGACTCACACTACTCGAACAGTTATTGCTCCGGTGCCACCCGTACAGCCTGGAAAACCTGTGAGTGTTGAGGATATATTAAATGCGCGTAGTGCTTTTGAGAAAAGGATTAAGTATGCTGATGGGCGATGTAAAACTGGCAAGGCATGGCCAGGGTTCTGTACTCCATTTCAGATGCGCCAGGTTGCATTTCACCCAGTTCTAATATCTGTTCAAGATAATTTGGCCAAAATGGAGTCGTTATTAAAAGAGCCGGATTTTCTGTCGGAGGTTAATGGCTTTATTGATAAGTTTCAGATCGCATCAGAGGAAAATCAAACTATATTTATGGACGAGGTGCAGGCTATGCTACAGCAACATTCTTCTTGCCCTCAATTAATTCAAAAACAGATGGCTGCAGGATTTGCATACTACTGGATATTTGATAGGAAATAATTTTTTAAATACCCTTTAAACCGCGCCCTGCCGTAAGTGATTAAATACCATTGAGGCCCAATTTTCCATCTGAAGCATATAAAGTTCGCACTCATCAGAATTTACTTTGCTGCACTGTAGGAACTTATCACTTTGCTCTGACAATTTTAATTTTTTATTGACAATTTGTAGCGATCCTGTATAATTAAAAGAATTCAAGAGTTTTTTTCTTATCAAAAATTGAATCAATTGGGCATTCTAATGATACGCACAGCTTATAAAAGATTATTTCCTATAGTAGCAATAGCTTTCATTTTGGTCTTCTCAGGGCAAGAGTCTTGCGCCAAAGACAGTATGTTCGGCTACAATAGCTATGATACGCACATAGAGATGGAAGCGCAAAAGCGTGCTTATCCGCATCTCTTTCGATTCCAGCGTTGGTGCTCTAACCATAAAAAGTCGATCTTGTGTATAAGTGGCGGTATTGTTGCTGCTGCATTGGTCTATGCTGGGTATCGCGGTCAATTATATAATAAAATGTTTGAATACTGTTTTGGCTCCGCTACACCTGTACCTGTACCTACGCCTTTGCCGCCGGAGACACCTACATCTACACCGTCGGAGGCACCTGCACCATCTGTGGGCGATTCCAACGAAACGTTAGATAAGATAACAGTGAATATTGATGGGATAGATCCAGAGATAAGACCATACATTGTGTATTTTCTTGAAAAATTTCGTCAATCACCAGGAGTTGTTAGATCAATTGCAATAGATGAAAAGGATGAAAAAAACGATGCAGAAATTAAGTTTTCTTGGGAGAGCGCAGCAGGATTTTGTTATGATGACACAATTTACCAGGGTTGGTTGCCTATAAAACGCCTTCTGAATCTTCCAGATAATGCATTTTTAAGGTATTTGCTATCAGAAATGCAATGTGAGGGCAGGACTGTTTCGTTAGATGAATCACTTGTTACAAGTAAGATTGGATTAGGCGGTTCAAGAATCATTTTTGTAGACTTTCAATCTGTGGTATCTGAGCGCGTTCCGGAGAGTACTACTTCTGTGGGGGGCTCGGTGCCGCCGCTTACACCGCCTGTAGAACTGAATAGGGCACGAGATGCAATTGACCAGATAGATCCAAAGATTAGAACGCTTATTACACGCTATGTGAAAGACCAGTCTAAATTCCATTCAGTTAAAAATATTTCTTCCATTTCTTGGATTAAAGTGTCTTCAAAATGCTTGATGGTGAAATCTTTTGATAGTGATGATTGGTATAAGATTAAAGATCTTTATTTTTCAAATTTTTCAAATGAAATAACGGCATATGATTCTTGTCTGGCAGATAAGCTTATGCTGATCGAAAACAACGGCTTTTTAAGATATCTGTTATCAGAAATTTATGCTAACGGTGGTCCAAATATGACGTTGAATGGAGTAACGATTGAGCGTGCAGGTGTTGAAGGTGAACATGTTTACACAGTAAAATTTCCAGATCGAAAAGTTAATCCTGTGCAAAACATAGCTCCCTTGCCTAGCTCTCGCTCTGCCAACACGACTCAAACTACTCGAACAGCTACTGCCACAGTGTCACCCGTAATGATGCAGCCTAGAAGTCCAGTAAGCTCCCAAGACATAAAAAATTCGCTTAAGACTTTTAGCCAAAAGACTGACGAGTCAGTTAATAAGTGTATCAAAGGTGAGACGTGGCGCTGGATACTTAGCGAGGACAGTTTAAACTTGCGTAAGCTTAATTTTTATCCTGTTATAAAATCTGTTCAAGATAATTTGACCAAAATGGAATCATTATTAAATGAACCGGATTTTCTGTCTGATATTAATGGCTTTATTGATAAGTTTCAGATTGCATCAGACGAAAATCAAATTAGATTTATGAATGAAGTAGATGCTATGCTAAAACAAAATTCTTCTTCCCCTCAATTAATTCAAAAACAGATGGCTGCAGGATTTGCATGCTACTGGATATTTGGAATGGAGTAGGGTTTTAGGTTCCTTTTAAACCCTACTTTGCTGCAAGTGATTAAATACCATTGAGGCCCAACTTTCCATCTGCAGCATATAAAGTTCGCATTCATCAAGCTTTACTAAAAATCCATCCTGAAGTTCAGAGCGTATTGAAATGTTGCTTGAATCTCCATCAAACAATAATACGAGTCCCATATGTACACGGCCAACCTCATTGGAATCATCATTAATAATGCCGAGTAACGTATGGGTTAGTGTCCCATCAAATGTTACCTCTTCATGAAATTCGCGTATTGCCCAATCGAATATGGAGGAGCCGGACATGTCTTCTGAACGCATGTGTCCGCCGATGCCTAGTGTGTACTTACTTTTGAGTCTTTGCTCGGTTGCGTTTCCTTTTCTGAGCATTAAAAAATAGCGATCCTGATGGCGAAAAACGGCATAGGGAATAATCTGTTTGTATCGATCATCTGTTTCTGCAATTGATCGTGGCATAAATTCATGATGCGTTTTAATAGTTTCTACCAATGTCTCAATTCCATCCGTCTTAATGCCATGCCAGCCCTGCTTGTCGGGAAAAAGATGCGTACGTTTTACTACCAAAATTAGTTCATCTTGTACGATGGGTGTGATCTGATTCTGATTGGCTATTTGTTCTGTCATGTAAAAATCCTCGAAGGAAAAAAGATTGTTGCGAAATGGTTTTTTATATTTTTTACTATATCAAGATTCAAAATATATGTTACAAAAAATTCTCACGTCAACTTTTGTCTTTCTGCAATGGTAGACAGGTACATTACCTTAATGTTAAACTGAAGCAGTTTAATTTTTTACTGCAAAAAAGTCTAATTGTGTATAAGTCATTCATAGCTCGGAAAAAGTTATTATTCCCACCTGTATAACCGTATCTTTAGGCCTTATTTTGGAACAATACAAATGCATTGTGACTTTAAAACTATAGAAAAAAAATGGCAGCAACGTTGGATCCAGAGACCACCGGGGCAAACAAGGCCGATCGGAGATGGAAAGAAGTTTTATTGTCTTGATATGTTTCCATATCCATCTGGATCAGGATTACACGTGGGTCATTGGCGCGGTTATGTTTTGTCGGACGTATATGCACGTATAAAATGGTTATCCGGGTATAACGTATTGCACCCGATGGGATGGGACGCATTTGGTTTGCCAGCAGAAAACGACGCTATCAAAAAAGGTATTCATCCGCGAGTAGGCACTCAGGCAAATATTGCAAACTTTAAAAAGCAGTTGGCTCAGGTAGGAGCATTATATGATTGGGATAAAGAGCTTGATACCACAGATCCGCACTATTACAAATGGACGCAATGGATATTTCTTAAGATGTTTAAGGCTGGGCTTGCCTATCAGTCGGATATGCCAATCAACTGGTGTCCCTCGTGCCTGACTGGCTTGGCTAATGAAGAAGTAGTAAATGGTGTATGCGAGAGATGCTCTACCGCTATTGAACAGCGCTGTGTTAGGCAGTGGGTGCTTAAAATAACTGAATATGCACAAAAATTGCTGGACGGTCTTGAACTTCTTGAGTGGCCAGAAAAAGTAAAATTGATGCAACGAAACTGGATTGGAAAAAGCGAAGGATTAATCTTTAGTGCGCCAGTTAAAGACAGTTCTTTGATTATCGAGACATACTCCACGCACTTTGAGGCGTTTGCTGCGGATACCTTTATTGCGGTGGCTGCAGATCACCCAATACTTGAACAGTTGCTTGAAGGAGTTGACAATAGAAAAGAAATTGAGCTGTTTTGCAAAGCTATTGTGGCAAATCGTGCTTTCAAAAATAATGTTGAGAAGGAGCCTTGCGGTATCTTTACTGGTAAATATGTTAAAGATCCGGTCAGTGGTCATGACCTGCCTATATGGGTTGCAAGCTTTGCCCTTGCGAGCTATGGGACAGGTATGATACGTTGTTCGGCGCATGATGATCGAGACTTTGCCTTTGCAAAAAAATATAATATCCGCCTCAAGGTTGTTCTGTTGCCAGAGGATCCGGATATGAAAGAAAAGGTTGCTAATGTAGAGGTCTGTTACGCTGATACTCAGAATGGAATCTTAACAGAACCAACGTTGTTTGCGGGTAAACGTGCAAATAGTGTTCGACAAGAAATCATTGATTATTGCGTTGCTCAAGGGTATGCAAAGCCGAAAACTACATACAAACTACGTGACTGGATTTTTTCACGGCAACGGTATTGGGGCGAACCAATACCGTTAGTGCATTGTGACGCATGCGGAGTAGTCCCCGTGCCGGAAAATCAGTTACCAGTGATATTGCCAGAGGTTGAATCGTATCAACCAACGGGTACTGGAGAATCACCCCTTGCATCGATTTCTGATTGGGTAAATACAGAGTGTCCACAATGCACGGGTTTTGCAAAACGTGAGACAAATACCATGCCACAATGGGCCGGTTCCTGTTGGTACTTTTTGCGGTACCCAAACCCTAACCTTGATGACAAACCTTTTGATGCTCAAGATATGCATTATTGGTTGCCGGTTGATTTGTATGTTGGTGGTGTTGAACATGCAATTTTGCATCTCTTGTATGCACGCTTTTATGTGCATGTTTTGTACGACCTTGGATATCTACTGTTTAACGAACCGTTTAGTCACCTTTTCAATCAAGGTATGGTGTTAAAATATTCAGCTAAATCCGGATTGGTTGAAAAGATGTCTAAATCAAAAGACAATGTCGTAAATCCTCAAGAGATTATTGATAGGTATGGTTCAGATGCGCTGCGTCTTTATATTCTTTTTATGGGTCCTCCAGAGCTTGATTGCGAGTGGCAAGATGCTGGCTTAGAAGGAATGCGTAGATTTTTAAATAGGTTGTATGGATATTTGACAGATCCGCATACGATTCTTGGTGAAAATCAAACACCAGAAGAGCCGGTAATCAGAAGGGTGCACAAATTTTTAAAGGAATTTCAGGAGCGGATTGATAGCTTTAAGCCTAATACAGCACTATCAGCTTTTATGGAGTGGCTTAATGATGCAACTAAACAGAAAATGCAATTAGACCGCAGTACGGTTGAAAAAATTGTAACAGTGCTGTCTACCATTGCGCCACACATGGCCAGCGAGCTGCTTGAAATTGTATGTAAAAAAGAGATTTGGCAAGTTGATTGGCCATCATTTGAGGCTGGGTACATTCAGGAGGAGTTTGCCTCTATTGTCGTACAAATAAATGGCAAAATGCGTGCTTGTTTTCAATGTCCTCTTGATGCAACAGAGCAAGAGGTCCAATCAATAGCGCATGATAGTGTGCGCAAGTGGATTGGAGATAAAGAGGTTATGCAAATTGTTTTTGTACCAAATCGATTAATTAATTTTGTTCTGTAATCAGGAGAGCTTATGGTAGGTAAATTACAAAAATGTTGCTTAATACTGCCATTATTGATGACATTATGTGCCAGTAGTCGCGCCGGGCTAGTCAGACCACAGGGTAATCAACCAGATCCTGTGTTGCTTGCTCATAATTTACAATCACAACTTGAAAATTGGAATAGTGCGGTGCGGTATTCTACTTATACACATCTTGCATTTACGTGTGCTTTTGGGCTAGGAATGACAGAAAACATTAATGATCTGTCCATGGTCCAACGCGGATCATTTGTCTTATTGTGTTCATTGTGTTCCGCCCCTTTTGTGATTCCATCACTCGCCTATCTTTTGAATTATGCATATACAAAATATCCTGACTTGATTGGCGCAATACATGATGATGATGATGGTGATGAAGATTATTTTGGTAATATTGATATAATTGCTGGACTTTTAGCGTAAAAATACATGATAAATATAAGCAATCTTAGTTACAGTGTAGGACATCGTCTATTATTTGATAATGTTTCTTGCGTGTTTGATCAACTCAAATACGGTGTGGTTGGTCGCAATGGCGCTGGAAAGTCAACGCTATTAAAACTTATTTCTCGCGATACCATCAAGCCGGATAATGGAAAAATTGTCGTGCGGCTTAAAAAGCGTATTGCATATTTACCTCAAGAGTTGACGTTTACGTCAACATTATCTGTTTTTGACGAGGCCTATACGGTGTTTGCTGATCAATTAAAACTTGAACAGGAAAAATTTGAACTTGAAGAGCAGTTGTCTCTTGGATCTGGCGATACTGAGCAGCTCATTGAAAGATATATAGTCGTTGAAGAGCTTGTGCGATTTTTTGACAAGAATACTCTTGCGCAACGTACTGGTATGATATTGGCCGGTTTAGGATTTACCGTTCCATTACAGCAAAAGCTGGTAAGTGAATTAAGTTTGGGATGGAGAATGCGATTGGTGCTCGCAAAGCTTCTATTGCAAGACGCTGATTTTTATCTTTTTGATGAACCAACAAATCACTTGGACTTGATTGGTAAAGAGTGGTTTTTCGAATTTTTGCGAACAGCTCCGTTTGGTTTTCTATTGGTAACACATGATCGTTATTTTTTGGATGGCGCATGTGAACGCATTGTTGATGTAGAAAACGGTGACATTACAATGTACGATGGCAATTTTAGTAAATACCTGATGCAAAAAGAGGAAACTCAGCGTGTTAAGCGTGCTGCCTATGAACGTCAACAGCGTGAGATTGAACGAAAGCAGGCTACTATAGATAGATTTCGTGCTGGAACGAAGAGCCGTATGGCACAAAGTATGAGCAAGCAGTTGTCAAAGATAGAGCGAATTGAGATTGAGCCGCCACTACCATCGATAAATATTACGTTACCTGCTATAGAACAGCCAAGCGCAATAGTGTTAACGGTAAAAAATGTTACATATGGGTATGATTCTGCCAAACCTCTTTTTTCTCACATTAATTTTGAAATAGTGCGCGGTCAAAAAGTTGCGTTAGTGGCTCCAAATGGAGCGGGAAAGTCAACACTGTTCAACATTATTGCAGGTTTATTAAAGCCACAAGAAGGTACGGTTGTAGCTGGACAATATGTAACAACCGCATTATTTGTGCAGGATCAGGGGCAGGCGCTTAATGGTACACGTACCATATTTGAAGAAATTTGTTTATCCGTTGATGTGCCAGAAAAGGTTATAAGAGCCATGTTGGGAGCATTTTTGTTTACGGGCGATGATGTTCATAAAAAAATTGCCGTCCTAAGCGGCGGTGAAAAAAATCGTGTTGCCATGGCAAAAGTTATTTTGCAAAAAACAAATTTTTTGCTTCTTGACGAACCGACCAATCATCTTGATCTACCCTCAAAAGATATTTTATGTCAGGCGTTGTTGCGGTATCAAGGGACCATTTTATTTGTTTCTCATGATCAGGATTTTGTAAATCGTATTGCTACACATATTATCGAATTGACTCCCGTTGGGGCTTGTGTCTATGAAGGCAATTATGATCTATACGTATCGATAAAAAAGCAGCAACAGCAGCAAGATGTGAAAATTCCTATCGAGCAAAAACCAGCTGTGATTCAGGATGTTTCCAGTGTGACTAATGATAAAACTGACAGAGCAAAGTCTTCTGACTATAAACGGATACAGTGGTTAGAGCGCCGCATATCTCAAATCGAAAAAGAAGTTTTAGGTTTGTCAGAAGAGCTCGCTCTTCAACCGTTTCATAGCGTTCAGCATCAAAAATGCCGTACAAATATGAATAATCTTGCTAAGGAGTTGGAATCTTGTGAGCTTGAGTTGCAGGCAAAGCGTGACTTGTCCAGGTTTTAAGATAACTTGCTAGGTAACTCATTTTATTTTAGGATTACGGATAGGTATTGAAGTTATCTGACTATAAACTAAGGGAGTTCTTGTATGCAATGTACACGTATTTTTTTTGTTAACATTTTATTGTTGTTCTGTTTGGGGGCCGCTCAGACGGTAGTGCGCGCTCATGATGAATCTAATGCGCAATCGGTAAGTAAAGTTGTGGGAGTAACACAGTTACACTACGCGGTGAAAGCAGGAAATGCTTTGCTGGTTGCAGATTTATTAAGCAATGGCGGTATTAATATTAATAGCCAGGATCCGACGAGTGGTCAAACAGCGCTGCACGTTGCAGTGTCATATGGGTTAAAAAAAATTACTGAAATGTTGATTCGCCACGGTGCATCAGTAAGTTTGCCCAGCTATGATCCCGTCAACCCTTATCCAATTCACTTAGCAGCCATTGGAAATCACGAAGATATTTTAAAAATGCTCATCTTATCACACGCAAATGTAGATCAACGTTCAGTTGTTGGAGGCAGGACTGCTCTTCACAAAGCGGCAAAAATTGGTCTTTTTTCAATAGTGGTGACTTTAGTAAGGGCAGGTAGAGCTGATACGAGCCTTAAAGACAATCATGGCAAGACCGCGCTTGATATAGCTGTTGATAATAACTGGGGTGAGATTGTTACATTTTTGAAACGCTATAAAGATTGCTTGATAGCTGATGATAAAGGAAGTGAACTAGAGACTAGCCAGGTGGAAGACCAAGATTATGATGACAAACAAGGATAATCCGTCATACGATATTGGCATATTGCAAGAAGATAGAGCAGCAGTGGCAAAGTTGCTTAATGTTGTTTTGGCAGATATTTTTGTATTGTACTTAAAAACTCTCAATGCTCATTGGAATGTGATCGGTCCAGATTTTGGACCGATGCATCTTCTATTTTTACAAAATTATGAAATGTTGTTTAATCAGATAGATGATGTAGCCGAGCGTATCAGAACGCTTGGATTTCCAGCCGATGCCAGCCTTGCTCGCTATGCACAGTGCACACAGATCGTTGAGTTTCCCACAAAAACACAAAATGGACGCGTTTTAATTGAGTCTGTATATGAAAGTTATTTGGCCGTTATCCGACTTATTCGTAGCACCATTGAACAGTGTGAGGAAAAATATCATGATGTTGGTACTGGAAATTTTTTGACGGATATGATGGAAAAGCAGGAAAAGGCGGCCTGGATGCTGCGAGCGCATCTTGAATAAGGACAATGTGATCGTATGTGTTTTTCCGCTCAAGCCAGTTTTGCTGGTGCAATAGTTTTGACATCGGTCGGTATACCCACTCTACTTAAAGCGCGTCATACGGTTAAGTTGATTCCTTTTGCAGCCATACCAATACTTTTTGCTTTGCAACAGGCCTTAGAGGGAATAGTTTGGGTTACACTTGTCAATGGTTCCCGTGCGAGCGTATGGCATCAATGGGCAGTATATGGGTTTATTTATTTTGCCGGAATGGTATGGCCGATATGGATACCAACCAGCCTGTATGTGGCTGAATATGATAATGTGCGTAAAAAAATGCTTGCAGCCTTGATAGTGGTGGGTGTTGGTTTGGCGCTTTGCTCTTTAAACGCTATTGCACATACAAAGCAAACAGCAGAAGTGATGAATAATCATATTGTCTATACATTACTTGACGATCCACTTGGTAGTTTATCGCAAGCTATCGGCCTTGTTGTATACCTGTTGGGCACAGTTGGATCGTTCTTTGTTTCAAGCCTAAACAATATTTGGGTATTAGGGGTAGTGCTTGGCATTGCGTGGATAATCTCTATTGTTGGTTATTATCTTGCCTTTGGATCGATTTGGTGTTTTTTTGTCGCGATGAGTAGCGTAATGATTTATTACATTGTTGTCGAGCAAGTATGCGACCAATGAGTATTCAGGCGATGGCATAGCATAATAGCGGTGAATTAATAAAAAGCCGCCTCAATTAAAAGCTTAATTGAGGCGGCTTTTTAAATTGCAGCTTTTTAAGCTTTAGCACCTTCTTTACCGGCTTGGCTTATGCGCCAGTCGGCTATGAGTGTATCAAGTTTTGCCTGTGCGTCTCGGAATGAAATATAAGGCTGTTGCTCAATGTATTGCATGATGCTTTGTTGCCATTGCGCCTTAAGAGCATCGTCTATCAATAATGATACTTTATGTGAAACCTTTACGTTCAAATAATCATTCATTATCAAAGAGATAAACTTAGATCGGTTTTCAATTGTAAGATTTGTTGTCTTTAAGGCATGGAATCGACTCTGTAAGGCTGCCTCTTCTAAGGATGCATTTCCTGCAACCACTATCAGCAGATGACTTACATCTATATATTGTTGTAAATATGGGCTGTAAAATCTTTTTTCATTTGGCTCTAAGAACGGCAAAAGCATGGATAATAGATTTTGATCGTGAACGGCTCTGTCTAATTCATCCAAGAACAATATTCCATTTCTATGGCTTAGTTGTCCTAACTTTTCTAACAACAGTCCTGGTTGAGACTCTGTTCCGAACAATTTTTCAGCAGAGCAATTTGCAAGACATACCGTTACAATTGGCAAATCCATTATTTTTGCCATCGTGCGCACCAACTGTGTCTTACCTGTTCCTGGAGGAGAAAACAGGCTTAAAAATTCGCGTGGCCTATCATTAATGCCTCTTTGACTGTTAAATGAGTCGACATGATTCATGCAAGTCCGCATGATTACACGCTGTGTTTGTTTATCGTATAAATCCAACCAATCGTTTTTTGTTACATCAAGCTTAAGAGACTTACTTTTGACCGGTATAGATAAAAGAGATTCCAACATAAGTATTATTTTTGGTAAATGTTCAGGCTGTTGGTGCGCAAGAGAAAACATTTCTTCAAAGTAAGGGGCGCTTTTGCTTTGCTGCGCGTTGCTAGACTGATTTTGTAAATCTAAAAATCGTTTCTTGCGCACATATGCAAGTTCATACTTAAGAAGCGGATAGTCCGATTTACCTTTTATTACACTCTGCGCAAGCTTAATTATTGTTGGTAGATTTAACACGAGGGGTATAGAAGTTACTAATGTTGCAAGAAATCCACTACCCGCGACGATAAATGCTGCCATTGTAGCGGGCGCTGGTATTGTTATCAGCTTCTCTTCAGCGCACATCCAGATTGAGCCTGCCATACCCCAAATGGATAATCCCATTGTAAATGGAAGAACAGTTGATACAATCTTTTCTTTAAGTGGTTTCCAAAAAAGAAGCTTTTGTTGTCTGAAAAATTCATCTTCAAGTGCTTTGTCTAATGTGTCTGACTCTGTTTGGTCAGCTATGCCTTGTTGCTCGCGTGTAAATATTGTGGAGTAGGTTTGATTGCTTAAAACTGCTTGCTGATCAAACATTATCTCCGGTTTATAGTTCTGTGCAATAGTTGCCGAATCTGTTGGTGGTCCCATGGCTACTAATGCATTGGCAGAAATAAAAATTGTTAGCGCTAAGGCATTTACTGAAAGGTGTTTTAATAATTTCATGCATAATCCCTTGTTATTTTCGACGTTGTTATTTTTTTTGATGTAGCCTATCTTAGCCATAATTATACGCTTTATTATCGATTTGTCAAATTAAAGACTGATGGCGAGTATTATGCACACGAAAGCAGTTCTATAGCCTATTGATCACTATGGGCAGTTATGAATCTTAAGCCGGCGTGGGCAAAATGCTCAAAAAGCGAATCTCTCCAGCAATATGTGTAATTCCGGACGCGGCATCGGTAGTTATTTCACATATAGGACAGCTTGGAGGAATGGGTAATTTTTTTAGATTTGAAAAGAAATCGATTACGGTTTTAAATGGTCCGCTGCAACGAAATGTGGCTCTTTGTGAGTTGTACCATTCTTTTTTGACAGTATCATTTATGGTGAATGAATCAAGCTGTAGGCCAGCATTGGTTATAAGGTCGGAAAGATTTATGATGCTATATGTATTTGATTTTTGGTAGTTTTCCCACTTCTTTTTAAGCATCTCTGTTTTTTCATTGTGTCTGGAGAATTGGTTGCATTGGACCAAAAGAGATAAGGATTCTTGATGTAGCTGATTGATGCGTTCTTTATAACCACGAATTCTTGTCTGCAGTGGTGAAAAGATGCCATAAAACCAAATTGCTAGGATACACAGTGGTATTACTATTATTACCGCAATGCGCCCACCTCTGGATCTGGTATGATTGCTCCAAAGATTTAATAGATATGATCTAAAATCAACGTACATTGCTTGGGCTCAGTTCGTGTTAAAACGATTTGTTTGCATTGGATATATTGTTATTAATAAACTCTTTTGCTGCGTACTAATCGGTGGTATGTGATAGCAAAATGATGCGCATAATCTCGTAAAGAAATCAATGTTTTTCCTATTTGGCTGTCAAGATTTAGTTTTAATCCTTCTAATGGCAATCGGTTACTATAAATCGTCTCTTCTCGTTTAGCTATGCTAGCGCATAAGACATTGCTAACAATTTTTTGTACTGCATTGAGTTGTCCTTTTCCTCCGTCAATAAATAGTAAGTCTGGTAAGTCGGTAGAGTTACGATAACGCCGGCCAACTATTTCTTGTAATGCTGCGTAATCATTTTGCTGGCTAAGTGTTTTTATAGAAAAACGTCGAAATTTATGTGGAGTTGGTACCCCATCTACAAAACGAACGCATGAGCCAACCATAGCGCGCCCCTGCATATGGGATATATCGAAACAATCTATGGTATGAATTGGATTTTGGGTTTCGAACAATGCTTGTAATTGCAAAGCGATATCCTTGTTTGGAATATAAGATTTTTTTTGTTTTATCGGGATAGTTACGCTTGTAACATCAGATACAAATTTTTCCGTTGAATAATGAGCTTGAATGACGGTAAAAATTTTTCTGAAATTTTCAAGATAGCTATGCAATTGTCGTGAGTATTCAAAGTCATGTGCTTTGTTTGTACTGGAAATGCGTTCATTGAGTGAATGCACGAAGGCATCAGAATCATTTTTAAGTACATTAATAGCAAGTTGTACCCGAAATAAATAATTTTGTTTGTCAAAATCTTCTTTGCAACTGCCAGCGCATAATTCAAGATGGTATCTAAGGCAACCGCCCACAATTTTTTTATCGCAGATGTTTAATTTGAATGTATCTGTTAGAAATTTAAGTACACGACGCGCATCAGTTTTGTGTAAAAATGGCCCAAAATAGATTCCTTTTGTTCGTTGTGAACGAACGATATGAGCGCGGGGTAGTTCCTCCTTTGTAAATAGTATATATACAAATGGTTGCCCCTCTCGAAACATCATATTATACAGTGGTTGATATTTTTGAATGAGTTCAGCTTCCAATAGTAAGCACTCTTCCTCTGTTGTGGTTACAACATATTCAATATCGGCATACTCACGCATTAAAGATCCATGTTTCCAATCATTGGTATGCTTGCGAAAATATGAAACGATTCGTTTTTTGAGATTTTTTGCTTTGCCAATATATATAATGTTGCCAGAGCTGCTTTTAAAAAGATATACACCAGGAGATGAAGGGATGTTGGTTGGTGGCAGTGGAATGGTGTGGCTAGTCATTGTGTGTCCCCTCTTGTAGCAGTGCTTTGCCAGTTGCCAGCATTCTAGCTTTGATCATTAACGGAGGGTCCACTGAATTCGATAATCTCATTAGTGTTGCAGGTACTTTCCTGGTGTCCACGCATTGTCTTGTATCGTTCAATAGCTTTTTTGCTGACTGCTTGTATTTGAGGAAAGAAGCCAACAGTCAATCCAAAGAGTGACAAGCTACTAACTGCTATTGTTGCAGTGCGCCATGCTTGCAGGCTGGTTGACTGGGAGTTAATGGTTGTTTGCAGGATATTGACTTGATTTTGCATATCATTGCAAGGTTCTTGCTCTTGATTAATTGTGTTGTCGGCGAAGTGTGACCCTACTATAGTTTCTATTTCTTGGCAGAAAGGCTTGTAATGGTCAATTTGCTCATTTGCCTGTCGGAGCTGCTTTTCTAGCATATCAATGCTGTCATTACCAGCTTGTTTGTATCGTTCTAATTCTTCCTTTACGTTATTTAGGGCGATATTTGCTGCTAAAAGACGGGATCTTAATGTGAAAACCGTGTGCGTTACTTCCCCTTTTATCAGTGTGGTTTCTGCTTGCTCAAGAAGCTCTTGGATCCATTCGCTAATTTTATCTCGTCCTTGAGTTATTCTAGAATCTATCTCTTCTTCCATGCCAATTGCTGGCAGAAAAAAAAGCCCCATGCTCATCAAAAAGAAGAATTTTAAATACTTCATTGGCGATCCTTTTTTATGCTAAAAAATACATTTTCAATTAAACCTTGATCTGAACATTTTTGCAAATGGGAATCTGCATATTATGCCACTGCCAATTTTGTTTCACTCAACAGTGAGCATTGGATGCCAAATGTATTAACTGCGTTGCCAAAAGAAGGGGAAAATGTGAGTGATCCGTGCCCTTCACCTGGAAGATAATCGGACAAATGGAAATAAACGTCGTTAGAGATCGCTAGTCGGTCTACGAGGTTATTGATATCCTCTAGCATAATAATTTTATCCGATAGTCCATGGCCAATAAATATTTTTTTATTAGATATGGATTCAATTGATTCAAGTAGATTGTCTTGAGCTTTGTCAAAGTTCGGATAGTGCAGCTTGAATAACATGTTGCATAGTGTTTGTGCAGTGGCATTGCCAATATAGGGTGCTACATGGTTTTGCGCAATTGCACTCATAAGCTGCTGTCCTGTAGCGTACGGAGACTCTAAGATTATGGTGTCTACAGAGCTGTCATTGGTATTTGCAAGATACCGTATGATTGCATGCGCGCCTCTGCACATGCCAACGAGCGTCAACTGTGCCTGAGGATTTAGCTTTTTAACAGCCTGTATGACAGCGCTAAGACATGATACATCAAACTCTTGGCCCATGTCGCACAGATGAGAACTGTCTAGATAGTCAAATGTTACCCAGGAAGTGTTAAGAAGAATATTGTTCTCTATGAATTTATGTACCCAATAGATGCTTCCTCCGCAGCGTGGACTTGAATGAGGACGTAGCAATGGAATAGGTACAAAGCCGCGTGAGTATATAAAGATCCGATCGGTCTTGAGTTGTTTTATGCCTTTAAACAGTTCTACAGATTGCTTACATGATCCAGTCGAGTCTACAATATTTAAAATGGCTTCCGATGTAGATCTATGCATAATTTTTTTGCATAGATTTTTAAGTGAGCAGACCGGTCGCTTAAAAAGTATCTGGTCCTGCGATTGCGATGCGCAAGGGACCAAGGTGAATACGTTTAAGGTGGGCAATGATACCAGTCTGTTTTTTCGCTTTTGAGCATTAACGGGTGAAACGTTAAAAATGGTGATCAGAAATGCAGCACATAGTATGTATGTAAGCTCGGATACTAATTTTTTGTACGATAGCAACGTGTTTATCTTTCAGTAGCATTTTGGTTGGTTAAAGTTGCGTAAATGTTAAGTGTTCATTCCAGTAAAGATGGCTTATGAAGATAAAACAGGCAGTAGGAACGTAATAATTTTCATCAGACACTGCGTAATCAACAGATCCGGGAAGCTTTTTATTAATATGATCTGCTACATGGCCATATGCAAAGTCTTCGTTTGGCCTATCTATGTGCAGTCGTGTGACGTTGAAGCGGTGAATGGCTCTAGTTAACTCATCGAAGCTTCTAATAGAAGATGCCTTTAGTTGACCATAAAGATTGGTCAAGAAATCAACAACTACTGGATCGATATTTTTTATTTTATTTATAGCCAATTGTTTTTGATCGGGATGTTCGAAAAATCTATTCAACACATTGAGTTGTTCACAGCTTATGGATGGCGGAACATTCTTTGAGCATACAGCCTGCAACAGCTTTTCTACCATAGCTATGGTAGATCTCCAAGACCATACGCTCTGTGTTGTTGCTATATATGATTCAACTTCTGCGCCATGATCTCTGATCAGCTTTTCTATTATTGAGCCGCCTGCAAAGGTATTGTCGGGGGCTATTTTTTCCGCTGGTGGCGATGACGCATGGCTTTTAAAAAAGGATCCAAACATTGCGTTGCTGGTGCTAAAGCTTGTATTTAAAAGAATTGTATAAAAACATACTAATATGGCAGACGAATGAACGATTTGTACCAATAGTCTACAGCGAAAATAATTTTTTGTAATTTTCATAAAATATCTTTCCTTTTGATGCTACAATTATCTAATAAGGTAGCATTTTTGAGTTATAAGTAAAATTTTTTCGTCACATCAGGATTTTTCTAGATTAATAATCGACAATTGTTACCTTTTTATGTATCATTATGGTACATTTGTAATTGTGCAGCGCGCAATAGTTGTAGCTATACTAATATGATCTGCGCAATAGTTGTAATTTTTATTGTCTTCAACCGCTCAGTAAACTGTGATTAAATCATATGAAAAAAAAACCAAATAATCCGTTATTTAGTAGTAATTCAAAAAATGCATTGTTTGTGGCGATAGCTTTTTTGGGTCTTCTTTTTGTGCTTTATCGTGTAACTGATTATTCAAGACAGGTTCAAAGCATTATATATTCAACTTTTGTTGACAAAGTTGAAAAAAAGCAGATCAAGCAAGTCCAAATTTCCGATTATGACATTTATGGCATTTTTAATGATGGAACGCGATTTGAAACAACAGTAAATAAAAATCCGCAGCATTGGCAATTTTTAAAAGCATTTGGTGTTGAATATTCTTTTGCTAATTCATCGCATCAATTCAACATATGGTATTTATTGCCGTTACTTTCGGTGCTTATGACAATTTTTGCCCTTTGGTATTTTACTCGCCAAGCACGCAGTGGCGGTGGAGGTGGCGGCACAAACGTCTTTTCAATGGGAAAAAGTCGCGCCAGACTTATCATGCCTTCGACTATTAAAGAAACTTTTGATTCGGTTGCTGGTGCGGCAGAGGCAAAAGAAGATCTAAAGGACGTTGTAGATTTTTTAAAAAATCCAGAAAAATATGAGCGACTTGGTGCAAAGATGACGCGAGGCGTGCTTCTTGTCGGTGCTCCGGGCAACGGAAAAACGCTTCTTGCGCGTGCAGTTGCAGGAGAAGCAAATTGCCCCTTTTTTAGCATTAGTGGTTCTGATTTTATTGAAGTTTTTGTGGGTGTTGGGGCTGCTAGAGTACGGGATCTTTTTGCCCAGGCTCGCCAAAAAGCTCCCTGTATTGTTTTTATTGATGAAATTGATGCTGTTGGTCGTCAACGGGGTAATGGTTTATCTGGTGGCAACGAAGAGCGAGAACAGACCCTTAACCAGTTGTTGACTGAGATGGATGGTTTTCAAACAAATGGTGGGTCAGTGATAGTTTTAGGTGCAACAAACAGGGCGGATGTCCTTGACATTGCTTTGCTAAGGCCAGGACGATTTGATCGCCGCGTTGAGGTTCCCTACCCTGACTTGAGCAGCAGATTTGAAATTTTACAGGTTCATGTCAAATCTGTTAAGATTGGTCCAGATGTTGATTTGCATAAAATAGCGCGTGGGACGCCCGGCTTTTCGGGGGCCGACTTAGCTAATCTTATTAATGAATCGGCTATCATTGCTTCAAAAAAGGACCAAGACGTAGTTTCGATGCATGATTTTGAAGATGCACGTGATAAGATTTTATTAGGCAAAGAGATAAAAAGTATATCGCTTACCAAGCATGATCTTAAAGTTACTTCATATCATGAGTCTGGTCACGCCTTGATCAGGCTTTTATTGCCTAATGATAGTGACCCATTGCATAAAGTGACCATTATACCACGTGGAAAGGCTTTGGGCGTTACCTATTCGATGCCTGAGCGTGAAAAATACACAAGATCAAAGCGAGAGTTGTTGGCTAGTATTATGTCCGCTCTTGGTGGCCGAGTGGCTGAAATGCTTGTTTTTGGCCAAGAGACTACAGGAGCCTATAGTGATTTTGTCGCAGCTACGAGTATCGCTAGGGACATGGTGTGTAGTTATGGGATGTCAGACTTGGGTGTAGTTGTTTACACTCAGATGGCGGGTGCCTATGAATATTCAACCAAAATGGCTGAAAAAATCGACGAAGAGGTGCAAAAAATTGTTAGCCAGTGTGATAGAGAAGCAATGGTGCTTTTGCAATCTCATAGAGATAAATTAGACAAGTTAGCTGAAGCGCTTCTCGAAAAAGAAACGATGTATGCGGGTGAAATTTATGAGCTTTTGTCTATTGACCCACGAGTGGAGCATCGTTTTGTAGAGATGGCATAAAAAGATACCAGTAAGTAATGTTTCTGGCCGACGCCATATAACATATGCGTATAATAGGGTATTTTAAAAGTAGCTACTTATCATTTGAAAAATACGTTATTATGTAGTACGATCTAACTTTGTTTTATTGAGCTGTTTAAAAGGATATTTTTATGGCAAGAATTTGTGCAATTTGTGAAAAAAGGCCGCGCGTAGGAAATTTAGTAAGTAATGCCAATAACCGGGTAAAGCGGTGGGTATATCCAAATGTACATTCCATGCGTTATACGGTTACTGGAGATGCTTCCGGTTGCGTTGCCCGTGGCAAGGTGTGTACCAAGTGTGTCAAAGCAAAAAAAGTTACAAAAATTATTTGATTATCAGGTAGTCCGACCAAGGAGTTTTATTAATGCCGAATATTAAGTCTGCAAAAAAAAGAGCTAAACAAAGCGAAAAAAAAAGAAAAATCAATACTGCTAGAAAAAGCAGAGTGAAAACGGCCGTTAAGGCTGTTATACATGCTGTAGATACAGCAGAAAGTGTTGAAGTCTTAGTTGCTGCACTGCGTAATGCAGAGTCTGAAATAGCGCAGGCTAAGAAAAAAGGGGTATTGCACCGCAACACAGCTTCACGTAAAATAAGTCGTCTTGCAAAACGAGTTGCTAAGGCAAAAGTGGCAACCCGTTAATATTCGCACATAATCTTTAATCTTACGCGACCATTGATCGTTTTTTTATTTCAGCTTGAAAAAGTCGATCCGGGTTTGCTATCCTTGTTATCGAAATATGATAAACGGAGGATAGCTTATGCGCTATATAATGTACTCAAAGTTTGCTCATCTGTTCCAATATGCGATATATATTACGCATATATTGTTTTTTTGCGTACAAATGGCTTTTCCAAGTTGTTTGGTGCACGCCTCAGACCAAGACGCTACTGCTTCAGAAAAAGAGGTGTGGCTTACTATCTTTGTCCATGGAATTATGAGCATCAAACACCATCTTTCTGTTGAAAATATAATGCGGTTTATTTGTGACGATGTTCGTAATTGTTTATATGAAAAAACGGTGGCAATTATGCGATCCGATCCGTTTTTTTTTAGAAACCAAGCTATGCAGGAGATTGGCTTGAGGCGAATACCTGATGTAGGTGTTACAGGCATTTCCAACTCTGCCGGTCTCATGGCAGAATTATTTGATTGTTTGTATGGCAATAATGGCTGTAGCTCGAAGACCGAAACATATTATTACACTTTTGGATGGTCAGGTCTTTTGAGCGCTAACGCGCGATACGAAGATGCCGTGGTCTTTTTTAATGCTATTTCTAATGAGGTTTCGCGTTTTAAAGATAAAAAGATAATACCAAAAATCCGCATTATAGCTTACAGTCACGGGGGAAATGTTAGTTTAAACCTTGCTGCAGTACGTTCTGCTCACCATAATATTCCAGATTTTAAAATAGATGAGTTATTTTTGGTTGGGATCCCTGTACAACAGGAAACGGACTATTTAATTAATGATCCGATTTTTAAGGCAATTTATAATTTGTATTCTAAGTCTGACCGTATACAAAGATTAGATCCATTTTCATCAAAATCATTTTTGTCTAAACGTATTTTTACGCAAAGGCCAGATCTGTCTTTACCAAGTAAGCTTAAGCAAATTGAGATACAAGCTACGCGGTGTAGTATGCGATTAAAGCGTAAAGAATGCAATAAAAAAGCGGTTCATATTATGGATCGTTATGGAATTGCCTCTGGTAAGTCGAGGCTTTTACGGACGGTCT
Organism: Candidatus Babelota bacterium; assembly: GCA_013286935.1. GTDB lineage: Bacteria > Babelota > Babeliae > Babelales > Vermiphilaceae > JABDES01. The sequence goes on from JABDES010000006.1 coordinate 27,802, forward strand.
CACCTGGTCATGCTGAGTTGTGGTTTTTTGGATGGACGCCGTTTAACTATAGAAAAAATTTTCCGCTTTACCCGTTTCCTAGTATTGCAATTATTCCGTATATCACTAGGTATTTTACATCTAAAGATTCCTTGGATTGTAGTATAAATCCATGCGTATTCGATGTTAGGCCGGAGTTTGAACAGATAGTGGTAAAAATTGATGGGCAGGTTGATACTATTTCGTTCTTAAAGCAAGTAAATTTTGAGTATATGAAGAAAAAATTAATATCCGTTGCTGGTCGCCGAGCCAGCAACAGCGTTTACATCATGCGGATTAATAGTGCCTTTGAGCGTGCGCAGGAGTGGCAAAATGCTGAAGATATCATGCACTATGGTTTACCAGACGAATAGATGTGTTTTTTAGCGCAAATGTGTTCCGGGCGCAACAGGCAATATTGGTGACATAAGCTGCGGCTTGCCATTGTTGTCTTGTGCAAGCAACATCATGCCATATGACTCAAGGCCAAGTATTTTGCGTGGTTTTAAATTGACAACAAAGAGAGCCTGTCTTCCGAGTAGCTCCAACGGTGAATAGTGTGGCGCTATACCACTTAAAATTTGTCGAATGCCAATAGGTCCAAAATCAATCATAAGCCTGAGTAATTTATTTGAATTTGGAATCGATTCGCTTGAAATGATTGTTCCGACACATAGTTCTACTTTGTTTAAATCCTCAATAGTGATAGTGCTGTTAAGCTTTATTGTCTGTTCAGAATGAGATTCAATTGCTTTTGTTTGCTTTTTATGCTTATGGGATTCTGGTTTTTTAAATAATTGTTCACCAGGTTTTAGTGAAAAAGGAGAGGTCCATCTATTACAAGTTAACTCCATTATAATATTCCTACCATCAACATTCATGCTAGTGCCAAGTTGACTCAGCATCTCCTCCATTTTTTTTGGCATAAAAGGCCACAATAAGGTACCAATAGCCTGTAAGGCATGAGCAGTGGCCGCTAATACTTTTGAGGTTGCATTTTTATCGGTTTTTGCCAATTTCCATGGCTCAAATTCGTTATAATACGTATTGGTAGCCTTTACCAGTTTAAATAAGCAGGCTAACGCTAAATGTAGCATGCCATCTCTCATATAACCTTCAATTTCATCAATGATGCTTGTTACCAAGTAGCGAAGTTTGTTGGATTGTCTGTCAAAGTGAGATTGAGATTCTATGGTGCCGGTAAAATCAGCTAATTCGAGGCCCGGGAGCTCAGTAAAGATGTTGCTTTCCTCATTGAGCGCCTTTGCAAATGTAACTACTCTATTGAGTAGATTTCCTAAGTCGTTTGCCAAATCAGAGGAAATTCGCTGCTCAAGATCTGAAATGCTGAACTCACCATCTTGATTTATTGGTATTTGTCTGCATAAAAAATAACGAACTGCATCAGCCCCATATGTTTGACAAAGCTGTATGGGGTCAATTACGTTTCCAATGGACTTTGACATCTTTTGTTGATTAACCTTAATCCATCCATGGACCAATAAGCGTTTTGGTGGTTCCATGCCAATAGACATTAGCATAGCCGGCCAATATACGGCGTGAAATCTAACAATATCCTTCCCTAGCACATGCAAGTCAGCAGGCCACCAGCGGTTGAGTTCTTGTTCTTTGCCTGATTTGCCAAATCCTATAGCTGTTATGTAGTTACAGAGAGCTTCAACCCAAACATATATAACGCTATTGTGTACTGAATCGTCTGGAAATGGTATCCCCCAGGAAACGGATGTTCGGGACAAACTCAAATCTTTAAGGCCATCTTGGACAAAGCTGATGACTTCGTTAAATCGTTCTTTTGGTGTAATAAAATGTGGATTTGCGCGATAAAAATCAAGAAGCTTGTTTTGATAATTTGATAGTTTGAAAAACACGGTCTGTTCCGTCAACCACGATACTTTTCGGTCGCACGAGCTACAGAGTGGTTCAGGCTCGCATTCAAGTTTAGGGTTTGATATGAAGGTTTCACATGGCGTACAGTACCATCCTTCATAGGCAGCTTGATATGTGTCACCAGCTGCTATTAATTGTTTTACAAATTCTTGAGCTCCATGCATATGATATTGATCGGTAGTGCGTACAAATTTGCTGTATTCTATATCATATAGTTGCCATGTATCTTGAAATTTTGATATTAATCCATCCGTAAAGTCTTGCGGTGTTTTATTGGCAGCATGCGCTGCCTGGGCAATTTTTTGGCCGTGTTCGTCTGTGCCTGTAGCAAAAAACACTGCATCGCCTTTTAACGTATGCCAACGAGCAATCACATCTGCTACCAGTGTTGAGTAAAGAGAGCCCAAATGGGGTGCGGCGGTTACATAGTAGATAGGTGTAGTGATATAAAAATGAAGTTTTGATGTAGTTGTTTTCATCTGATACCGAAATTCATTATAAATTATATTATTCCATAAATGTACTAATGCTGAAAAGTATAACCATAATGCATGCACAAGTCGAAAATCGATTACCTTTAGATAGCAGCAGCATTATCGATCAAAAACATTTTGACAATCTGCATATTTACTGGTATATATTAAGAGTAACAGTGCAACCACTATAATAGTTGATGATTACCTTATGAATATAACAAAGGACGGATACATTATGAAAAAATATTTCCTATTTGCAATGATAGCAGCGGTGATGGGACAGCCAATTATGCAATCTTACGCTGTAGAGGGACCAGAACATACTGATACTGCGACTTCAACATTTATTAAAAAATATATTGTATCTATGGTATTCGTAGGGACTACTGTTTATACATTTGCTCGCAGTATGAAGACAATCAATCGTCTTGGTCCTGCCAAGCAAGATGCTGTTTGCTTAGTGAGCATGGCGGTGGCTGTATTATCAACCTATTATATAATTAATAAATTCTGTACCCCATATGAACATGCAATTGACAAATATGCCGCACTTTCAGCATTATTGGACCCTTGTCTGAGTGTATGTCCCATTGCAACATTAATTGCCGAAGATGCTCACGAAAAAGAGATTATTCTTAGTTTGGAAAAGTTATATGGTAATGCGCGCTGTTGGATAAGATGTATGGATACGTTAGAGCAGGCTAAGGTGCTTGTTAGCAGTACGCTTGCAAAGATAGATAAGCTTCGTGCTGTCAACTTAGATGATCCAATATTTCAAAAAATGTGTGATATTGCAGAAAAACAACTGTTTGCAATCGTGTGTAGTGCCAAAAAAGTGGAACAGGTTGTAAATGAGCATACAAATTCTATATGTGATGGGCGTACGCCATTTGTTCCATATGCGCTACTGTTTGATGATATTAAAAATGATATTAAAATAGGTAAAGGCATCTCTAAGCTCATTGCGCCATCATTAATTAAGGATACGTTTGATTCAGTTGCTGGAGCGGCAGAGGCAAAAGAAGATTTGAAGGATGTTGTAGAATTTTTAAAAAATCCGGAAAAATATGAACAATTAGGTGCCAAAATGAGGCGTGGGATACTCTTGACTGGGGCGCCTGGTAATGGTAAAACATTGCTTGCACGCGCAGTGGCCGGCGAAGCCAAATGTTCATTTTTTAGTGTAAGCGGTTCAGAGTTTGATGAAGTATATGTTGGGCTTGGGGCGTCTAGAGTGCGTGATCTTTTTGCGCAGGCGCGACAACATGCACCATGCATAATTTTTATCGATGAAATTGATGCTGTTGGACACAAAAGAAATGGGCTTGGAACTGACGGTGGTCAGGAACAGACGCTTAATCAGTTATTGACAGAGATGGATGGCTTTCGAACAAATGCAGGACCTATCGTGGTCATAGCCGCAACAAACCGGCCTGACATGTTAGATCAAGCATTGTTAAGACCAGGAAGATTTGATCGCCATATTGAAGTTCATTATCCGGATTTGCCTGACCGTGTAGAGATTTTAAAAGTGCACATTAAATCGGTAACAGTAGATCCTAAGCTTGATTTGTATAAAATAGCGCAGTCAACGCCCGGCTTTTCGGGGGCAGATCTTGCAAATCTTGTCAATGAGGCTGCTTTACTCGCTTGCAAAAACGATCAAGAATTCATTACTATGAATGATTTTGATCAAGCGTATGATAAGATTTCATTGGGAGCAGAAAGAAAAAGTATTGTATTGTCAGAAAAAGAGCGCAAAGTGACGGCTTATCATGAATCGGGTCATGCGCTTGCCAGATTGCTCATGCCACATGATAGTGATCCTTTGCATAAAGTTACCATTTTGCCGCGTGGCAGCAGTTTGGGGGTTACCTTCTCGCTGCCTGAGCATGATAAACATTCAACAACAAAACGAGAAATGTTATCGTTTATTATGATAGCTTTAGCTGGTAGAGCTGCGGAAATGTTGATTTTTGATGAGGAAACAACTGGTGCTTCAAGTGATTTACTAGCTGCAACGAATGTTGCACGTAAAATGGTATGTGATTACGGAATGTCTGAATTGGGACCTGTAGCCTACGCTAAGAATGTAATTTCACCAAACGTAGCAGAACAGATAGATATACAAATTCGCAAAATAATTGATGAATGTGAGCAACGTACACGATCTTTGTTACGTGAAAATAAAGACAAGTTGGACATATTAGCTAAGGCTCTTCTTGAAAAGGGGACTTTGCATGCAGGCGAAATTTATAAACTGCTTGAAATTGATCCAAGAGCAGATCATCAATTGTTATAATAAAATAAAAGGTTAGAGTTAACAGATATTCTTGTGATCATAAGATTTTTATTAAAAACCTGAACGTGGAGCTTCAATGATTGGTAAAACGACTCGAATAATCTTTTTGACGATTGTAATTTTGATAAGCAATGCAACTACATTACCAAAACCTCATGTAGCACGCGTAGCCAATTTGGGACGCACTGTAGTCCATTTGTTAAATCCATACGATCCAAATTCCATGGGCGCTGAGTTTGCATCACGACTATCAGTTGTGTCTAATGAAACTTCGAGCTCAACCAATGTTGCATTGGGAACTAATCAATTCTGGCCCTCTACGGGTGACAAGGTTATGGTAGATGGAACACGGGACGTTGTTATTGCTGAGTTTTCGCGTAATATCGGTATAAAAAATGGAACGCAGTATACGATTAGTCAAACATTGCATTTGCCCGAAGTAGGGCCGGTAACGTTGATGCAAAAGGTTACAGGTACAGCAACGTCAAGTAAGATGCAATTTGGTCTTTGTGCACCTGATCTGGGAGTTGAAGAACAACTGTTTGACGAATTTGAACCAAGCAGTCTTTATAGTCTTAAGTGGCATAAAACGGAAATTCCACATAAAGACGGTGAAGGCAACACTGTTGGAACGTACATCATTGACTATGGTTCTTACTATTTTGGATCTTATTTTGCAGGTTTGCAAAAAAGGATGTGTAACCCTTTTTACCAAATATTGACCATACTGCGGCGATTATGCTGGAACACTATCTTGTGTAGTGATTTAGCAAATATTGCCAAAGCACTTTTTCCTACAAAAACTGCAATAGAAAAACAGATTGAGCTTTGTAACCAAAAAATATTAAATGACCGGTCGAATATCGCATGCGATGATGATGTAGAGCAATTAAAGCAAATGGCTGCTACGTTAAAATGTCGTATAGCAGAGTTAGAACCAAAAATTATTAAGATGCCTAGTGGTAGTATATTCGATCCGGCCTATGCCGCTCAGCGCGATGAGTATGAAAACAATGACGAAAATAATAAAAATATAGATGAGATGAAATCAATGCAAGCGTTATTAGGATCATCAAATGACATGATATGGAAGCTTGAAAACGGCTTTTTACGTAAAATGATATCATTACTACCTGTAGCTTCGGTGATATATCTGTTGGCATCAAAGCCCATGCCGTATCCAAATATTATTTACAGAGTTGAGTATATTAAGAACTAGGAACTGCGTATGAATCGTTTACTACATTATATATCCTTTATAGTATTAATGCAGCCCATATCAATGTTATTTGCCAAAGCTCACGTTGCGCGGATAGGTAGTCTTGGAAAAACAGTGGTTCATCTTTTTAATGCAACTGAGCCAAGCGCATGTCGATATGATGATGTGGGGCAAACGATAAGGGCGATATTTAACGGTGTGCGAAGTTCATCAACACTTTCGGATAGTACATTCTGGCCAAATCCGAGTGATAGTGCTACCATCATAGCAAAACAAAATATGATCATAGCTGAGTTTTCACGAACCATAGGCATCTCTAAGAAAACTACCCATACGTTTACGGAAACGTTGCATTTACCTGGTGCTGGAGATGTAAAGCTCATCCAAATTGTTGATGGCACAATGCTTTCGAGCACTATGGAGTTTGGTCTTTGCGCTCCTAGCTTGGGCATTAAACAACAGTTGTTTAATGATTTTTCATGGCATCAGGTAAGTCTTGTACATTGTGACGCACAAGGAGATCCGGTTGGTGAGTATGTTATAGACTTTTGTCAGTATTATTTTGGTTCCTATTTTTCAGGTTTATATAAAGGGAAAATTGATATAGCACGTAGATCACTGTGGAATCTTGGCATAGCATATCTAGTGCGCAAGGTGATAGGTCTTCCTGTAGTGGATTGTAAAAGCGATGCTTATAAAGAACGTAAAGATTGGGTACAAAAAACATTCTTCGATCCAGTCAAAGCACAACTCATGCCAATTGATAATGCTTATGAGTTACTTGGAGTGGAAAAATCTGCAACACAAGATGATATTAAAAAGCAATATAAGAAGTTGGTCTTAAAATGGCATCCTGATAGAAACAAAGATAACGTTGCTGTTGCTACAGAAAAGTTTCAACAAATTAATACCGCCAACGAGATTCTATCTGATGATACAAAACGATCTTTATATGATACTGGATCAAAAATGCTTACAGCAGATGCCTTTCTGACTAAGTTGTTGAAAGTATATACTGGTTTAAAAGTCTGTGCTGTTGCAGCGATGGCCATGCTTGTTTCAAGGCCAATGCCGTATTCCAATATTCTTTACAAAGTAACGTACAACAGGTTTTAGCCAGAGATAGTACACGCTTGGTCTAAAAACTTTAGTCAAGTGCTATTGCTATTAACGCATTGTGGTTACAATAGCTTCACACCGTTTGCATAGCGTGTTGTCATTTTGCCCTTCATGCCACTGCCAACAGCGTACACATTTTGCGCCTTGAGCATGTTCAATACGAATCGAAAGGCCGTGATAGATTGATTCTTCCAGATTGTCAGAGCTCTTTTGCTCTATTACCTGTGAGACTACCAATAATTCTTGCAACAAGCTCTCGAGGGTTTGTTCAGCTCGATCCAATTCGTTTTTTAGATCTTTCCTCCTGTGAGTCGGCTTAAATTCATTATCAAAATAATAAACTACACGTGCTTCAAGTGGATGCTTAATCAGACCAGTTGCCCGTTTTTGTTCGATAGCTTTTAAAAATGCTGAGCGAATGTCTTTCAAAAAGGCTCCACGTTGACTTAGAGTAGTTGCGTTTGTGCCTTTTGTTATAATTTCAACTTGGCAAGATAGGTTATTAAATCTTTGCAGATGAATAGAATCAACTTTGTCAGGTTGATAGCGGTCAGATATCTGTTCTGCGGTAAATGATAAAATTGGCGCCATCAATTTGGTTAGTGTATCAAGAATATAATAGCAGACTGTTTGTGCCGAACGACGGAGTAAACCATTTGCCTGTTCGACATAAAGTCGGTCTTTAATAATATCAAGGTAAAATGAACTTAAAGATGCGCTATATTCTGCAAGCTGGTGAAACACAGCTGTAAAATCATATGCAATGTAACGTTCTATGATTAGATTGTTAATGTTGCATAATTCATAGAGCGCCTGTTGATCTATTATGCGCAATTTGTTGACTGGCAGTGCGTCAATTTCATGATCATAATCATACAGGTTAGAAAGCAAAAAACGACAGACGTTGCGTGTTTTACGTAATACTTCTTGTACATTTTTAATAACAACATCGGATACAACCGCCTCGCTTGCAATATCGCATGTAGAGGCCCATAGGCGCAGGCCATCTGTTCCCAATAGCTCAACCATCTGAGCAGGAGAAATAACATTGCCAATAGATTTGGACATTTTTTGGCCCTTGGCATCTACGACAAAGCCATGAGTCACTATGGCTTTGGTGCATGTTGTGCCATTTAGGGCTATGCTGGTTAGTAATGAACTTTGAAACCATCCTCGATGTTGATCTTTGCCTTCAAGGTATAGGTCGGCTGGCATGTTGAGCGCCGCATTTTGCTTGAGTACTGCAAAGTGACTTATGCCAGAATCAAACCAAACATCTAAAATATCTTCCTCTTTTTTAAATGAGCGATTACTGCAATGAGGACAAACTAAATTTTGTGGTATGACTGCTTGCAAATCCAACAATGTCCATGCTTCGATACCGTCTTGCGCTACATGGTTTGCAACTCTATCAACAAACTCTTTGGTAGTGTATGCCCAATCGCATGATGTACACAGAAGAGCTGGTATTGGAACACCCCATGCGCGTTGGCGTGATAAACACCATTCCAAACGACCTTCAATTGTTGCTTTTAAGCGATTTGCAGATTTGTCTGGCAGCATGAGCATGGTGTCAATTTCTACAACAGCTTTTTCTTGTAGGTTATTTTGCGATAAATCGCAAAACCATTGTTTGGTTGCACGAAAAATTAATCCATTGTGGCAACGCCAACAATGTGGATATGCATGTTTAATGGACGATTTATGTAAAAGCTTGTTGCATTCTGTTAGTTTTTTAATTACCCATCCTTGTCCATCCGAAACAGATAGTCCCGCAAGCTCTTTTGGCTCGATGGTAACATCATACTGACCGGAGCTTGTAATTGGTGAATAGATGGCTAATTTATTTTTCAATCCAATGTCATAGTCAATTGGCCCAGCTCCCGGTGCACAATGCACAAATGCAGTCCCTTCATGCAAAGATACTGATTCATCTGCTACAAGTGGTACGGTAAGCGATATAATAAAGGGATGCTGTGCATGAAATTGCGTTGCGCGTAAAGCCTGACCGGAACTGGTTGCTATTATTTCTTTTGGCACTGCAAGCTGTGCACAGAGAGCATCTGACGTTTGCGCACCAACAACAACCAGTGTGTTGTTGATCTTTAGTACTTGATATTGCGCGTCTGGATGAAATGTAATGGCACGGTTGAGCGGCAAGGTCCATGGAGTTGTTGTCCAAATGAGTAAATTAACTTCTTTGTTGGGGTCAATTGATGGAAACAGGGTTGTCTGTGATTCTTTGGTTAACGAAAATTGTACGTATAATGATGGGTCCTTCCGTTCTTTGTGTTCAATTTCTGCATTGGCCAAGACGGTCTGACAGGATGGACACCAAGGAACTGTTTTATTTTTACGTTCGATGTAACCATCAGCAACCATTTGTGCAAATGCATGTAGTATGGAGGATTCGTATGCGAGGCTCATGGTGAAATAAGGGTAATCCCATCGCATGATGATCCCAAGGCTTTTAAATTCTTCGCGTTGAATTGACAACCAATGCGCAGCATATTTGCGACAGGCGGTTTGGAGTTGTATGCGGGAAAGATTTGGGTGTTCTTTAGTTACTTTGGACTCTATGGGTAGTCCGTGACAATCCCAGCCTGGCACAACTGGAACGTTGTATCCAAGCATCCGATGTACCTTGGTTGCAATATCCTTTAATATTTTATTGTAGGCGCTGCCAAGATGAATGTGTCCATTTGCATAAGGAGGGCCGTCATGAAAAATAAATTTTTTATTTGGGTCGCCACTCACAAATGCCTTTTCATACAATTGATCGCGTTCCCATCGTTGTACGATTTCTGGGTCTTCAATGGATGGATTCGACCGAATTGGAAAGTCTGTACGGGGCAAGTTAAGCGTATCTTTAAAATCGACTGTTGGTTGTTTTTCTTTCGAATAGGTCATGTTGTCCTTTATTTTCTACGTACATTGCGTGAACTTCTCTATTATATTTAAAAGGCTTGTACTATTTTCTTGGTTTCTTTTTGCCAAGAGCGCTTGGAACACCATCCACTTTAATCAGGTGAACGTAGCTTTTTTAGTATAGTAACAAAAACGGGGAATGATTAGATATCAACGGGTATATTTGCGTGCTGCGGGCACGCAATAGAGGTAATCAAAAGGCCATGAACATGTTTGGCCTCTCCAGGACTGATAAAAAATAAGTGTTGAAAAGTTATAGTATTATTCATAGTAAACCAAATGTATCATTGCTATCGGATAAAGTAAAATAGATTTTTTTGTGTTGGAGCAAAGTAAAAAGCTCCCGGCTGTCGCCTTCCCTCATCACTAATTCTAAAATTTTTTTCAGTCTATAGATATCTTGCATTTGGCATAGGTGATTTACGTCAAAAGATGCGTTCTGACCGTATTTTTTATCATTCTGGTTCATAAGAAAAGCAGGCTAATGTGGCGACATCTACCACGGGGATTTGATTGGCCGGAACTTTCTTATCAAGAATTTCTGAGGCAATGTCAATAATCCTGTCTGCCCATTGTTTGGTTGATATGCAATATTGCATCGTTGCGCCCTGTGCGGTAGCGCCATCATGAGAGCCGCATAACCGAGTGTTGTTATGCTTACATATCTTTACAAGTTTGCTGTACACAGACATGATCGCGAGGTCTTTGAGTGTTAGTATAGTGTCAGGATTTGGAAAATTATAAAGAGCGCCTGCTGTTGCAATAATCGTTTCTATTTGATCAGGATTTGAAATGGGCAGGGCATTGAATGCAACGGAGTGCTTTTGGAATAATTCAGCTAATTCTTCTTTTGAATCGGCATTGTGTGACTTTGGATCATACAGTAACCATACCGAGCTGGGTGGCTGTGGTATGCTCATAAGCCTTTCTACATGAGAGGCAAAATCACGAGATTCTGTAATTTGGGCAAGAGGATGCATGGTCCCATATTGGCCAGGAAAGCCACCGATTGCGATAATTGGTGTATTAATCTTACCTGTCGCCTGCTCTAACAATTTAGTGGTTAAATGATGGCCAATGCTAATTATTAAGTTGCGATGGTTGGTGAGTATATAATCATTTATTACCTGATCTTCTATCTGAGCATTTCCTCGTGTTTCTATTTCAATGGGCATATAAAGAGGTAATTTTTCTAATAGCGTAGTCAATAAAGCCTTACTAAGCCATTGTAAAGAAATAACTTCCACTTTTTGGAAATAATGGCACAACTAACATTACATAAAACTTTTTGTACGAGTGGTACTTATTTCTTTACGGTCACTAAGTTCATTTGATTTTGATGAAAGTATGGCGATGTTTGGAATACTTCTTAGCCATGATTGAATATCGCAAGCATTGGTGATTACGGGATGTGTTAGGCAGATGAAAATGAGGAGCGCTCTAAGCATGGGGGTCCTTTTTTACGTATGAATTAAATACTCAAACTTTTATACAGTTAAATTCAACCAATAGTTTACATCGACAGGTGTTGTGGCAATAAATAGAGAGTTTGAGTCGTTAAAGTTTTCGCAGATACGTCCAGGTCGTATTTTTTACCACTGTGATTTATAAGAAAAACAGGCTAGTTTGGCAACATCTACCACAGGGATTTGACTGGCCGGAACTTTCTTATCAAGAATTTCTAAGACAACGTCAATAATTTTGTTTGCCCATTGTTTGGTTGATACGCAATATTGCATGGTTGCGCCTTGTGCGATGGCACCATCATGAGAGCCGCATAACCGGGTGTTGTTAAGTTTACATATCTTCGCAAGCCTGCTGTACACAGATATGATCGTGAAGTCTTTGAGTGTTAGTATAGTGTCGGGATTTGGAAAATTATAAAGAGTGCCTGCTGTTGCAATAATCGTTTCTATTTGATTAGGATCTGAAATAGGCAGGGCATTAAATGTAACAGGGTGCTTTTGGAATAATTTGGCTAATTCTTCTTTTGAGTCGGCATTGTGTGACTTTGGGTCATACAGTAACCATATCGATTTGGGTGGTTGCGGTATACTCATAAGGCCTTCTACATGAAAGGCAAAATTACGAAATTCTGTAACTTGGGCAAGGGGATGTGTGGTTGCATATTGACCAGGAAGACCACCGATCGCGATAATCGGCGTATTAATTTTACCTGCCGCCTGTTCTAACAATTTAGTGGTTAAATGATGGCCAATACTAATTATTACGCTGCGCTCGTTGGTGAGTATGTAATCCTTTATTACCCGATCTTCTGTCTCAGTATTTCCTTTTGTTTCCAATGGATATAAAAAAAATCCAAAAGGTAATTTTTCTAACAGTGTAGTGCCTAAAGCATCACTAAATTCATTTAATTTTGGTAAAAGTATGGCGGCGCTTCCAATACATGTTATTTCCGACGGTTGAGTATCGTTGGTATTGGTGATTACGGAGTGTGTTAAACAGATGAAAAGGAGGAGTGTTTTAAGCATGGGGGTCCTTTTTACGTATGAATTAAATATTCAATCTTTTATACACTTAAATTCAACCAATAGTTTGCACCGACAGGCGTTATGGCAATAAATAGAGGGTTTACACCGTTAAAGTTTCCGCCTGGATTGTTTGAACCGTATGAGCTAAAAACGTTAGTGCTTCCTGTTACGCTGTAACCATGATTTGCATTACGAATAGAAGAGCAGTTAATAATATTTGCTGCTACACCATCATTAATTACCGTGAACCCGTTGCCAGTGGCAAGAGTTAACCCACAATGCTGTGCTTGACAGTATTCAAAAGTGGTTCTCTGACTATTTATTGCCGAAAAGCCATCTGTGCCGCAACTAATAGCGGTGCAGTTCCTAAATACGATATCAAGAGCCAGACTCGCTATTGTACCATTCACTAAAAAACCGGTTGTATTAATTGATTCAGCTGTACAACTATCAAAATAGATGCCTTGTGGTTGTGTTGCTCCATTGCCAATATTAAATCCTGGACCACCAGGATTCCCAGCTAGTGTTACTATCGCATCCGTGACAACGCAGTAGGTGCAAGTACCATCTTGAGTTGCTAGGAATAAATACCCGGTTCCAGTATGTGTTACATAGCAACTGTACAATCTAAAGCCTTCAACGACGTCAAATACGATGCCTGTATTAACATCTTGCATAAAAATGTTATTGAGCTCAACGTGGATTGAGTTAAAGATTGACACACATTGTCCATCTAAATTTTGTCCACTTATAAAAAGATCATACAGGAGAAATCCCTCTCCGCTTTGGAGATTAATACCGTTTGTCACCGCCGATGTTAACGGACCGCTCATCAAAATTCCGCCGTTACGAATAGTTATACGGTTGAATCCATTTGCAAAAATTGCACTTCTGGTAACAACGCCAGCGCTTTTTACCTGATTAATGCCGTGACATCCTAAATCAAGCAGTACATCATTAGATGCTATCGTTATGGCCGGCGTATCGCTGTTATTAGTAATAAATTCGCCTAGTTTATATGCACCCGGTTTTGTGATGGTGTACGGTATATCCTCCTGATAGATCACCACGTCGGCGCATAAGCTCGTCTGGACACGGTCAAGTATATTGGTAATTGTTTCTCCAGGAGTAACGGTCTTCGGGACAATAGGACCCGGACATGCTGCATACATACTATTTTGAAACCAGCAACCGCAAAGCAGTGCGAATACATACATAGGCAGAAAAAAGCTAATTTTTTTTAAAATAGATTGCATTTTACATCCTTTATTACGATTGTTACTACAATCCGCGTAATGTTCTATAGATAGTTTTTAGCCAAGAAATAACGGTTAAATTTGCACCATCTATCTCTGCAACGGTTGCAAGACATCCAAACGCTGTGGACGGATCAGCTAATGTTCCTATTAGTGGACATGGGTTACAATTTATTGTTGAAGTAAAGGACATAGAAAGCGCCATAAGTTTTGATATGATAATTGCGTCATCGGTGGTCACTGTTTTCATGAGTTCTGTTAGTTGTGAAAACGTGTTAGCTGTTGAGATTGAAAGTGTCGTGGCAACATCATGAACTGCAGAAAGCACATTTGTTTCCAAGCTAGACAAATCAGCTGTAATGGTGTTGCCCAGCGCATTAATTGAGGCTATAACGCCATTAATTTGCATAGACAAATTATTACAGCAGGTTGTTACCTCTGTGCTCAGATTTGAAAAATCCATTGAAATATCGCTACTTAAAGTAGTGATCTGTGTTGTTATTCCCGATATCTGACTTGTAAGGTTATTTATAATGTTAATATCGACGGCGCTAATTTCTGACATGAGCGTTGCACAACAGTTTGCTTGACTTAGACCAAGAGCCGAAATATCTGCAATTAAAGTTGCTTGCACATCGGCCAAGCTTATTTCTATATCATTTACTCCGGAGTCAATCGTTGCAATTACCGTTGTCTTCAGAGCCTGTATTTGAGAGCTAAACGAATCGTTAGTGCTTATACAACATGCGGTCAATTGAGAGGAAAGGCTATTAAAATCATCATTGATGGAAATGCCCAAATCATCAATTTCAGAACTTATAAGAGCATTGCTGCTGGCAATATCTGAAAACACGCTGCTAAATTGTGTGTTGATGACATTAAGAATGGTAGTTTCGGCCTGCGAGATCTGTGCCAAAATGGTATTTGTGTCGATGACCAATTGTGTTTCAAGATTAGAAAGCTTAACGCATACCTGGTTGAGTAGGTTTGCTTCTATGACGTTCAATTCACCAAGGACTTGTGTGTTAAGGGTAAATAAGTCGGTATCTATGGCAACCAACTTTGAACATAAAAGATTGGTTTGAGCATTCAATGTACAGTTTAAACTATTGAGTTCTGCATTAATTTGATCTAATACAACTGTTTGTAACGTTGCGATTTTTGAACATAATAGGGTTGTTTGTGCCACCAAATCACAACTTAAAGCGGAAAATTGTACATTGCTATTATCCAGAAGTATGGACTGCAAGGCTGCTATTTGTGAACTAAGCTGCGCTTGGCGTTCGACTGCATCGCTATCGGCATCTCCAAACTGTGTATTAATCAGAGTTGTTAAGTTAGCACTTAATCCAACTATTTTGGAACACAAAAAGCTATTTTGATTGGTAAGACTTGTAAGCGAATTCGATATATCTTGGTGGACGCCATCATTTTGCACTGTAGATTGTAATGCAAGTGTAGAAATTTGTGAACTCAAACTATCATTTTGTACTGCAATATCGGTTGCAAGAGCAAGAAGCTGTACGCTCAGATTGCCAAACTGTTCTACCAATCCGCATGTTAGCGTGGCACAACATTGTGCAACGCTATTGCCGACCGCTATTACGTCCTTATCAACAGCAGTAATTTTTGCACTTAGTTTATTACTGACTTGAAATAAATCTGAATCAACTTGTTGTACCTGTATGATGATGTTATTGGTTTGTGCTATCAGGTTAGCAGAAAGTTGCCCTAGCTTGGTGTTAATAAGTTCATCATGGTCGGATAGCTGTTCGCTTAATTGGGCAAATTCATCTTGAACTGTTTCATCAAGACCGCTTACCAGAGAGGTTATCAGCGAGCTTTGTGCAGAAATCTGTCCAGATATTGTTTCTGTTATCGACTCAATTTCACTGAGTGATTCTGCTACATCAAGATTAGCAATATCAGATTGTATTACTTCAAGTTCGGAAATTACGTGCCCAAATCCTTGCGATGTGGCTTGATCAAACAGAGATATATGCGTATCAATATTACTTAATTTGGAACAAAGAACTTGTTCTTGTGAAGATATAGTTTGTTCCAGGACAACTAGCTTTAAACAAATGATTTCCAATTGCTGTCTTAGCAAACGTAGAATTGCAAGAATTTCATCAATTTCTCTAATTGAATTACTGACACCTCCATCACATATGCCACCAGGAAGACATCCACGCTGAATAGTGTTTTGTAAAGTAGAATATTCTCCAATGACTGCATCAAGAGCACGAATTAATTTTGCTGCATCCGCCAGAGTAAGTCGTGATGGTTCATTTGGTATACATGATATATTAATGACCTCTTGAGCTATGGGGTCTAATACAGGAATTTGATCTGCAGTGCTAATAGCACCTGGATAGAATACGAATATCACCACAAACAATATCTCAATACTTTTCAAGCGAGTGGCAATATTCATCATTCATCTCCCTTTTTTTGTCAAACCTTATGTACCAACTGAACGCTTACACATTTTGTATTAAATCATTACGGAATTGCAGCGATAGCTGCAAGAATTGCGGTTGTATTCGCATTCATCTGTATTGTCAAATCGGTCTGTATGCTAGAAAGTTGTGAAATAACTTGATTAATTTCCGTTATTAATGCGGTATTTAAATTAGAAATTTGTACTATGACCCCATTGTTTATACTTGTTTCAATTGTATTAAGCTGTCCTTTAATTTGTGTGCTTTGCGTAGTTACATTTGTATCAATTCCTACTAATTTTGAACATATCTGTGCTGCAACAGCAAGTAGTTCAGTATCCAACGATGCAAATCCATCATTCATTTGACCACTCAGCGATAATTGCAAGGCCATAATTTTAGAGCATAGGCTAACGCTTAAGCTTAAAATAGCGCCATTCAGATCGTTAAATCCTGCATTCAAGTTAGTGTTTATGCTCGATTGAGCGGCAGTGATTTTTGAAATAATTTTGTTTGTTTGTTGTATCTCATTCATGTTTACTGTGGCAAAATCATTATTTAATTGATTTGTTAAATCTGCCTGGACAGCTGATATTTGACTTGACAATTGATCGCTTTCAAGCACAACTACCGTTTGAAGACCACTAATTTTTGAACAAATAGTGTTATTTTGTACTGTCAAATTTGTTTGTACGCTAGAAATTTGAGAGACAATTTCTTCGTTTTGTTCTGTAAGATCTGCGGTTGATGCGACTATTTTTGAACATAAAAGTGCTGCTTGCGCAATAACATTATTATCAACTACGTTTATCTGGGAGCTTAGAAATTGCGTATCTTCAAACAGGCTATTATTGAGCGCATTAAGTTGCGATGATAACATACTCTTTGTATTCAAGACATCAACATCTACTTGACTGACGCCTAAGGCCAGTAATGCTACGTTTGACTCTATCAGGGCATCCCCAATGGATACATTTTTATCAACCTTGTCCACCTTTGATTCTATACGGATGAGGCGGGTAAGTGTAGCAGCATCAAAGATAGAATCATTGCGATCTACTACAGATACTTGCGAGGATATGTTTGCTAACTTGGTGCATAAAAGTGCGGTATCTTGTGAAAGAGCTACTTCAATTGCGGACACAGTATCTTCTATATCATCAAGTTGAGAGATAATAATCTTGTCATTAACTGATACTTGTGTTGAAAGGCCAGAGATTGCAGTTAAAATAACTGCATCATCAATTGATATTTCCTCTAAGGTGGTATTGCAACACTCAATAAGGCTATTTATTCCGCCCAGTATTTGTGTTAGCAAAGAAAGTATTACCGGAATATCTGGACAAATATTTATGTCCGACGAACAGGTTGAACAATTTCTCAGATTATTATCTGAGAAATTGTTATAATATTTGCTCATAACGTGATCTAGCCGGTTGATCAATCCAGATGCCCGTTCTTTTAATGAGAACTGACATTCCAATGCTTTATCAGATTCACCCATGACAGCTATTGGCATCAAAACGAGTGCGATGGGCACAACCAAGATACATAAGATCCATCTCATAACACGTCCTTTTATAAAGCCTTATGGTATAGCCGATATAGCGGCCAATATTGAATTATTTTGTACCGTTATTTGGGTGCTTAGATTTGAACAACAAATCATTATTTGGCTCAAAATACTCGTTTGTACAGTATTGAGCTGACCGCCCAAAGATGTATCACCATTAACTACGTCAGAATCAACTACTATAATTTTGGAACATAAGAATCCTATACCACTGTTAACATCGGTTATAATAGCAGAGGTAGCAGAGTTAATTTGTATTGAAAGATCAAGTTCCACTGTAGAAATTTGAGAATTGAGCGACACTTGGTTTGCATCGCTTTGAGAACTTAGATTGTTGCAGCAGGTTAAAATTTGGTTTGACAATGCCATTTGGGCTGCATCAATAGTGGAAGTACAGTCGTTTCCCTCCGTTATGATTAGATTGACCAAAGAACTTGTTTGAGCGTTGATGGCATTGATGATATCAGTTTCAGCACCAGAAATTTGCGTTGAAAGATTGTTATTTTGGATTGTTAGGCTCGTTTCAGCACTTGATATTGCAGATATAATCTGGTTAGTATCAAGGGTCAAATCTAAGGCTAAGTTTGAAACAGCTGAAAGAATTTCTTCTGTGCTGGAGGCTATATCGTTTTCAACTTCAACAATTTTGCTACAGAGTGTAACTTCTAAAGCACTAATCTGACTTGAAAGATTTTCACAACACGTATTCAAATCAGCATCCAACTGAGAAATTCCTGTCTCTATTATAGAAAAGTTACTTGTATTATTGACTGATATGGAAGAGACTTGGGATTCAATTATCTCCAATTCGCTTACTATCTCTGATTCAGCAAGCGAAATTGCTGTTAAGATTAAATTTTCTGCGACCGATAATTCAAAACTAATGTCAGTATCTATGGACTGGATCGTATTGAGTTGCGTCAAAATTTGAGCGTCACCTAAAGACAGGTCAAAATCAACCTGAGACACCTGTGATTCTATATCATCAAGCTCAGTAAGGATATTTGCAGCGTCAATGGAAAGATGAACATCAACCCCAGAGACTTGAGACTCAATAAAACTTGTTTGTGTTAAAATTGCTGCATCGCCTAGAGATACATCAACATCAACTTGAGAGACCTGTGATGAAATAACCATAAGCTTACTTAACACCAAGGCTGTATCGGCAGAAAGAGCAATTTCTATCTGGTCTACATCGCTGACAAGTTCAAAAAGTAACGCTTTGATGAGTGCAAGACAGGCGGCTATTTCTTGATTTGGCAAACAACACATGCTCGTGCTGCGAAGAATTTTAGTCTCTTTGTCGTTGTTGTCTGATAATTCTAGGTTTTCAAGATCACTGTCATTGATCGGTTCAGAAATTGATCGTTCTGCCAAGCGTTCAAATAAATGCAATATAAAAATAGCTTCATCTCGTGTCAGTGTAACCTGTTCAGGCAATGAATGATCAATTGCGTTCTCTTCAGGCACGATAACGGGATCCCGAAATGACTGAATATTGTTTGTATACCCAAGTAAAATCGTCAAGCTCAACACAGTTAGTTTCACGATAAATCGATGGCTCATTTGTCTTATCCTTTAATAAGAAACTAATTAAAAGTACAACATTAAACCAAGATGTATTTCACTTTCCTTTTGTGAAAATCTGCCTGAAACTATTTGCGATGCGCCAGCAAAAATTTCAAAATAGTGACATCGGTAGAACAATTCTCCACGTAACTTATTGGTCAAAGAGTTTGTTTGTTTTTCTAAAATAGTTTTATCAAGCGGTGCGGTAGCGCCCAATAATGTTTGTGCTGTAGATTGGCAGAGGCTGATATGATCTCTTCCTTTAGTAAAAAGTTCATATCCAAACGTTGCCCCAAGATTAGGATTACAGGGGTGGAAGAAATCCATATCGACAGTCAATACACCATAGTTCCATGAATTTTCAACCTCTATTTGTGGTCCTATGTTTCTTATAGTTGCACCAACGAATGGAGCGGCTCGAAATTCGGTGCGTTTAAATACATGATTGTAATAGCCTTTTACTTGTAATCCAAACCAGCATGTTGGACGCCAAGCAGTTTCTACTCCTAATTCAAATTCAACATGACCATTGTTGCCTGTGGTTTGCAAGAAAACTTTTTCAGCGTCTTTAATACGCTTTCCTGTTGGTACAATGACGCCCAAGAGACCGTCTATGTACCAATTGTTCCACCAACAATCATCTTGATTAACGTAACCTGCTAAGAACTCAAGACGTAAATCGCCCTGACCTACAATGCATTCAGATTCGGTTAAATTTGTACCGAGTGCTGCAAGTGTCTGAATGGGGCCATTGCTCAAATCAAGTCCCCTTAGAAACTGATCTATAGCATTTTGAATGGCAAGCGTATTATTGACAAAATTATCACCGGAATCAGTAATGTGAGGAACTACAAAAAGTGTAGCCTGCTCTGATGGACTTGTGCCCACATTATCAAAGTAATCAACGGTTGCGTCACCAAAGAACAGAACGTTGTTGGCGGCCCCAGACCCATCAATTGGCAGCTGGCCTGTAATTTGCGATGTTTGTCTGCCATAAGTTTGAATTACCGGGGCTGCTGGGTTTGCCAATGGAATTCTTGGTGGCAATGTTCCATCTGGACGCTTAATAAGAAAAATAGCTGGTTTGTTACCGCTAGCAGCAATTTCTGCTGCATTATAACCAACCGGTTGTCCAGCAATTGACGTACGTATGGTATTTGTACCAGTGCTATATTCTACCAATGGAAATGAAGGCGTGGGTGGTAAATTTGGTCTTATCAAAGAACTTAAAAAATCAAGACGAAAAGCAAAATCATATAACAAAGTAGGATTAGCAATAGTAGTACCCGTATTAAGAAGTATTTCAGAAGCCACCTGCCCAATCGTTGTTTGCGAGGTGCCAACTGATGTTTGATTGTTGATCTTAATTACTTTGAATGGAATACCTACGCGTGTACCTACATGCCAGCATGGTAAACACCAATCATCAAGATTATACCATGCCTGTCCTCCAAAATAGACTCCTTTTTCGCTGTAAGTAAACTGTGGTGTAACGCTCAGATTAAGGGTTGGGTTGCTGCCAGCCGGAACAATTCCGTTTGGAAAAGATTGTGCAGGTGTAAATGATTCAGCACCAAAAAAAAGTGCCGCAAGAGATTCTCTATTTCGTGTGACATGGTCTGAGCATGGATTACAATCAATAAAGCTGGAGCATGCACTACGTCCATATCCGGTTGCCCACGGCTCAAAAGCAACTTCGCACCATAATGGCTCGCAATCCTGATCTTCTGGACATGAATATCCAAGATCATGTGCTCGGTCAAGATACATATGTATCGGGCCGCCGTACTCAAAACTAAGTGGTGACCTAAATTCACTTGTGGTGGCATTAAGCGCAGCTGTACCAAACAGGCCCAGTAACGCTGCCACACGTACCGACATTCTATTCATTACTTTCCTTTTTGTTTGTACCCATTACTTATTGCCTTTTTTTGACATGACCAATTGTTTTACTCAACTTGTTGCGCATAAATCAATACTCCCGGTGCTGGTTGCGTAAAGTCTATCTGCAATCCTGCAATGCCAACAGCAGCCGCACGATTTCTTCGATCCAGCATAGTGCCACCCAGGCTGTCCGCCAGGTTAAAAATATCTGCTCTGCCAATGGTATTACTAAATACCCACGCGGTTCTGAGTGGTACGCGTGCCGTTTCAAACTCTGCTGCCCCAAAGGCCACTGCCCCACTCCCACTAGAACCCGTTGCAGAGAAAAAATCCTGAATTGCTAAGAAGTTAAATACACCTGACGCGCTAGAACTCGCTGGTGCATTTGGCATCATACCCCATGATGCGAGCACGCCGGTAAATAGACGAGAATTGGTAAAGCCACCACCAACATTGACCACACCATTTTGTGTTGTGACTATTGGACTAATAACACCAGGCTGTCCTGCAAATGCAGAGCTGGTAACAATAACCATATTGCCACCACCTAACACATTAAGATCAACTTGCTGTTCTAACACTGAGTCATCGTTAGTGGCTGGCAAGATAAAGCTATAGGTTGGTACTGGATCAAAACCAACGCCAAAAGCCAATAAAGAAGCGTTAGAACTTGGTAGCTTTGTAGGATCGCTTGTATCAAGATCATTACCTGAAAAAATACGATCATGCCTAAAGAATCCTTCAATCATATTGACTGTAACGTTGGAAACGTTAAACAGGGTATCAACCAACCAATCATTTGGATCAGGCAAGCTTTTATTGGCAATACCGACATCGAAACCGACAAAACCTTCAGGCTTGATGGTAAATTGTGCATCAGGACCATTCAGCGTCAACGTAAAACTAATGGTATGTCCTATGTTATCTTTAGTGTTTCCTATTTGAAAAGTTCCGCCATTTGTATTGTTATCGCCAATTTCAAATAATGCCTGATCACGAACTAATATATTCATATTCGTTACAGGAATTTGGCAGGTGGTAGTTGGTCCTGCTGGATCTGTAATGAGTTCGAACAATGTTTCTACGCCGACAAACGTGTTTTTTGGAATAAAGAAACGGGAGCTTTCTGCAAAGTCAAAAGTACCAGTACCAATTAGTTTGATGCGGAAAGAATCGGTATTGGCGACACCGGCACCAAAACCAGTGAGTGGTGCAAATTGGTTATGCGGCAGTGCTGCTGGTGTTGAAGCTGTTGCTGTCAGTGTATTATCTATCGGTCCTAGAGGAATGGCAGCAAAAAAATCTGCTGAACTGGCGACTGGGTCACAGATCAAGCTCGCATTATCTACAAAGCGAACAACGCCTCCAGCCATCAATATTTGTGCCCCAGCTTCAAGTACTACCGTTACTGGACCTGTAAATTCGAGCGTGTCTCCTACACCAAAGCTGCGCAAATCAAGAATGCCGGTCTTGGTGATACGAAACTCCTTTACCGTATCGGCATTAATTCGTAAGGCGCTTCCAACTGATGCAGTAGTTGAAGATACAAAATCAGGACCGGTCAGAAGACTGCAGTGATTATTTACTATGACGTCGGTATTTAAATCTATTTGACCGTTACCGTTAGCGATGATGCTAACGCCATTAACACCTAACACTATTTCAGCGCCTACTGAATCTGTATTACGAAATGCCATATTTAATCCAACCCGACCGTCTCCTTGGAGAACTATTATTCCTGTAGGTGCTTCGCCAGGACAACCGGTATTTTGAAATATAAGTTCTCGTATCCACCCACCATTCACTAAAATATGGACTGGATCACCGATGCGCGAGCCTTGTATTTCAAACTGGTTAACCTCACCTACAATGGTAGGGATGGCACTGACATTCTGTCGAGTAACCGGTGGGCAAGAACACATATTGACTGATGTAACATCATAGGGGCAGAAAAGATCGTAATCTTTGGTAACTGAACGCCAATTAAGTGTATATTCCGCATAATTGGCCAAGGCTGGGACGATTGTATCCGTTGTACCTAAATCTAACTGAAAATCTGTCACGCCAATATGAGGACCAAAAAAGACTTGCTCTTCTGGCAATATTACTTGACCATTACCTGTTTTTACTACCATAGCTTCAATGGCTGCAATAAATTGAGCGCCTATTGCAAAAATACCGTTAGTTTCAACTACGATAACTCCCTGACCGGTTACGCCTCCCAATCGGGGTTGGCCAACCAGGCCCCCTCGCGAATCTATTGCAAAATAGTTTCCTGCGATCAGAAGTTCTGAAAAAGGCGCATTGGTTGTAGATGTACAGCAAAGCGCATCAAGACCTATAGAAATATTGCTTGTTTGCCCTAAAAAGATTGTGTGTAGCGATGTTTGCAATGGACAAGAGCATGTAGGGGTTATGCATGGATTGATTGTTGCATTGTTTAAAGATACGGTCAATAAAAGTTCGTTAAGGACTCCGGATGTTACGTTGTTACAGCTGCCAGTCGAAATAACGTCCAAATGAGCTTCTGCAGATATTGGTGTTGTTCCATCGCATGACTTTGAACCGACACTTGTACCCAAAATAAATTGGCGTCCAGTACCATTATCTACGCATTGACCATTACCAAAAAAGACGAAATTGCTCAAATTAGGACCGCAGGTATTTGAGCTAGACAGTGTGTTTCCCACATGCAAATCAACGCCAGAAAATGCAACATCGGTTTGCACTAGAAGGTAGGAGTTATTAAATGCAATTTGTGGACGGGGGGTAAAGCAGCTAAGTTGAAATGCTTCGCCACCTACGTAAGTTGGTTCTGAAAAAACATCATCTTTTTCATTAACTGCATGATTTACATCGGTATGTGCCAATGCAAGATTGTTTAAGTTCAAAACATTATTTACAAGAAACGCTGCCTTATTATATGCAAGCAAAGCACCACAGTCTGTATTAAATGTACGTTGTGGAAAGTCAGTTTCAGTTCCCGTTAAAAAGAGTGGTCCACCACTTGGGTTAACCTGTAATGACAATATTTCTATTTTACTTAATAAAGTCTGACCGCTATCGGACCCATTAATATTAACAAATGCCTCTACATCAAATACGATTTCTCCTTGATCGGCGGTTTGTAATGCCGAAATAACCGTAAATGGCGCGGTGTTTGTCGTTGAAAAATCATTTTCAATGACACCAGCGTTGTCAATGCCAGAGCGGAAAAAGATTGCTGATTCCGCGGCCATATTGATGCGCGCATCAATAGAAAGCGGATTTAAATTGCCGTCAATAAATAGAGCTGATCCGTTACGGAGCTTTACTGGTATGTTAACATTTGGACAACTATTATTAGCAAGCCCAACATAATCTAGATAGGCAAAGCTATTGATATTCAGTGTTGCATTAGCGCCTAAGACAAATCCTAAACGATTGCCGGAAAATGATCCTTTAAAGTTAACGTTATCAAGCGCTGCTCCAAGATTTCCAAATGGATCAATTAACAGATCAAATAATTGTGCATTTTTATTGGTAACGAGCAGACCTCCTTCTGCGCTCGAACCAATGCCGTTAACAATTTGAAAAATAGCATTTCGGCCAGCAGCGGTAGTTCTATCAATGTTAGCAAGTGTTATCAAGAATGGATTTGACTGGTTTGTTAATGCTCCAGCAATTGTTACGCCACCAGAATTTTCAATGCTAAGGGCCAATCTAGCAAATGGATCAGTGTTCGATGGATCAAATTGAATGATGCCCGAGTCAGTAGCCGCGGCTACTGGTGTGGTGGATAGGTAACTGAGCAAGGAATTTGGGCCTATATCAATAATGGCATTTTGATTTGCAGCGATGCTGTTATTTCGGCTAAAAAACAGCGTAGGAGCTGGGTTTGAATTGCTCATTAATAGATAAACTTGTGTTCCGCCACGACCGGCTGCATTGGTAAATGAAAGCGTTCTGCCGCCTTGCAGAACAAAATTAATTTGGCCTGGGCCTTCCATCATAATCAAAAGTGGAGTGTGAGGAACATCGGAAGAACCAACAAATGAAAGATCAAAGCTTGTAAGCATAAATGTAACTGATAACCCGGATGCAGCATTTACATATAATTGAGAAGGAGCTGTATCATTTCCACGTACTTGTGAGGATGTAATTACACTTACCACAACGTTGGTGGTTGCTGCCTGAATTTGTGTACCTCCCGCACTCAACTGAACTAACCCTGTAATAACCAAATTTTGGTCTATACAATTTGGAGCTGAGACGGAGTTCCAAAGGACCGTTCCTTGAGCTATGCCGCATAGATGTAAAATAAAGATCACTGACGCAGCTAAAAAAAAGTTCCTTACCATATGATGTATCATACAACTACCCCTTTTTACTAAAGTAACTATTTGCTTCAAATTGCTTCAAAATCGTTTTGTGACTGTATTGTAGCGATATACTTTGGAAAACTGTTTCCATCGGTATAAAAACACATTCTAACCTAGCAATAGCTAGGCCAGACTATTTTGTCAACAGTAAATAATTTTATTTTTTAATATACTTTATGATTTCAGATCTATCCACAGATCGCTTAATTGAGATTCTGGTATAGAGTCGTCGAAGAATTTAAGGCGATCCGGAGCTGTCAAACTTGATGTGTAAGGTAACATCGAATTTTCTATGAATTTTTTTGATAAGGCAGAAGAGAAACCAAGTTTTTTAACGTATTTTTCAATAATCTCTGGGCGATATAGGTAGTTAAGAAATTCATACGCCAAATCTTCCTTCGTTGTAGTAACTGGTAGCACAAAAGAATCTATGACCCAAAAGGACCCCTCTTTAGGAATGAAAAATGTAAATTGGTTTGATTGTGTAGTTATGCGAGAAATTTCAGAGCTGTTTGTTACTACCGCAGAACAAGCTCCCGATAACAGCAAATAGTCTGCGCGCATGTCTGTGTACATAGTTACATGCTGTTTTTGCATCTGTAACATTTTTTTAAGACCAGACCACTCATCATGTGTCAGGTCATGTGGTAATGCGTTATACAAATATTGAGCTGCAATTGATGCTATCTCTCTGGCATCATCAATCATTCCGATTGATTTATTTGTATTAACATTATTAAATACAAGGCCCCAACCATTTTGAGCCAATTCTGACCCTATCTGTTTTGTATCAAATGCTATGCCATATATGCTAAATGCATATGGAATAGTGTAGAGATTGCCAATATCGAAGTCATTATTTTGTAATCGGTTGTCGATGTTCGACCAGAATGTGCAACGATTATGGTCAATCTTTTTCAGTGCTCCTTCTCGTATCAGCAAGGTAACCACATAGTCGGCAGGCATTACAAGGTCGTAACCTTTAATTGCTCCAGAACGCATTTTAACAACTAGTTCCTCATTGTGTTCAAAGTAGGTTATACGAACTTTAATGCCGGTTTTACATTCGAAGTCCTGTACAAAATCAGCATTTAAAACTGAAGGCCATGCTAAAATAGATATGGATCGTTCAGTGTACCACCTGTTTATCAAGCTTGGAATGCTCAAAAATAAGGCTATTAGTCCTATCCAAAACAGAATGATACTAATACGAACAAAGATATCTGTGTTATCCTTGGCTGTGCGAATCATTTTTTATTCCATCCTCTATGGAGTATCATAGCAACAAAGATCAATGCCATACTAAACAATAACATTAATGTAGATAAAGCATTGATCATAGGAGATCCCTGTCCTGATCTGATAATGGAAAAGATATATAGTGGCAGTGTTTGTAATGAAGAGCCAGCACAAAAAAATGATATAATAAAATTATCAAACGATATAACGAAAACCAACAACCCTGCAGACATAATAGCTGGTCGTAAAAATGGAAGCACTACATAAAAAAAAGTTTGAGCTTGGGTTGCACCTAGATCGTAAGAAGCTTCAATAAGGCGCTTGTCAAGTTCATGAAATCTAACCGCTATAATAGGAACTGCGTATCCTAAGCCAAGTAGAGTATGGCTAACCACCAATGATATAAACCCAAAATCAAAAGAAAAAAAGTAGAAAAAACTTAATAATCCAACAGCTAAAACGACTTCTGGAACGGCAAGATTAAGGTAAAAAATAGCAAGAAATCGTTCAAGATAGCTGCGTACGCCACAATATACGACAAGAACACCCATTGTCATACTCAAAAATACTGTACAAATGGCAACCAACAATGAATTGGCAAGGACAGTCCACACTTCTGCTGATCCTAATAGGGCGCTGTACCATCTCATTGTGAATCCTGACCAGCGATAGTTAATTGGATTGTCATTAAATGAAAAAATGGCCAGAATAACCATTGGCAAATATAAAAATATGAAAAAAAATATGGTAAAAATAGAGAGCAAACGTGCAGTCTTTGTTGAATGAAGATTCATGATTCAGCTTTTTTTTTGATAAAAACATATATTCTTGTACAGTTCTGTATAAGCAAAACGACAAGCAATAGGCATAGGGCCGATGCTACTGTACAGGCCGCTCCAAATGAGTTGTTACGAGCTACAAAAAAATAATAGGAAATTAAGGACCCTATAACTAAAAATTTCGATCCACCTAACAGTGTAGGTATGGCAAATTCACCAAATGCTGGGACAAATACCAATAAAAATCCAGTCTTTATGCCAGGCAAGGATAAAGGCAATGTAACACGCATAAATGTTTGCCATGCGTTAGCTCCCAAGTCTGCTGAGGCGTCAATAAGTCTCTGATCAAGTTTTTCAAGGCTCATATAGAGTGGAATAATCATAAAAGGTATATAACAGTAGACCATAACAAGAAGCACTGCCCCCTGACTATACAGAAACTGTATCGGGGTGTTAATAAATCCGATCCCAGACAATACAGTATTAATAAGGCCGTTGCGTTCGAGCAGGAAAAACCATGAATATGTGAGCATCAAAAAATTTACGCCAAATGGAAGCATCATGCAGGTGATAAAATATCTACTTAGTGGACGCACATGAAATACCAAATAATAAACAACAGGATAGGCACATAACAATGTTATTGTTGCTGTAGCAGTCGCAAGAAACAATGAACGAAGTAAAATATATAAAAAAGGCACATGCAATATTGATTTATAGTTGACCAGTGTTAAAAATTGTCCTGATTTATCAACACAACTATAGCAAACGATGATTAATAGTGGCACACATAAAAAAAGAACCTGCCAAAGTAAAGCCGGTACTGAGAAAAAAAACGATAAGTGTTGCTTGAATGATTCTTTTAATCTATTTTTCATCGATTTAACAATACGACATTTTCTTTTTGCCAATACAAAAACACATAATCATCGTAGTCTATAACTTCTTGTGGAAAATGTTCCTCGTTTTGTTCAAACACTCGAATGCGCATTCCATTTTTTAAACGGACGTCATACTGGGTCGATCGGCCATGGTACACGATTGCTTCGACTTTTCCTTTTAGCATATTTGAAAATCCTTCATGTTTAGACTTGCTAATCTCAATCTTTTCTGGACGAAGGCTCATGAAAACTTTTAGTGAAGGACGTACCCAGGGCTTGCTTGCAGTAACAGATATTTCGAATGTTCCAAGGTCTGGCAGTTCAATTTTGTAAACATTATCAAAGAGTACTAAGGTACCCGTTAAAATATTAGTAGTACCAACAAACTTTGCAACGAACGAGGACTCAGGAAATTCATAAATCTCTTTTGGTGTGCCTATTTGCTCAATTTCTCCATCAGCATTCATTATTGCCATAGTATCAGCAACCGTTAGTGCTTCAAATTGATCGTGCGTCACATATACAAAGGTGGTTTGTAATGAGCTTTGTAATTCTATCAATTCAATAAGCATGTGTTCACGCAGCTTCAGATCAAGAGCTGCCAAGGGCTCATCTAATAAAAGTACGTCTGGTTCGTTAATGATAGCGCGTGCAAGTGCTACTCTTTGTTGTTGCCCGCCAGAAAGACGTGTAATTGAACGATACATATGTTTTTCAAGGCGTACGACCTTTAAAATAGCAATTACTCGTTTTTGTATGGTTGCTTTGTCAATCTTTTTAATCTGCAAACCATAGGCAACATTGTCGAAGACGTTCAGATGGGGGAAAAGTGCATAGTTTTGAAAGACTGTGTTAACACGACGTTCATTAATCGGCACGTTTGTAATGTTATGGTTTCCTAAGAATATACGACCACTATCCGGTTGTTCAAAGCCCGCAATAAGTCGCAATAAGGTCGTTTTTCCGCTTCCGCTTGGGCCCAAAAGAGCAAAAAATTTTCCGCTTGGGATAGTGAGATTAATATTTTCTACAACGGTTTCACCATGAAATAGCTTGGTGACATTTTCAAATCTAATGCTTCTCATGTGTATTGCCAGCCCTTGCAACAGTTATCGGTACGACTATGTCTGATAGGGTGCATGGTACCACTACAGCGATTACTAAAAATACAAAAACCATGCCAATTTGTAGATACCAATCGATAAATCCGTGAGACATCAGATAAAAGGTTGCTGCAAGCGAACTTACAAAAATATGGCTCATATGTGAAAAATTAGCATATGCACCATGAGATTGTGTGTGGTAACTCATGGCAAACCCATTAATGATTCCCATGCATAAAAAAGGTACAACATTAATAAGCTCAGAGTAAAAGCAGATATGAAAATCCATTGCAACCCCTAATAGCCGGCCGGCTATATATGGGATTACAATATCTGACAAAGCACAAAAAACAATTGGGCAGATGGTTCCTACGGCTATCATTTTCCATATATTTTTTGAAAATCTACGAAATGTAATGACGGTGCCGGTACTAGCAAATAAAATGTGCATAAAATGGAAAGCATGGAAAAGCATGTGGGCCCCGTTGCATGCAATAGCTTGATTTGTAAAACCAACTGAAAAATAGGTTACAAAACTTGCTATGATTAGGCTGGTTGCAACTGAAAATACGGCATGTGGTAGATGACACATGAGTTCGCCATATAAATTATGCCCATGGAATTCATTAGAATGTCTACTATGTTCAGAGTGATGATGTGCCACGATAATCCCAAAATAAACCGTATAATTGTTTTGATTGCTTGAATTTAAAAGTGAATCTTAAAAAAATACTTATTGGTCAACAATAAACATAACCTGCGTAACGTATGAAAAGTTATGAATTTCAACTATAACAGAAATTGGTTGCAATGAAAGCAAAATATATTATGGCAGGTCAATATAAAATGGTCTTAATAAAAACTATCTTCCTCCGCCTTCTGTACTTGAAGCAAAATAGTACTTTACAAGCTACAAATATAACATTAAAGTGATCTTATGCGTGTTTTATTGGTCTTAAGACAATACCAATCTTTATGACAATTTGAACAAAGATTTGAATTTGCATTTGCGCAGAAATGATGCTAAATGCAGTGTATTGATTTGTTTGCAATTTGAATAATTTACATACATGATATGCGGAATTGCTTATAACTGTTTTATTTTAGAGGTACACAATGTTTTCATTGTCAATTTTTTTTAGGTTATTTTTACTTTTTTTAGTTTTTCATAATTCATTATATGGAATGAACAATTCTTCCTTGAACATGTTGCAGGGCTTTGACGTAGAAGTAGAAAGGGATTTTAGAGAAAAAAAGCTTGAAGAATTTCGCGATCTCGTGATGGAAGAGAGAACAACCTGCAAGGACATACAACGCTTTGTTGAGAAGGAAGGATTGAATATGGCATCTCTTTCTGAAATTGGTGAGACTCCCTTGAAGATTCTTCTTAAAGAATCGAACGGTAACGAGCTTGACCAATCCGTTGAGTTTTTATGTAAATCTGGTGCAGAGGTCGGTGTAAGATCCGAGGGGGATGGTGAATCCGTTTTGCATTTTGCTGTTCGCCATTATTGCAATGATGCCGTATTAAAAGTATTGATTGGTAATCATGAAGATCCAAGTGGGCTAGATGGCCTTGAAAACACTCCCTTGCACTGGCTACTCAAGAAGGGAGATGGTTATCGTGAGAAGGGGGGTAATGCTTATTTTGAGAATTATCTTAATATGTTTAATCGTCTGAGTCAATGTACAGATATTACCCTTTGTAATTCAGATGGTGAAACCCCGCTTCATATTGCTGCTTGCGTTCCATTCGAGGACCAAGATGATCGTAGGGAATTTTGTAAGCCTTTGATAACAAAGGATATCATTAATTTGCCAAATGAAGACGGGAATACACCGCTTATGTGTATGGTAAAAAATCTTTTAAAACGCCAGGCTAAATCCAAATCTTGGCCATACCCTGAGCTGAGCCAAAATATCATTAACGCCTTTCAAAGAAAGACCGAATTTTTTATTTTGCAGGGGGCGGATACAAATGCTGTTGACGCTGAAGGTAATCGGCCAATAGATCTTTTGATGGTTTCGACAGAGCAGCAGCCATGTAGCGAGAGAGCTTTGGGGTTAATGTATACGCCACCAATAATTTTGCCACCAACAATTAATGAGTTTTCTCCACGGATGGCGGCCCTTTTGGTCCCTGACGATATTTATGAACAATGCGATGATATTTATCTTCCATACTCAGACAAGAAGAAGGGCAAGGGTGTTTTTACGTTGCTTGACAAGGCTAGGTCAACTAGTGACGGCAGGTATCGTACGCAACAAGGTTGTTTTTCCCTTCATGAGTGGGCTAAGGTTGTCTCGGATAAGTTTAGTAATCATACAAATAGATTGACTACACTGTTTCCCATATATTGGCACTTAAAAAATGAGCTTAATCAGCGCCTTGCTAACAGAATCATTAAATTGACAGATGAAGATAAAACAGGGTGGACTATGCTAAAAAAGCACCCATTTTATGGTGACATGAAAGCATTATTTACTCAGGAGAGAAGTGGTACCGTTGGAAAAGCCGCCTCAGAGGATTTTATTAAAAAAATAGTAGCATTCAATAGTCATACCAAAAGAAAAAGAAGCGATGATGACCAATCAGAATCACAAGATAAGCATCAAAAATTGATGTTCCCTCAATAAGTCTTGAAAATGAATGAAAATAAGTATAAAATTGGTTGTTTGAAATAAGGAAGGTTTTGTTCTAGTCTAGCTCAAGAGGTAGAGTAATTACATTGAGAAGAAGCATTAACTATTTCTATTTAAGGTTTTTTATATTTGTGTTGTTATGTGGTGTTGTATCTAGAGTGCAGGCAGAATGGACCTGGTCTAAGGTTAAAGAATCTAAAGTTGCTAGAGCAGGACAAGGCATACTGAGTAATGGTGGAATCGCAGTACTGGCAAGTGCCGTTACAATAGCACTTCTTAGGAGCATTGATGTAGGTATTAATCAAGCAATACCTACTCATGCCATTACGGTAGCTTCTTGTTGGGCCTCGCTCATTGCACAAGGTGGTTGGAATATGTATACCAATTCCTTTTTTAATAAAAGTGACAAGAAAAGAACAATTTTTGAGATACTCAATAGCCGACCTACTACCTTTCTGTCCAATGGTGGCGTGACATCTGTTGCTCTCTGGATGTTTTTAATGCTTCTTGAGTACAAAGAAGACCCGACTGATTTTACGCTATTGTTCGGTGGTGGTGTAGTTTTGGTTTCCCAGCCCGTATATAACATAGGGTTGTATAGCATCAAAGCATACATGCAGGAGAGTGAACCTGATACAGAAGTGGATTTAGAGCAGGGTGACGTTCCTATTTCTACCATCCCCAGCCCTTCTACTGCTACCCCTCTTCCTCCCGAATGAAAATTATTATTTGATTTAGAGTGTTATGTTAGAATGAATGTCCAAATGATAAAAACCATGCCCAAGAGCGTTCATGTAATTCATGCTTGTGCCATTTCCATCCTATATCACATCTAAGAGGGCCAAATGATGTTCGTAATCGTATGCCAAGTCCGGAAGAGCCTAGGAGTCCGTCGGACAATAAGAATGCGCTGTGATCTGCCCCCAACACTCCTATGTCGGAAAATAAAACTCCATCAAAATCGGTATAAAATGGGATACGGATTTCAGTG